>JAQBVM010000527.1 GCA_027623095.1 Verrucomicrobiota bacterium
CTTTTTCAGCCGCGGCGGTTTGGCCGTATTCGGCGTCGATTCGGCGAAGGAGCTCTAACGCTTTTGCCGGTTGATTCAGACGGAAGTAAAGGTTGCAGAGATGAATGGCTGACCAGCCCCAGCGTTCCGGGGGGAGTTTGTGCTTCAGCACTTCTTCATACTCGAGCGCGGCCGCAAGATTGTTCCCCAAGTCTTTTTCGTAAATCTCCGCGATTCGGATGGCGACATGCTGCTCTTTGGGATTTTTTTGCAGGTAATCGCGCATGAGGCGAATTGCATCCAGGTGGTGTCCGTCCGCCCATTCTTGTTCGGCATTTTCGTAATCCGGATTCGCAACGCCTTCGCCCTCGTCGTTGTAAAGGCCCATGAGAACCCGGTTTCCAAAGTAATTCGTCACGTCGTGACTCAACAAAAATCCCAGAATAACGATCGTGATGAAGAATGCGCCTCCGTAGGTCATCACGCTCGAGTAACCCTCGGTCGCGAGTGCGTTGCCTGCTTTTTCGAGTTCCGGCACGTCGATCGGCTGCTCGCGCGAATCCTCCGGAGTGTTATTCATGAGCTTGTTGTAACTCACGTAGGCGGTGCGGCCAAAAAAGCACGCTCCGGCGATCACCAACACGTAGAATCCAATTTTCAATCCGCTATTCATTCCAGGAATCTCAAAACCTACTTAAAGCAGATTATCTGCTGAGGGAAAGGTGATTTTTATTCCGAATCTGATTCCCCCTCCCCACGAACCTCGGTGGGGCGAGACTCTGTCGAGCCTTGACTGGATTCAAGCGCACGAGAAGGTCAGGGCTCCACAGAGTGTCTCCCCACCGGCTTTGGTTCAGGGGTTCAAAGCGCGAAAAGTTTCGCGGACATCTCTCCTGACTTCGCCAATTCCGCTTCGAGTCGCCTGTCGTGATCAGAGCAGGATGCCGACCATCGCGGCGGTGGCATAGCATGTCAGCAGTCCGCCGACCATCGAAAGCAGGCCCAATTTGGCGAGGTCGTCCCTGCGTTCGGGCACAAGGGCGCCGATGCCGCCAATCTGAATCGCAACGCTTCCGAAATTGGCGAATCCGCAAAGTGCGTAGGTCGCCAGGGTTCGGCTTCGTTCATCCAGGAGATTCCAGTTTTCAGTCAGGGTCATGTATCCGAAGAATTCATTCAGAATGATTCGTTCTCCAAGCATGCGGCCCACAAGACCGCAATCCTTTGCCGGAACTCCGATAAGCCAGGCGATGGGCGCGTTGATCCAGCCGAACAGTTCTTGGAGGGTCAAATGGACTGAAAACGGTCTTAGCAACAATTCAAGCAGGTAGTTTGCCATCGCGACGACGGCGACGAAGGCGATTAACATGGCGATTACATTAATCGCCAGGCGCATTCCGTCCGATGCCCCGTGGCATAGCGCGTCGATTCCGTTCGTGGCGGTTTTCTCGATCTGTATGGTTGCGTTGTGAGCGGTTTCGCTCGGCTCGGTTTCAGGAAGGATGATCTTCGATATCATCAATGCGGCCGGCGCGCTCATAACAGAAGCGGTCAGCAGGTGTCCGGGAACGGCGCCAAACGACACATACACGATCAAGACGCTTCCCGCGATCGTCGCCATGCCGCAAATCATCATTGCTAGAAGCTCGCTTCGCGTCATGTTCCGAAGATACGGTTTGATGACCAATGGGGCTTCCGTTTGACCCATGAAAATATTCGCCGCGGATGCCAGGGTTTCGCTGCCGCTGGTTCGCATTGATTTCTGCATGACGAACGCCATCCCGTGAACGATCCGTTGGAGAATTCCCCAGTGATACAGAAGAGATGAAATCGCCGAGACAACGATGATTGTCGTAATGACCGTGATCGCCAAAATGAACGCTTTGTCAGGCCCCCATTTTTCCTTGAGGAATTCCGGGTCAGCCAGGGAACCGAACACCATCTGTCCGCCCACGGAGGCAAAGTCGCTGATCCTTCCGACTATTCCCTGTGCCGCCTCGAACGCTATGGTGCCTGCGGGAGTTCTGAGGATGAGCAGCGCGAAAAGACATTGAAGCGCAAGTCCCCAGCCGACGGTGCGCCATGGGATTGCTTTGCGGTTTCGTGAGATGGCCCACGCAAATGCAATCAGTGTTGCGAGACCGAAAAGACTCACGAGTTTGGGCGGCATCGCGTGGAAGGTATTTTGGCGATTTTAGGATCACAAGACCTAACTTCTTGGAGACTTTACAGTCTCGGCTTGGCCCCGTACGGTTTCATCAACTCCGAATCCGGATCAGTCTGAATGTGAAAGCAGCCTTGTTTGTCGCAGAGTGATCTAGCGGGTGGAACTTGTTGTTTCCGGGACGGAGCGAATTTCCATGCAAAACTTGAAACGCGATAGAAAAGCGCTGGTGGTTCTGATTGTGCTTTTTGGTTTTGCTTTTTGGAACCGGGAAACACTGTGGAGGGGTTACACGAGTTTGCTCGATTCTCGGCGGGAGACTCGGCGTCCGCAGGGACGCCGAGAACGCAATCCGCTTCCGCCTCCCGCCTTTATTCCGGATCTTCCAAAGGTCGCTCTGGATACGAATCAGGTGCGGCTTGAATTGACCGCCATCAACTCGGTTCCGGACAAATACGATTCGAAAGTTCGGATCAGCGAGATCTTTTATCACGCGACGGCGGGAAATGAGGCACTGGAGTTTGTCGAATTGGCGAATTTCACTGGAACGACGGTTTCAATGTCCGGCTTGAGATTTGTCGAGGGCATTCAATTTCAATTTCCTCCGGGGACTCTGCTGATTCACGGCGAGTGTTTGGTGGTCTGTCAAAACGAGACGGCATTACGAGCTGCTTTCGGAGCGGAAGTCAAAATCGCCGGAACGTTTCAAGGGGGGCTCAAGAACTCTGGGGAACTTCTCCGGCTCGAGAATGACAGACAGGAGACCGTTTTGGAACAGATATTCGGGGATGCTGAACCCTGGCGAATTGCGCCAAAAGAATTGTTACCCTGGCTGGGTGGCTGAGGAGGGGAAAATGATTCGTTGCG
>JAQBVM010000528.1 GCA_027623095.1 Verrucomicrobiota bacterium
CGAAGCGGCCATGGACGTCATCTACGGTCTGCACTATACGCGCCAACCACACCCATCGTACCAAGAGCCCATTCCCGCATTCGAAATGATCAAGGATTCGGTCACGATCATGCGGGGCTGCTTCGGTGGCTGTACGTTTTGTTCGATCACAACGCACCAAGGCAGGATCATCCAGTCGCGGAGCCCGCAGTCGATTCAGTCTGAGATCAACAGCATGACGGCGGACCCTGAGTTTAAAGGGGTGATCAGTGACATCGGCGGCCCGACGGCGAATATGTACCAAATGCGGTGCGAGCGACCGGAAGTGGAAGCGGTCTGTCGCCGACAATCGTGTGTCCACCCGACGATTTGCAAGCTGCTGGGTACCGATCACGGTCCGCTGGTCCAATTGATGAAGGACGCCCGCGAAACACCCGGTGTCAAGAAGGTTTTCGTCGCCAGCGGGATTCGCATGGATTTGGCCAGGCGGTCTCCAGAGTACATGCGCGATTTGACGCGTCATCATGTTGGCGGGCATCTCAAAGTCGCTCCAGAACACACCGATCCGAATGTGCTGGACTTGATGCGCAAGCCTACCAACGATGACTTCGAGGAATTCGCCGAGATCTTCAAGGACGAGTCAAAGAAAGCGGGCAAGAAACAGTATTTGATTCCCTATTACATTGCCAGCCATCCGGGCAGCGATCTGGACGCAATGATCGATCTGGCGGTGTTCCTCAAGCGGAACGGTTATCGTCCCGATCAGGTGCAGGACTTCATCCCCGCTCCGTTTGATGTCGCCACGGCAATGTATTACACGGGGATCAATCCATTTACGAAGAAGCCGGTCCATATTGCTCGGCATCTACGGGACCGCAAGCTGCAACGAGCGTTGATGCAGTTTTTCAAACCGGAGAATTACTTTGAGGTTCGCAAAGCGTTGGAGAAAGCGGGCAGGCAGGATCTGATTGGCGGCGGTTGTGATTGCTTGATTCCAGCGATGCCACCGCGTGAGGCGATCCAGCGCCGCCGCAGTGGCGCGAATTCAAAGTTTCGAGGTGACTACGTCCACACGATTCCCGGTGGCAAGGATTCCAATGACGGCGACAAGAAGTCGAAACAGAAACGATCCCGCAACCGTACCGGCAAGGGATATCGCCCCAACCGTCCGTCCACTCGGCCAAAAGACGATGCCTAAATAGGTCCACACCGACATCGGTGCGCTGAGGACGAATTTTAGACAGGATAAACAGGATGAACGGGATGTTCATCATGTCGATCAGCCAGTTCAAGTGTTTCGTCACTCGGTACTAGAAAACCGAATCCCATGTCGTCTGTTCCGTGACGATCACAGCGATTTATTTTGCCGTTCGGACGCTACTTTGCGGAGCGGTGTCCGCCTTCCCGAATCCTCGTATTTGAATAGGAGAGAACGGAGAAAACCGAGGTTGAAAAGCTGGCTCCGTTGCCCAATCGGCGCCTGCCAAGACGAAGATTCTTCTCAGCTGACCACGGACCTCGCTAAGAATGGTCTGGTGTTAGTACCCGCTACGCACTGTGATTAACTGGATACAATCCTTTAAGAAGAATCATGTCTATCCTGCTGAAAGTCCCGATCCCTCGGGGTTCATCCTGTCAACAATCGACTGCGCCAACCGCTCCGATCGTGCGGAGGTCTTATTTAGGGTGGCGGGTGTTCTTGATCAGCCTTGGACTTCATCCTCCCAACGGCGTCGCTAACACTTCAATATCCTTGAGTCGCGCCGTACCGGCGCCCTCAAACACAAGATTGAGCTTCAGTAGATCCGGTGTCTGGTCTTTTTTCAGATAGAACGGCACTTCCAAGGAGCGATAGTTGTTTGTTCCCTTGACCTTTTGATGCAGACCGCGCGAAAAGAACTCGCCCCTGCCAGAGATCCGGCACCACATTTCTTGATAGACGCTGGACTTCAGGTCCTCAGTGCTGAGCTGGCAGCGGTAAGTAATCATACACTGGTCGTGTCCTGAGATCGGAACCTCAAACAGGCCTGTTTCATCACGGGCGTTCATCAGGATTGATTATTGCAGGCCCGCCGCAACGCCCGGCGTGGTTCGCCGTCCACAAATGATTTTGCGCATTGGATGGTCTGCTGGCGGTGACAGCGGCAC
Source organism: Verrucomicrobiota bacterium (assembly GCA_027623095.1). GTDB lineage: Bacteria > Verrucomicrobiota > Verrucomicrobiia > Limisphaerales > SIBE01 > JAIPJX01. Next base: position 2,128 of record JAQBVM010000528.1, read on the forward strand.
ATGCTAATTCTGCAAAACTGCGGTGTTTCCGTCGCGATGCAAAGCCTTGTGCTTCCCTGACCGAGCACGATCGCTCACCAACCGTTTTCGCAAAACTGATGATAAATGGCAAGTTCTAGGTAACGTTTGCCGATAAACCGGACTGTGACGATCTGTGTGAGTTAATGAGCGCACTTGTTGTGCTTCGTTTGACCGCTAGCACCAGCGGGCGGTTATTCGCACAAAATAGGAACCGTTGTGGACACTTAATACCTTCACTATTATGCCAACATCGCGCCGAAAATTGATTCGGAAATTGATGCCACTATTGGCTCACTTTCTTGTGTTGCTTGTGCTGGGCCGAGAATTCTTAGCGGCGCAATGCTTCGGTGAAGGCTTTCCGTATAATCCATATAAGACGAACCGTCCGCCCTCCACAGTTGTCGGCCCCGGCGCACCGGCGCCCCAGGATTATGGCTACCGACCAACTCGTTGGGTGCGTTGGAATGGCAAGCACGTCCGTCCCCCGTACCCCCTTCCGAAGTTCGGTCCTTATTCTCAACAAGCTGTCGAATTCGAAGGTGTCCCGGTTCCGTCCGACGAACCTGACGAGCTGCCCGATCCAAACGGACAGCCGCTGCCCCCAGTTCCCGGCGCCGACGAACCCAGGCGAAATCTACCCCCGCTGCCGGGCGACGGTGACGAGATCAGCAATTCGCGTTCTCAGTATGATGATCCCAATGCGCCGCCATTGGGTGCCGAACAACTAGGTATTCTGCCAGCGGATGAAGTGAATACAGCCGATGGCTATCATGCCGCTCCGCTGGGATACGCGCCGGAGGCGCCGCATTTCGGGCCGCCAAGACAGCCGGTTTACGTCACCGATG
>JAQBVM010000123.1 GCA_027623095.1 Verrucomicrobiota bacterium
TCGGACTCGCCGACGCGAAAGCGGTGAATCGCTTCGCTCGTCACCGCAGTCCAAGACGCTGCCGCGTTCGTCGGAGTTTCGTCAAATTCCTCGGCAGCGGATGCTTTTCACGTCGGCGGCCGTGCATCTGGAACATTTCGGCCCTCTCTCGTTTCACGGAAGAATGACGAGACGAATTCCGACTCATTGCAACTTGGTCCTTTTCCTGCCTTCCGTGGTCCAGTTCCCAACAATCTTCGCAAAAATGAAAGACTTCTTTTTATACGTGCTACAGAGTGCCGCCCCACCGCACTGCAGGGGGCTGAAACTCGAATTTTACCAGTTGAAACATTGATCCTTAATAGGTCTCCGGGGAGCACCTGCCTTCGTTCTCCTCTCCTCAATCCTATGGAAAAGAAGCAGCCGTTCGGGCGTGTCCTCATTCAGAGCACAGTTACATCGGCGCAAGTTTATAAAGCTTGCCGCGAGTGCCAGAGACCAGGTTCGCTCCATTTGTCATGATGTAGATTTCACCGTCCGCATCTTCTCCGATCGCCCAAACGAACGCCTTGATTCGACCATCGGGATGATCGGTCAATGCCAGCGGCTCAACCGTCCAAGTTTGACCGGCGATCGATGTTTCGGAGCGCGTGGCTGCCAGGAGAATTCCGTCTCCCAAACCCATGCTTCTCGACCAGTCGCCGAAAATGTATTTTCCAACCAGATGCGGAAACGCTTTCCCGCGATAGACATAGCCGCCGGTGATGGTCACGCCGAAAGCGTCCGGATCTCGGAAATTTCTGCGAAGCGTTTTGTAAACCAATACCGGGTCGATAAACGGTTTTCCATCCGCTCCGGTTTTGGGTGGAGCTTCACTGGGAGCCTGTCGCGGGTTCTTGTGGTCAAAGCCGTCGAAACCTTCTCGAACCCGCCAGCCGTAGTTGCCCCCATTCACAACGATATTAATCTCCTCCCAGCGATCCTGTCCCACGTCGGTGACGATAAGATCGTGAGAACCGCCACGATCGAACGAAAGTCCCCAGGGATTGCGCAGTCCGTATGCGTAGATTTCGGGGCGGCCCTTTTTTCCGTCAGCATACGGATTGTCTGCGGGTATGCCATAGGGCGATCCGCGGTTCACATCGATGCGCAGAATTTTACCGAGGAGCGTTTCCAAATTCTGTCCGTTTCCTTCAGGCGCATGGCCACGGCTTCCAACATCGTTTGGCGCTCCACCGTCTCCGGCGCTCAAATACAAAAGCCCGTCCGGTCCAAATGCGATCCGTCCGCTGTTATGGTTCCAGTCGGGTTCATCGATCTGGAGGAGAATTCGTTCTGAGTCAGGAATTGCGATAGCGGCATCCGTGTTGGACACATGAAACTCGCTCAAACGCATCGTATGGTTCCAATCGGCCGGTCCATCCGCTCGCAGCGGGGCGCTATAGACTACGTACATTTTTCGATTCTCTCGGAACTGAGGATGAAGCGCCAAACCGAGTACGCCGCGCTCATCCATGCCTGCGTTAAACTTGCAGACTCGGCTGCGAAGATCGAGAAACGGCTCCTCGGATCGTTCACCCGCTTCGTTCAGCACGTAAATCACCCCAGCCTGATCGGCAAGCAGCAGTCGCCCTGATCCATCCACCAGAGATGTCAGAACAGTTGGCGCGGTAAAACCTTCGGCGAGAAGCTTGAGGCCGATTCGGGTTTCCGCGTCCGCGGCCCGAGTTCCGTTTTGAGTGAATAATGCGATTGCAAAGGCGCTCGCAAACAGGGGCGCAAGGATCCGACTGCGGAAGGATTTTCGTGTCATAGATTTTTCAACGGGCTCGATGTTTTTTCTGAGTGGGTCATCTGTTTCGCGTTCGCATTGCTGCCTTAAGTTTTTTCGGGCGGGGCGACACTCTGTGGAGCCCTGACATTCTCTGGCGCTTCAATTAAGTCAGGGCTCCACAGAGTGTCGCCCCACCGGTGATCATTGGGAGTCTGAGCATTTGCTAATGCGACGGGTTGACTTTATTTCGCCGAAAATGTGAATGAAGTGGTGCTCTGGAACGGTTTTCCGGGCCTGACAATGGTCGATGGGAATTCAGGATGATTGACCGAATCGGGGTAGTGCTGTGTCTCCAAACAGAAAGCGCTCCGATTGCCGGTGTAGAGTTGTACACCGGGTTGCGTCGTTCTCACTTCCATTACGCGCCCGCTCTTCGGTTCGCGAACACGGGCCGCCAAAATCAGAGATTTGCCGCCGCCGTTGATCACATAGTTGTGATCATAAACATTAGCTCGAGGTTTGAGCTGATCCCCTCGCGAGCCGATCGTCGCGGGTTTGGTGAAATCCAAGGGAGTGCCTTTGACAGAAGCGAGTTCTCCAGTCGGGATCAACTGAGCGTCGGCAAGTGTGTATTGATCGGCGTCAAGCCATACTTCGTGCTCCAGCACATCTCCATTCCCGGCCAAGTTGAAATACGCGTGATTCGTGAGATTTACCGGAGTCGGTTTGTCCGTGGCGGCCTCGTAATCGAGTCTCAGTTCGTTGTCGTCATTCAACGAATAGGTCACGCTCGCCGTCATGTTTCCCGGAAATCCCTCTTCACCGTCCTCACTGAGATAGGTGAACCGCACTCCGGCGCTGTTGGTGCCCGAGGGGAGGGCCTCCGGAGTCCAGACAACGCGCGCGAACCCTTTGCGTCCGCCGTGGATGTGGTTGCGACCCGCGTTGGCTGTCACCTTGTATTCGGTGCCGTCGATGGAAAAGCGCGCATTTGCGATCCGGTTCGCGAATCGGCCGATGACTGCGGCCGCGGAAAAACCTTTGGTGTATGGTTCGAGTGTATCAGTGCCCAACACGACATTGACGGTCGCACCGGTCCGATCAGGCGCCTGGATCTCGGTGATGATGGCTCCGTAGTTGATGACTTTCGCAACCATTCCATTCGAATTGCGCAGAATGAACTGCTTTATCGAAGTGCCGTCGTCCAGCTTCCCAAACTCGCGTTCTTCAATCCGATTCAGATTGGCGCGCGGTGCGGAAGCTTTTTCTGCCGCCGGCGTGGCAGACGTAAACAAGAGAGAGAAGATCGCTACGAGTGGGAATGCCCAGCGGCGAACATCATCTCGAAGTGAGACCCAGGTTCGTTTGGAAATCCGAGAGGGTCGAATCAAAGAATTTGGCATGATAGCGGATTGGTTTTCGAGCGCGACTTGGGTGCAGTCGGCCAGTTGAGTTGTTATTGAAGCGATAGAAATGTTCATTCGATCTTTAGGAGTTCTTCTTCGGTCCAGGGAATTTCACGGCTTTGAGTTTCATTCCTGACGGCGCCGATCTTCTCGGGAGACACCGTGCCGGCTCCTTCTCCCCACTCGTGGCGGATGTAGCTCAAAACCGAGGCGATCTGAGAATCGTCGAGCGCTTCCCGCAATGCGGGCATATCGGGCAGCGTCAGAGGCGGTTCGTATCGGGTTCCGTCAACGTGAATCGGTCCTGAAACCCCGTCGAGCGCAATGCGGATAAGACGATTCTCGGATCCGAGCACCCAGTTGGAATTTGCAAGGGGAGGGGCGAGCGGCCGAATTCCTTCTCCGGTCAATCCGTGGCACGCGGAACAAACATACTCGAAGAGGAGTCTGCCCGCCGCGATTGCGGAGCCCTCGTCCGGCGTGACAGGGCGCGCTGCGGTGCTCGTTGCAACAGCCGTTTCGTCCTGATGTCCCGGCCAAGAGAACAGTTTCCGGACCTGCCCGTTCAGCTCCTGAATCCGGGGATCATCCGCCGCGGCCAAGATTTCGAGTGATTTAGGGGACGTTCCGAGTGCGATCGGTCGGAATCTTCGATTCTGAGAGTGGCTTGCCATGCCTTCGAGCAGGCTCGAGCGGCGCCAGGACTGTTCATTCTTTTGCCCGGCCGCGAGAACGAGAAGCATCTCCGCTTTGCGTGGTTCGTTTTCGACGATGACGGCTTTTGCCAGAGCTTGCAGGAGGGCTCCGCGCCCCGGCGCCGGCGTGTCCCAGTGCGGGTCGCTCAGAAGGATTTGAAGAAACTGTAATTCCCAATTCTCCAAGCCGCTCAGAATCGCGTGCCGTATCAACGAGTGCCCGGCGTGCTGCGCGGCAATTGCGGTGAGTACTGGCAGGCTCGAAGGTTTCGAAAGGTTGCCGGCGGACAAAGCCATCTGGAAAGCAACCTCCGCCGAAGCCTCTTTCCCGAGCGCCAGTTGGCGTAAAAACGCTTCGCGGCATGCCGGATTTCTCGCGGCGAGCGCTTCGCTAACACGAATGGCCGCCGTCTGGACCTTAGGATCTGAATCCTTGATCGCGTTGAGACACGCGTCCAAAACATTCGAGTCGAGCGAAGGCGCAAAGACTTGCGAGGGTTCGTCCATCGTGATGAGACGCACGGAATTGGTGCTGCCGCCAATCGGTTCAGGTTGCGGGTTTGTCTCGTCGCAGCGCGTGATCAATAGGCCTTCGAGGGTCCAGAGCGCGTGAATTCGAGCCAATGGGTCCAGGGCCGTGGCAACGAGCTTCACGAGCGCTGGAATTGTCGAGGGATCGCCTCGTTCCACCAACAGTCTCTGGGCTGTGTCACGTACCCACCCGTTCGGATGCAAGAGTTTCTTGACCAGCGCCGCGGATGATTCTTGGGATAGTCGAGGAGACTCGGTGGGCGATTTGGCTTTTGAAACGATTCGGTAAACGCGGCCCAAATGGATCCCCTGATCCAAGCCGCGCTCCAGCGTTTCACGGCGCAGATAAGGGGTCATGAATGCGCTGTACTGTATTATGCCGCGATACATATCGACTACCCACAACGTTCCATCCGGTGCGTTGAAAAGATTCACCGGCCGAAAGCGCTCGTCGGTGGAAGCCAGGAATTCGGAATCGTCGTACGCGAATCGCGAAGCCAGAGAGAGGTTGTCATCGAATACGACGTTGCGTTTGATCAGGTTCCCGGCCGGATCGCAAACGAACGCATTTCCGATAAACTCGGCAGGGTAGTTGTCGCCGCGGTAAATCACCGGACTGCAGGACGATGGGAACACGTAAAGTTTTCCCGAATGGTCCAGAACCTCAGTCAGGTAACCCCGATTGACCGCGGTATTCATTCGAAGCGTGAAGACACGCTGATCTGTTGCAACGAAGAGATTCAGACCTGCCGTGGAGGGATGGTGCGGATTGCGGCCCATGTAATTGGGTGGAGCATAATCACCCAAAAGCTGGCTGTTGTTCACGTTGTAGAGCAGACGTCCGTAATTGTCTTGGGTGATGCCCCATTGACCGCGATTTTCTGTTCGCTGCTTAACCAATACGTTACCCATCCAGCGATATCGATACTGCGATCGCGCGTTGTAAATCCAGTTGTCCAACGCGCGCATGAGTCCGTTGGGAGCGTGCTCGACATTCCCTCGGCCGTAATCCGGATCAACCAGTGCATTTTGATCCGCCCGTCCGTCGCCGTTTATGTCCTTCGCGAAATACAATTTGTAATCAGAAACGTAGAGAACTCCGCCTTCATACGCCGATATCGATCGAGGAATCATCAAGTGATCCGCAAAGACGGTGGATTTGTCGAATCGCCCGTCGCGGTCTGTGTCTTCGAGAAGCGTGATACGCCCGATCGGATCGCGTTCGCCGGAACGATTGATATCGAGCATGAAGCTCCGCATCTCGAGAACATAGAGTCTCCCATCCGCATCAAATGTCAGAGCAATTGGATCTTCGATAGTCGGTTCGCTTGCCATCAGTTCGATTCGAAAACCGTCTTGAACATGAAGCGTTGTCAGCGCCTCATCCGGCGCCAGCGCGGGAGAGGGTGGGGGATCCGGAAGCCCCGGAATGCGAGTCTGCGATTCGCGGGCGACGCCACGGCCCATGTTCGTGCGGGGCCATGCCGAGTCGAGTCCTGCTGTGAGTTTCTGCAGATCGATTGCTCCGCCTTTTTCCGAATCCCATTGATCAAACCATTTCTCGAAAGCTTCCTTAAGTTCCACCCGGGTTAAGGACGAATCTGAATCGGCGTCAATTGCGACAAAGACTCCCAAGTAGGGACTAGGGCCGAAGCTGATTTGTCCGCCACCCTGGCCGAATCCCGGCCTTTCTGGCAGCAATGTTCCAAATCTTGAAATGAATTCCTCCTGGTTAATTCTTCCGGCCTGACCCGAGTCCAGCCTGTCGAACCATGCGTTTGCCAGTTCTCCCAGTTCGTTCTTTGTGATTCTCTGATCTTTGTCTCGATCGCCCTGCGACAACATCTGGCCCGCAATGATCGATCCGGTGCTAATCCCGCCGCGTCCCCCTCTGCGTGCGGTTGCCGGAGCGTTGGATTCCTGCGCAATCGCATGGAATGCACATCCCAATGTCAACATCAGTGCGCCGAAATGTGCAAAGGATTGGGTCATGGTCGGGTGATAATTGCTGATTCTGATATGGATTACCAGAACGGATAGACCCAATCTTTAGCTGTTTGGTTACACCTGCGACCGTGGTCCTGTCGGTGGCTTCGTTGAAGGGGCATCTGAAAGATATGGTTCGTCTAGCACGGATTTACGCGGCTCTGACCTGTGGCTGCGGCTCGCCGTCAAAGCGGCTTCGGCTGAACTTGCAAAGAACGTTGACAGAACGCGCGAAAGCGCAGTATTTCGAGAACCACCCGCAAACTATGAATACGAAATTTGTCTCCTTCGCCGTGGTTGCATTGCTGCTCTTTGATCATTCGCCGATCACCGCCCAGCCACTCATGGAGAATCTGGATCGCGGATTGATTGCGATTCATCAGCCGGACGGGAAGGTGTTTGTCAGTTGGCGATTGCTGGCGACAGATTCCGAGGAAGTTGCATTCAATCTATACCGGACAAGCGAGGGGGGAGGGCTCGGACGTGGGGGTTTGGGGCGCGGCGGTCGATTGAGGCCATCCGGACCGATCACAGCTAAACTCAACGACGACCCGATCAGCGGCGCCACCTGGTGCCTCGACGACGGTGCCGACCTGAGCCGCGAGACAGTTTACACGGTTCGAACCACCTTAAATGGAGCGGAAGGCGTATCGAGCCGTGGCTTCACATTCCATGCGAACGCTCCGTCGCTTCCGTACCTTTCGATTCCTCTGCAAACTCCCGAAGGTTCCGGGCCGAACGACGCCTCCGTGGGTGATCTTGATGGGGATGGCGATTACGAATATGTCATCAAGATGGAAATGCGCCCGCGCGATAATTCTCAGGGAGGAATGACGGGCGAGACCAAGCTCCAGGCTTACAAACTGGATGGAACACTTCTTTGGACGATCAATCTCGGGAAGAACATTCGCGAGGGCGCGCATTACACGCAATTTATGGTCTATGACCTGGACGGTGACGGCAAAGCCGAAGTCGCCTGCAAAACCGCCGACGGCACAACGGACGGGAGAGGCCATGTCATTGGTGACGCGAACGCGGATCACCGCAACACAAACGGCCACATTCTAAGCGGGCCGGAATACTTAACGGTCTTCGACGGGTTGACCGGAGGAGAACTTGCAACGACCGACTACATTCCGCCACGTCATCCAACAAGACTTGAGCCGACGCCCGAGGAACTGAATGCAATTTGGGGTGACGGCCGTGGGAATCGCTCAGACCGATACCTAGCGTGTGTAGCGTATCTCGATGGCGCACGTCCCAGTCTCGTGATGTGCCGAGGCTATTACACCCGTACCGTGCTTGCCGCTTGGGACTGGCGAGACGGCAGGTTGACGAAGCGGTGGGTCTTTGACAGCGACGAGGCTGGGCCTGCGAATCGGGACAATCCGTATCGGGGGCAGGGGAACCATAATCTGAGTGTGGCTGATGTGGACGGCGACGGGCGTGATGAGATTGTATATGGGGCGTGTGTGATTGATGACGACGGAACCGGTCTGTATTCCACCCGATGGGGGCACGGCGACGCGATGCACGTCTCCGATCTCGTCCCTGAGAATCCGGGATTGGAAGTTTTTAACATTCAAGAACGATTCGCGGGCGAAGGGATGAACATGCGCGATGCGCGAACCGGAAAGCCGATCTTTCTCGTGCCTTCCGTTGCCGCCGCAACTTCGGGAGGAGACCAAGGTGAAGGCCCGGGTCGCGGGAATTCTTTTAATATCGATCCGCGACACCCTGGAGCTGAATCATGGGCGGCCGGCGCCGGAATGACCGGGCTTTTCAACACGAAAGGGGAACGCATCTCGGAATCCAAACCGCGTTCCTGCAATTTTGCCGTGTGGTGGGACGGCGATTTGCTGCGGGAGATTCTGGATCAGAATCGCATTTCCAAATGGAATTGGACAACCGAGACACTCGAACCGCTGTTGGTCGCGCACGCCAGCACCTCGAACAACGGCACGAAAGCCACGCCGGCTTTGAGCGCGGACATTCTCGGTGACTGGCGCGAGGAAGTGATTTGGGCGACTCGCGACGGAAACGAGTTGAGGATCTACACCACCACGATGCCGACTCCGCATCGCATGGTTACCCTGATGCACGACCGGCAATACCGTCTTGCAATCGCGTGGCAGAATGTTGCCTATAATCAACCGCCACACCCGAGCTTCTATCTGGACGAATCGGCACCACTCCCGCCGCGTCCCCAAATCACCGTTGTGAATCGATAATACCTTCCGAGTGCGATTGTGCGCCGGTCTCTTTTCCCTGAAATCTTTCCGATGCGACAGAACGGAACTGCCGGTTCAGATTTCTCAGCGCGCGTTTCCGCAGCGCAAGGCTGAATATTAGGCTGATCGCAAGCCACAGGAGAATTGAAGAAAACAATCCGCCACCGTACGACAGATAGATTCCGGACATTCCTTGGAGCCACCAGAAGACAAGCCGATAGCAGATAAACAGAATCCACGGAGCAACGAGAACTTTTGCAATTGTCACGCCCAATGCGCGATTGGTGCTTCTGGCAAACAATCCTTCCCAAACTCCCACCCAGCAAATTGCGAGGACATCGACCACCAGAGTGATCATTGCGGCGAGGAATATGAGACGGATCTCGGGGAGGGATTCCAGCCAGCGCATGTTCCAAAAGCCGCGCGCCGGCAGGACTTTGACAATTACAAGAAGATCGAAAGCGAGGACCGCTGCAATCGGGAATGCGAATTGCCGCCTCAACGCGAGCGTGTGCGCTTCGAAAAATTGCGTCTGTTTCAATGGAGTAGTCAGAAGTAGTTCCAATGCGCCAGTGCGTTGATCCTCGGCGAACCGCCCGCATGACTCGACGCCGATCCAAATCTTCATGATCGAATGAAGAAGGAAAACCGCGAACAAACAATGATCCGCTTCCCACATGAACGCGCCAAGTTGCGAGCAGTCCCAGATCCAGAGCAGTCCCATCGAGCCGAGAAAAAACCAAACCGTTGCCGGTTTCAGCCGGTTCCGTGCGTTAAACCAGAGAAGGGGTTGCGTATTGAGCATCCGTTCGCGAAAGGCTCTTCTTTGTTCGCCCGCTCCGTAGAGAAAGGCCTGGAGGACACCGTGCCATTGCGCGCGCTTTTCGGTTTTTGGTTTGTCCTGCCAGGTCGCGCTCTGAATGCGCCCCGCGGCAAATAGAAGAACCCAACTCACCAGGTGGATGTAAAGTAACGACCACCAAAAGTATGACTGGGGAATCGGAAGCGTCGGAAAACGAAGGCATAAAAAGGGATAAATCGGGCTGATCAACAGCACTGCCGCGACCTCGGACGGGTTTGGAAAGCGAAAATACTCGGCAGCAATGGCAATGAGCAGGATCGGCCCCGCGATCGATAGAAAGATAAGGAAGAACGCGCCGACAAATGCTTTGCGCTCGTGATGGCAGATTGCCGACATCAACAATCCAGTCGCCAAAGAGAGGAAGAGCGTGTTTGCGAGCATCCCGGCGGCGCGGAAGTATTCGTTTCCCGTGACGCCGCCAAATATGAGTGAGATTGCCAAGACTGGAAGAATAGCAAGGACGCCATAAGTCGCGCCGACTGAGTTCGCGGCGAGTTTGCCAAGGATCAATTCGTGGCTCTTCAGATTTGTTAAAAACAACAAGCCGAGCGTACCCTCGCGTTTCTCCAGACTCAGACAGTCGGCGGTAAGCGCCAGCCCGGCGAACAAGCAGTAGATAAAGGCAAGCGTGATCAGAAGTAGAAACAAGGCCCGGCCTTGCTGTGATTGGACCATTTGATCCAGAGAGAACAGCCGCCAGGCTGTGACCGCCACGCAGATGAAGGCGCCGGTCACGCGCAACCGGTAAGTGGCCGGTTTGCGTGACGCCGCACGCAGTTCCCGATCAACAACGGGGAGGAGCGTCACAGCGGGCCTTTAGCGGGAGCGGAACTTGGCACAGCTCCGCCCGGTCTTGGACTGAGGTAATCCCAAGTGCATCGGTCTCATGACTCCGCTTTTTGGCGATCGGGTTCTCCTTCCGTTGTTTCATACATAGCAACAGGATTCTTGGCTTCAATTCGTGTACGAACGTCCTGCGTTTTCCTTCGCTCAATGAAACCCTGCGCTCCGTTCGTTGGGCGGCGTGGTTTACGGAACACGAACAATCGCCTTGATGACACCCGCCTCGGGTTTTAACCAGCCTGGGAATTGTTCGATCATGCCGTCAAAATTGGACGAATGCGTAATCCACGGACGCGTGTCGATTTTCTTATCCTCAATGAGTTTGATGATTCGGCGGAAATCGTTTGGAACGGAGTTGCGGCTCGCCATGAAGGTCATTTCGCGCCGGTGCATGAGCGGATGCGCAAAACTGATCTCAGCGGTTGTGATTCCCACAAACACGAGTCTGCCGGTGAATCCGACGTAATTCGGAGCGTACGACATCGATTTGTTGCTGCCTGTCGCGTCAATGACAACATTGGGAAGGACACCGTCGGTCCAATCTTTCAAAGTTTCCAATTCCGAACCGTCGCCCGTAATTGCGAGCGTGTCTTGAATCCCCATCTTCTGTTTGCAGAACTCCAGACGTTGCTGGTTGAGATCCATCACGATCGTGCGCGCTCCGCTGAGTTTGGCGAATTCGATGACGGAAAGCCCGATTGGACCCGCGCCGATCGCGAGCACATTTTCGCCGGGCTTCGGATTCCCGCGGTTAACTGCGTGGCAGCCGATTCCGAGCGTTTCGACCAGGGCAAGCTGTTCGAACGTGAGATCTTCCGAACAATGCAGTTTGCGGGCGGGCACGATGAAATAAGGCCGCATGCCTCCATCCGTGTGAACTCCCAGCACTTGGAGTGTCTCGCAGCAGTTGCTATTGCCCCGTTTGCACGCGTGGCATGACTGGCAGTTCATGTAGGGTTCCACAGAACAACGGTGACCCTTCTTGACATTCGTCACTCGTGCGCCGATCTCGACAACTTCTACGCCAAGCTCATGGCCGGGAATCCGCGGGTAACTGTAGAACGGCATTTTGCCGAGAAAACCGCTGTAATCCGTGCCGCAAATCCCAATCCGATGGACGCGAACCAATGCCTCGCCCTCACCCGGCTTTCCTGGTTCATCGATTTCGATCATTCGAAAATGTTCCGGTTTCTCCAACTGAATTGCTTTCATTTTTGTTTCTTTCCAAACGGAACATTTACAATTCCCGCGCGCGATGCACGCACATTTTGTTATTGCCGCGTTCAGTCCGGAATACGGGATTCGAACCGGATGTTCCAGACCCAATCGGATTCTCCATTCACTGAGCCGCCGTCATCTTTTCCGTTCCAGCCGAATTCGTAGAGAGAGTAGCCATCCGCGTCGGCGGGGTGATACTTCATGGGCTCGCCGCTCACCAGATTCTTCGGCAATTGATCCCTGTACGCCGGATCAAGCGCTTTTAGAGACTCCGGGAAGTGGCCGTTTGCGATTCGGAAGCGTTCGAGGGCGCACGCGATTTCCGCGAGGTGCAGTCCTGCTTGGAGGCGCGCGTACTGGGTGGCAAGTTCGTGAAAGGCTTCCGGAAAATTACGCACTTCCAGATAGGCGCCCATCAGCTTGTGTGATCTGTGAATCAGATCGGCGTTTTCAGGATAAATGCGTCTGTGTTCCGGATCGGCGATCTGTTTCAATACGGTCGAGTAAAAGTCGTGAAGCTTGATTTGGTTCAGATATGTCCAACCCAGAGGATAAATGAGCCGCGCGAAACCCCACCTTCTTTCCGACCATGTTCGCGCGCGGTTGCGGTCTTGAATCAATTCTCGGATGCGAGTCCATTTTGCGATATGAATCACAGTCTCGCCATGGACAACAGTTTGAAAGTCGGCGAGGAGATCCAGTTGATTGAGTGCTGCCTCGATCTGATCAAGCTGAACAAGTGACCATCGAGCTTGATTCAAGCCCTCCCAAACGATCTGCATTGCGGACTCAATCAGGTCGCCCCGTACCTTGTGCGACTCGACCAGCGGTTCGACTTTAAGGGCCTCACCCAGACGAATCAGCGTTTTTAAGTCGGAGAACGCCCAGTTGCTGTTTGTTTCAGCCAGAAATGCGCTCGCGCGCAAATGAAACAACTCGCCGAAGTTGTGAAGAATCTCTCGCTGCGGCGCGTGGTGAAATTCGGTTTCTGTGTAGTCTATCCGAAACCGGGAACGGGGACGTTCAGCGGCTTCGGCAACTTCTGAAAGCGCGGACTCGAATTTTGTGAGAGCCTTCAATACATGCTGCGCGGGTGTAAGTGACTCTGGCGCTTTCGGAAAAATGGCTTGGTTGGTGAAGTGTTGGGTCCAGCCGTTTAGATCTGTCTTGCGTTGAATTCTCCAGGAACCGAATCGCGCGTCACTGGACCGCCACCAGCCCTGCCTGGCGTTAACATTGATGGAGGCAAGTTGATTATACGTCAGAGCGTTTGCCAGTTTTTCGCGGCTGGAGGCTCCCATCAATGCGGTGAAGATTGGCGCAGACGCAAAGTTTTGTTCGTCAGGAATCGGGGGAGGTATGACGCTTTCGATTTCAAAAGTCTCGCCCTCGGCAACCCCGCTCTCAATAAACTGCTTCCAGGCACGTTGCCCACGGCCCCGTTCTTCTATGTATAACAGCGCGATTGCGGCCCAGACACAGACAGCCCCAAGCGCGAATCGAACGAAAAGCCGGGCGCGCTGCGGCCACGTTCGGCGCATTTTCGCGAGCAGAGTTCGGTCGGTGACGGCGATTCGGAACGTGTAGCGAAGTCTTCGCCATGCCCAGATTGACAGGATCAAATCGTGAAAAACCGTCAGGCCGACGGCTAGCGCCCAGCCGATGGTCATGAACTCGATCTCATTCACCAGAAAACTGATGCTGTCGAGCCATACCATGGTCACACTGAAGATGGCCCAAGGAGGGATCAGGACGAGAGCAAGCGTCTGCCACGGCGCGGTACGCGCGTGCTGGGTTCTCAAGCCGATCCACATGCCGACTCCTGCGATTGCGATCCAATTTAGGACGATCAGGGCGCCGGCGGTAATGAAGCTGATCAGGATCTGGCGGATCTCGCGTGGAATGCCTTGATTGCCTGTGGGTTCGCCGCTGAGTAACGCACGAATCAGTTCCAGTCCCGTCATGCCGGTCGGCCGCTCGAGAGCGATCATTTCGACAAAACCAAAAAGAAAGAGACAGTGGAGCAGGGCGACGGCCACAGCGGGACCGGCGAATTCGCGAAGCAAAGCCAGGTACTGGCCGCTGACAATCCGGCGGGTTTCCAAAGGAGTGGCAAGGATCAGTTCAAGCGCGCCTGAGCGGCGGTCCTGCGAAAAACGGTGGGGCGCGTGCGCGGCAATTCGAAACGCGAACGCCGCATGGGCGAGGATGACTGCCCACAGCCACACGAAAACAAATCCCGAGATCGGAACGGGATTCCCGAATATGGCGCCCACCTTCCATCCAATCCAATTGGCGAGGCCCGCGATGAACACCAGGAAGAGGAGAAATCCAATCGACCCGAAACGATTCCTTCCAGCAACCCAATAGTAGGGACTGCGGGCCAGCAACCGCGTGCGAAGACCCCGGCCCGATTCTGAACCGCTAAAACGAAATCGTCGCCAGCGTTCACGCCATTTGAATCCCTTGGGCCCATCCGGTTTGTCCTGCCAAGTCCTGGGAAGAATCCACGACGCAATAGAGAGAAGCGCCAAAGCAATGAGAGAAAGGGCTGTCAAGGAAGACCAGAAGTTGTTTGAACGAACCCAAAAGCCACCGGACATCGCCTTCTGAAGACAGACGAACGGGCTGAAGAGTTCCATCGTAACGGCAATTTCCGGAACCTTGTAATAGACCCTCAAAAGTTCGCCCAGACCTGCCAGACCGAATGTAATGATCAGCATTGTCAGGAGAGCGAATGTCGTTGCGCGGAGCGCGTGACGGCTGAAGGTCGAGATCACCAAGCCCACGGTTGTAGAAAGGAACAGGGTGATTGCCAAACTCAACGCGACCTTCGAGAAATCCGCCAATTGCACGCCTCCCATGATCAATGGTATGGCCAGAATCGGAAACATGGCCAAGAGTCCAAAAAAACAGTTGAGCGATGTGCCCAACAGTTTGCCAAAAATCACGTCATACCCTTTGAGATCGGTTAGAAACAGGAGTCCCAGTGTGTTCTCCCGCTTCTCGGAGCTAAGCGAATCCGCCGTGAGCGACACTCCTGCGAACGCGCAATAGACAAACGCAAGCCAGGAGAAAACTGCAAAGAAATCGGAACCGGAAGGCCCTCGGCTGGACCTCATGACCCAGAGCATCCAGGCGAAAATCAGAACGCTCACGCCCGCCGTGACGAGTCGTGACACGTAGGTTCGACGCTGACGCGCCGCTACGCGGAGTTCACGGACGCTAATGGGGAGGAGAGTCATGGCACGATCGCATCAATCTTCCGACAACGAATCCCGGGTTTCGTTTCATCGGCGAATCGTCAAATCCTTAGACGCTGCGCGGCCGGCCACAAAAACGAGCGCAGCGCGTGCAACTCCCATGCGAAGGGAATGTAACCGAGGTAACCAAGAATGGGCATTTCGAAAACATGCAGGTATTCAACGCCGGGTGTGTGGTATATCCACTTGGGATACGAGTAATAGTTCCACATCTCCCAAAAGAAACCGCAGATCAGCGCGCCGAGCGACAGCGAAACGACGGGCCTCCAATCGCCGATTGCCAAACATTCGAGCAAATGAGGTCTGCCAAGCCGATAATTCAATGGTTCGATAATGAAGAATACGGAGAGCCAAACCAACGGATAAAACACGACAGGCCAGACGAGCACAAGGGCTAGTGAGAAAAGTCCTCCCGCTAGGATGTACTTCCAGTTTGCCGGCGTGAAACGAGGTGGGCCGCTGGCCCGGAATCTCTCCGTCCAGGGGAATGTTCGCACCCATTCAGCCGTCTCGAAGACCGCTGGCATGACAGTCGAAAACGATAGGGTCGAGAGCAGAAAGTACTCGATGTTTCCGAACTGCTCAGCTCCCAAGTATTCCCAGTTCCCGGTTCGCCGATTAATCGCTTCGAAAAGCCACCAGGCTGGAGCGGAAATGATAAAGAGCCAAAGCCAATCCCTGCGCGAGCGGGTTAGCATGGAGCTTCCCGAGCGCTTGAGCACGACTGCATCGATGGTCAGAATGTACCCGAGCCAAAGAGGAAAGAAGCAATACGCGGTTCGAACTCCAGGCAGAAACCAGTTGAATGGCCAGAAAATCGTGATCAACACTATGCCGATGAAACCTTGAGGTGTTTTTAACAGAGCGCGCATTGGAAACTCACGGCATTCACGCCGTTCGCCGCCGGGGGGGGGGACATGCGGCTTGGCTTGCAGGCATCGATCGAGCGTTGCGGGACATCTTGTCTTGTGGTTAATGGTGGTCCATTTTTACCGTTTAGATCGGCGGTGCGCAAACAAATGGTGCGATCACGCACCCCTTCGGTCGGCTCTCCTGCGCATTTTCAGACATTGATTTCGAAATGGCGCAACCGCATAATCATCCCGACACGCGCCTTGAATTCTAGTGTTGGGCGCGGGTACGGGAAACAACCAGGCAATCTTTACGGCTGTGTTTGGGACGCGAAAAAACAAAGAAGAGCACCGGTATTACCTTCTTCCGGGCATGGCCCGTTCCAATAGAAGGCGTCATCGGCAGTTTGTCCGATGGGCAATCGTGGTCGGGCTAATCGGTTCGGCGCTGTTTGCATTTTTTCTCTATCTCATCAACCGGCCCGGAGTGTGATCGGCTTGAACCCGGGATCCAGATGAACCGACAGATGCAACAATGCGGTTTTCATCTGGCAGACCGAAATTGAAGGGATGAAATTGAGCGCTTGTTTATCTTTGAATTTATCCCAACACTTAAACATCGTGCCGGGTCCGTTTCAGTCCGGTAGATTCAAGGCTCCAAAATTATGAAGATCATCCGACGAAACAACTCACACTTGAACGGGTTTACACTCATCGAATTGCTTGTTGTGATTGCAATCATCGCAATCCTGGCGGGCATGCTCCTCCCTGCGCTTTCAAAAGCGAAGACCAAAGCCCAAGGCATCTCCTGCATGAGCAATAATAAACAGCTCGTGCTTGGATGGCACCTTTACTCGGGAGATAATGAAGAGCGCGTGGCCAACAATTTTACAATCCCGGGCACGCAGCAGGCAATCACCTCGGGACAGTTCAACAATTGGGTCAATAACATCATGACCTGGGGGACGAGCGGTATCGAAGGCCAAAGTGTCACAAACGTGCAATGGGTCAAAAACGGAGTGCTTGGACCTTACACGATGGGTGCCGTCGGAATCTATCAATGCCCTGCGGATAAGTTTGTCAGCGCGGCCCAAAAGAAACTTGGGTGGACGCAGCGATTGCGGAGCAATTCGATGAACGCTCTTTTTGGAAGGTCCAACAACGACACCGGCGACAACACGGCCCGGGGCGCCAGTTGGGCTTTTAGTGGCAGGTACAGGCAATTCATTAAGACGACGGACGTTCCCGAGCCTTCAAAGACGTGGCTGACGCTTGATGAACACCCCGATTCCATCAACGACGCATTTTTCATCACCGATCCCGCCGTGAACAACTGGCAGGATATTCCGGCTTCCTACCACAACGGCGCGTGCGGCTTCTCATTCTCCGACGGGCATGCGGAAGTGCACAAGTGGCAGAGTCACGCGTCTGTCTATCCCGTGGATTACTCCTACGGACCGAATATGCCGTTTGACGCCGCCGGGAAAAGAGACATGGCATGGTATGCGGAGCGAATCCAGTTGATCCCGCTAAGATAAGCAACCCGGAAGAACCTTGCGGCAGTCAACGCCTCGAAGCGCAAGGAGCTTTCCGATCTTCTCGCCGAGATTCGCGAGAGAAGCCGTTCGCGGCCCTGATCGGAAAGGCAGAGCGACGGTCCTTTCCCATCACTGAGGAATGGGAGGGTGAGGCTCCCGCCGAACCCTGGAATTTGCGTTAGAATGGGTTCGACTGGCAGTCTCACCTTCCCATTAAGAACGAGGACGCCGGGCGAATCGGCGGTTTCCTCCGAAGCCCTTTCTATGAAGAGAGATCCATTGAGGGAAGCGTTCTGTCCTTCCCTTCGGAAGGCGAGCTGGATTAGCATCCGCCAATGAATTGCACCAGATCTTCGGTTTTCAAGGGGCTTCTGTTGTCGGCTTTGATTGCGTTTCCGGTCTGTATGCGCGGAGCGACAGGGATTGGCTGGAAGGCCGGGGTCGCCAAAACCCAGATCACCCCAGAGGAGCCGATTTGGATGAGCGGCTACGCGTCACGCACCCGTCCATCGGAGGGAACGCGCACAGGGTTGTGGGCCAAAGCGGTTGCATTGGAGGATGCCTCTGGTGAGAAAGCGATTGTGATCACACTCGATCTGGTGGGGATTCATCGAGATCTTTCGAAACGAATCTGCGAGGCGATCATGCGGGCGCATCAGATTGAGCGAAGCCATATTCTGATCAACACGTCCCACACGCACACGGGGCCGGTCGTGGGGAGCAATCTGCGGACGATGTACTTTTTGCCCAATATCGAAGCGGCAAAAGTCGATCGTTACACTCGGTTGATCGAGACGAAGGTCGTGTTAATTGCGGACGAGGCAATTCGGTCGCTTGTTCCCGCAGTGTTATCCTTCGCCGAGGGGCAGGCGACGTTTGCCACGAATCGGCGGAACAATCCCGAAGCCAAAGTCCCGGAATTGCGCGCGTCGGGAAATTTGCGGGGTCCGGCTGATTATAGTGTGCCGGTAATGCGAATCGCGGATGATGCAGGTGATATTCGAGCGATCCTCTTCGGATACGCCTGCCACGCGACCACGCTGGATGATTACTTGTGGTCGGGTGATTACCCCGGATTTGCGCAACGGTTGATTGAGGAGAAATACCCTGGGGCAACCGCGCTGTTCTGGGCGGGATGCGGGGCTGACATGAATCCGATACCACGGCGCACACCCGAGCTGGCCGAGCGATACGGCAAGTATTTAGCCGAAGCGGTCGATCGGGCGATGCAGGGCGTGTTTGCCGGCGTCGATCCTGAAATTGAATGCACTTACTCCGAAATCGATTTACCTTTCGACAAGATTCCATCCCGGAGCGAGTTGGAGACCGATTCAAAAAATGAAAACAAGTACATTGCCGCGCGCGCCAAAATGTTAATCGGGAAATTGGATGACGGTGAATCGCTGGCTCCAGTCTATCCCTATCCCAGCAGTGTTTGGAGATTGGGAAAGAACCTGAAGTGGGTTGGTCTGGGAGGCGAAGTGGTGGTGGACTATGCGTTGCGGTTGAAGCGCGAACTTGGGCCAGGCCCGACGTGGGTCGCGGGATACTGCCACGATGTCATGGCCTATATTCCCTCGAGACGTGTTTGGGAAGAGGGCGGGTACGAAGGCGGCGGCGCCATGGTTTACTATGGCTTGCCGTCGCGGTGGGCTGGCAATGTCGAGGAGATCATTATTAATCAGGTCAAAACGCAGGCGGCGCGTGTATCTAACTCACGGTAGCAGCAGTCTTGGAAATGCAGTGCTGTATTGCTCGGGTGTTCAAAACCGAACAGGCATTGAACAACGACGCCTGCGGACTGAGTGCCTACTAATACGCCGCCTCACCTGAAAACATTTGTCGCAAGTAGGCAATATAATTGCGAGACACGGGCGAGGGCGCATCTCCGAATGAGGACAGTTGTGCCACAACATTGTCCATTTCGGTGGGACTTGTTCTCTGCGGGTAGGGCGACAGTCTCTGGAGCCCTGCTATGAGAAGCGTCAAGCGTCGATTTCTCGGGTTTTAGTTTAATGG
>JAQBVM010000529.1 GCA_027623095.1 Verrucomicrobiota bacterium
GGAGCCACCCACTATGAACGACCTTGAACAAATCGCCCGCACCTGGGGCGCCACCTCCGTGCCTTTCAGCATCTTAAGTCACCTGAAAATTTGTCTAGACAATGGGGAGCACCTCAGGTGAAATGCTCTGACCACGAAACCAGAAACGGCAAGAGACTGTGGCACTCCCCACCAAACAAGCATGATTTCATCCCGACTTGCTTTGATCGCCTTCATCCTCGCCTGCTGCGCCGGGCTTTTCCGTTCTCCGGCGAAAGCAGCGGGCTCGTGGTCGCCTCCGGAGTCACTTCAGTCGTTACCCGCGGTTAGCGAACTTCCTGACGCTTTCACCTTCGCGGATGGCGCCAAGGTTAAGAGTCGGGAGGACTGGGGCCGTCGGCGCGAGGAGTTGAAGGCGATGCTCCTTTACTACGAATACGGCCACATGCCAACTCGCCCCGACCGAGTGATCAAAGTCCAATCCGAACAGCGACCCCACGAAAGCGGATCGGGCACCGTGGAGTCGATGACGCTCGAAATCGATAGCGTTAAGAAGCTGCAATTTCGCGCCGTCTTCTACCTGCCAAAACATCCGGGGAGGCGTCCGGTCATCATTCGCGAGGAAGACCGGATCGGTCAACGGAAGGATGCGCCGTTGTTTCTCGAGAAGGGTTACATCTTCATTGAGTACGCACGGCACGATCTCGACCCGGATCGCGATCGGGTGATCGGGGCCGCTCAAGCCGCGTACCCCAACCACGACTGGGCGACCCTCGCTGTCTGGGCTTGGTGCGGCATGCGGCTCGTGGATTACCTGGAGACCCGAAGCGACATCGACATGAAACGGATCGGTATCACCGGGCATTCGCGCGGAGGCAAGATGGTCCTGCTGACCGCCGCGCTCGACGAGCGCATCAGCCTGGTCGTGCCGCACCAATCAGGCTCGGGTGGCACGGGCAGTTACCGGGTGATGGGCCCCGGCGCTGAGTCTCTCGGCCAGAACGACAAACCCCACTGGTATCATGAGCGCTTACGTTGGTTTCGGGAGAGAGAGGAGCGTCTCCCTTTCGATCAGCATTTTCTCAAGGCGCTGGTGGCGCCGCGAGCTCTGCTGTGTACGGAGTCGATCGATGACGAGTTCGCCAATCCCCTCGGCAGCTTGGTGACCAGCGTTGCCGCCCAGGAGGTCTTCGAGTTCCTGGGAGCTCCCGAGAAGAACGGCATCCACTTTCGGCGTGGTCCCCACACCTTTGAAACTCGGGATTGGATCACCTTGCTGGAGTTTGCAGAGTGGCAGTTTTTCGGCCGCGCCCCCGCCAAACGCAACGAGTTTTGGCCCGCAGCATTTCCGCTCCCCGCAGCATACGACTCCTGGAAGGTCGCCCGGCCATTGGTTCCGCCAGCGGAGGAAACAGACGCCACCATCGCATTCGTCGAGCCACCTGCGGCAACGGGGGAACACGATTTCACCACGGTCGGGCTGCCGGGCAATCCCGCTGACAAGGAACTTCACGGCCAGGGGCGATACGGCTCGGTCGCGAAGATCTTCGAGATCGCAGTGAATCAAGTCACGCACCTTGAGTATGCCCGGTTCCTGAATGCGGTTGCCGCGACGACCGATCCGGCCGGGCTTTATCATTCCGCCATGGCACGCGGCCCAGGTGCGATTCGTCAGGTCGAAGGGCCGTCAGGTCAACGCTATCTCGTTCGCCAAGGCGAGGCGCCTGCTCCCGTGACTCATGTGTGCTGGTTCGATGCTCTCCGGTACTGCAACTGGCTGCACAATGGCCGACCGACCGCTCCACAGGGGCCCGCAACGACTGAGGATGGGGCCTACAAGTTGTCAGATCGTTACCAAGCCGGTCCCCGTCGGGACGGTGCGAAATTTTTCATTCCCACCGAGGACGAATGGTTCAAGGCTGCGTATTACGAATCCAGACCGGACGGAAACGGGATCTACCGACATTTCGCGCCCAATGAAACGAATCGGCCGATGATCGATACCCCGCAACCAGACAGGGTCAGCCCTTGGGGTATGGCGGGCTTTGCCGATCGGGTGTGGGAATGGACTGAGTCACCTGTGGGTGAACTTCACCAGGCTCTGCGTTCGGGGGCATGGTTCCTGGGCAACAACAAGCAGTCCGCCGGTCATTTCTACAGCAACCCCCAGATTCGATATCCAACCATCGGCTTCCGTGTCGCCCGTCCCGGACGTAGATCTTTATGATATGAACCGATCCACGATTGCAGCGGCAGCCATCGCCCTCTTTGCCTTGCCGATCCTCGCTGCTTCGCCCGCGCCTGGGTGGACCGCGAACGCGGTGTGGTATCAGGTTTTTCCGGAACGCTTTCGCAACGGCGACCCTGCGAATGATCCCACTCCAGCGAGTCTTGTTGGGCGTCGCGGGCTGGACCGGCGCTGAGATTTCTGCGCGCGGGTTGCCGGCGGGGCGGCGGGGCGGTCTGGGCCGGTGCGGTGAGCGCGGATCGGCTTTTCGGGCCGTGTGCCCGGGGTCCGGGCCGCTTTCAGGCCCGACCCCGGGCCAGCAGCGCGCGTTTGACGATCACCAGGTTGGCCAGGGCGAAGAGCACTTGGAGCTGCGCCGTGTTCTTGGCCAGGCCCCGGTAGCGCACCTTGCGGTGGTGGAACAGGTTCTTGACGATGTGGAAGGGGTGTTCCACCCGCGCCCGCACCCGGGCCTTGAGCGTCTCGTAGGCTTTCGTCAGGTCTTGGACCCAACCCTCAGGCAACGCCTTGACCTTGCTCCGCCGGAGGGCCACCCGCCATTCCACCGTGGGGTGTTGGGCGACGATCTCCGCGCGCTTCTCCACCCCGGTGTAGCCCGCGTCGGCGTGGGTGCGCTGCTCCTCCCCGTGGAGCAGCGCGTGCGCCTGGCTCAGGTCCGACACGTTAGCTGACCACGGCTTCGCGCGCGTGCGCTGTCCGGATTGCGCGCACGAGTTTTTCGTGGCGTATTCCTGTCGGGGCCGGTGTTTGTGTCCCAGT
>JAQBVM010000124.1 GCA_027623095.1 Verrucomicrobiota bacterium
GATTGTTCGCGGCAAAGACTAGCCGACCGCCTCCCCGAGCGTCACACACAGTTACCGAAGCAACACGGCTGTCGAGCCTTTCACCTTGGGGTTGCCAATGTCGGCGGCTGTTTCAAACTGGCCAACTTGAGCAACCGCAAACGGTGCGCAAAGACTGAACAGGATCGTCAGAATGATTCTTTTCATAATTGGAAGTGCAGTCTTCTACCGGGTGCAGACGGTTCGGTCAATCGTATGATGTTTTTCTCGCTTCTCTCGATCCCGCATGTGGAACAACGGACGCCAGGCCTCGCACAGCGTGCGGGGGAACTCTTCCTGATCACTGTCAGCCTTGAAAAGCTGAGGCATCAGTTTGACGGGGATCGCTGCGGCTTGGGACAAGCCTCGGCCTATCGATTGCTTGATGCAACCGCACCAACAACTCGGAGATGCTACGCTACCATGGACACCGCTACCGCGGTCCTGCAGCACGCAGCAATTGCAAGGCGGCCTGCGCCTTCGGATCGCCGCGTTGGGCGCCTTCGATGGCGAGATCGTACGCTTCAGAAAGCGCCTGGCGGTAATCCTTGGCTTGAGCCGCGTTGAATTTCGCTCCCTGCATTTGAAGTTGCGCCAGCTTGGCGGCGGCTGCGTCCACGTTTCCCGCTTTCATCGAATTACGAGCAGCCGCGATTGCATCCGTGGACACATGCTCGGTGGGAGAAGCTTCGGGTGCAGCAACCGGATCCATCGAGGCCGCCGGGGAAGCTTCGTCATTAGAACTGCATCCGGCCGCCGCAAGGAGAACAACGCCAATGCCAGCGATCCATAAACGAATTCTGTTCATACTCCGAAGTCGATCAAAACCATGATTAATTCCGGCCATTCCGCGTGCCGGGGACATACCAGGCGTCGTTGGGACCATTGAACACGGGATTCTGAGGCCAGATATTGGGTCCTGCCATGTCGGGAGAAAGCCATTTGGCGAGCGGCGCGGTGAAGGCCGAACCGGTGAGATTACCAAACGTCGCGATGCCGTTCACCCTATCACTTTGGTCTTTTGGCGGGCGAGGCGAGGCGTGCCGCCGCGAAATGCCTTCGTGCGGCGTGCTGCTGGCGTCGTTGAACACGTAATCGCTTTGCATTTCGTCGGCTTCCCAGATGAGCATTCCTGTCGGACGGAATGTCGATAAGTTCCATTTGGACATCGTCACGCTTTTGTCGCCTGTTTCGTACGCGTTGATCCCGCCATTCCAAAGGTAGCTGGTGATTTTGATGTCGCGCCGGATATATTGTTTTTGCTTCACTCCGGTTTGCCGCTCGGCATAGTCGCGCGGGCAAGTCATCACCTCTACCGACCCAATGTAATTTCCGAGTTGTCCGGTTTTGAAGGCCTGGACTTGGTTCGAGTAAGTGATCAAGTCATTCTTCCCGGCGCCGGCGAATCGCGCCAGATCCTGGGAATAAGCCCAGCAATCGCGGTCTGGCAGGCCGCCCCAACCGCAAAACGGAAGATAGTCGTTGTTATCCCCCGCGAAGCTGTGAGCCGCTAGGAGAATTTGACGAATGTTGTTAAGGTCGTTGACGAGGTAGGCGCGATCTTTGGCGCCTCGCAACGCTGGAAGCAGCATGCTGGAGAGAATGCCGATAATCGCAATCACGACCAACAGCTCGATAAGAGTGAACGCGGAAATGAGTCGCCGGAGACTTTTGGCAGGGGTCTTCATAAGACGGATCTTGGCGCCGTCCGAGCCGGAAAAGTCAAGCGGTTTTCTCGTCCCGGACATTCGGCACATTCTTCGACGTAGGTTCGGAATTGTTTTCTTGCTTCTGGCGGGTGTGCTCTTCGTCTCAGGAATGGCACTTTCCAGCTCATCCGCCACTCTGATCTTCGGCGCGTCTTGCTGGATGGGATGTTTTATCTCGACCTGCCTCGCCATGTTAATGGCTGTCTTGGACCTGCGCGCGATTCGCAAGCAGTGGGTCGAAGAGCACGAGAATTTAGTGAAATCGAGTTTGACTGAAATCGAAGAGCCGAATCGAAGAGAAACACCATCTATTTAGCGTACACGAGTGTTGCTAAAGTCGCCGGACCCCACTCTAAAGAGCTCGAGTTGTCAACAGCGCGTCGCCGTCAGCCTGAGAAGGTTCGGATTCCCGCCGCAACCGTCCGGCATTCTCCAGCGCGACAAACACCACCGGGATCAAAATGAGAACGACGAAAGTCGAGACCAACGTTCCGATCCCGAGTGAAATAGCCATCGGAACGAGAAACAGCGAGTGAACGGATGTTTCGAAGATAATCGGGACCAATCCGAGAAATGTTGTTATTGCTGTTAAAAAGATTGGACGGAACCGTCGCTGCGCGGCGAGCACTGTTGCCTCATGCAGAGGCACGCCGGATTCCAAATAGCGGTTACGCGTCACGGCGAGGACAAAACCGCCGTTCACCACCATTCCACACAAAGCGATCATTCCGAATATGCTGAAAATGCTAAGTTCGAAACCAAGCAAGACGTGTCCGACTACAGCCCCAGCGAGGCTCCATGGAATAGTCAGCAGAACGATGAACGCCTGCAAGTAGCTGCGCAACAGCGAGGCCATAATCGCGAAGATCGCAAAGAGCGAAGCCACAAGTCCCCGCGAGAGCTCTTGGATCGCCTCGCGTTGTTCACCCTCGAAGGAATATCGCAAACCGGGATATTTCGAGAGGATTGCAGGGAGCTCCTTTTTCGACAAAACGGAGAGAATCGTGTTTCCGTTGTTCACACCCGGGATCACATTTGCGGTGACATCAAGGACCCTGGACCCATCGACACGCTCGATTCGAACTGGCGCGTTGGTCTGCAGAATATCGGCAGCTTGACGCAGTGGAATCTCGCCCCCGTTTGGCGCCCTTATCAAGAGATCTTCAAGACCGCTGCGGGATCTGCGATCCTCCTTCGGAAGTTTCACCATAACCCTGACTTCATCACGGTCCCGCGGTTGCCGAAGCGCTTCGGCGCCGTAAAACGCATGACGAATCTGGCGTCCGAGCTCCCTCGCGGTGATTCCAAGGCTGCGCCCCTCCGGTTTGATCTCGAAATTTAATTGCGGCATCTCCTGGCCGAACCCCTTGCGAATGTCCTCCACTCCCGGATAGCGCGAAATGGCTTCCGCAACATCGGCGGCCGCAAGACGAAGAGTTTCGACCTCGGGATGCGCCAATTCAATTTCGATTTCCGCGGAACCTCCCGGCCCGAACACATAGTCAAAAAACAACGATTCGAGATCGGGAATGTTGCCCACTTGTTCGCGCCACAAGTTGGCAAACCCTTCGCTTGTGATAGTCCGCTGGCTTTGAGGAACCAGAGTGACCGACACCTCTGCGCCACTGTTCGATCGTTCGGCAATTTCAGAAAAGATGCCGACCACAATATCCCCTTCACCAGAAAGCTCCAAAGCCCGCCGGGCGGCGGCTTCTATTTGAAACGTTACTTCACGTGTTCGCGTCACAGGCGTGCCGGATGGCGGTTCGATCTCCGCCTGTATAAAGTCAGTGAGGATCGTCGGACGAAACCTGAAATCGATGCGGCCGCTCCAGACGTAAGCGCAGACGATGGCGAGAAGCGTGACGAAAATCGCGACGGTCGGATAACAAAACCGAATCGCCAGCGAAAGCAGCGGCGAATAGTACCGCTCCATCGCGGAATCGAGCCTGAGACGGAACCGAGTTTGCGCCGCGTCGAACCGGGCGAAAGTCGATCGAGACTTTTTTTTCTGGAGAACGCCAAGTGCGCCGGCAGAATCAGGAGGCACTCCACCAACGAAACAGTGAACACCGCGATGACCACCGCCGGCAAAACGTGAAAGAACCGGCCCGCTTCGCCTGGCACGAATAACAAGGGAAGAAACGCGATAATGTTCGTGGAGACCGCGAACATCACCGGGATCGTCATTTCCCGAACTCCGGCAACCGCCGCTTCGAGCCGGGGCATGCCTTCGGAAATCTTGTGAAAAATATCCTCCCCAACCACGACCGCGTCATCGACCACGATTCCCAAAGTGACGATGAAACCAAACAACGAGATCATGTTGATGCTAGAGCCCATCACCGGAAGAAGCGTGAGGGATCCCAGAATTGAAACCGGAATTCCGAGAGCGGTCCAAAATGCCACACGCAGTTCCAAGAAAAATCCAAGAGCAAGCAGTACGAGCAACAATCCAAATGCGCCGTTCACAAGGAGCAACTGAAGCCGTTCGCGGTATTCATCCGACCGATCCCTTGATAACGTCACACCCACGGTCGCGGGCAAACTCAGCTTTTCGCGCTCAATAAATCGGCGCACAGCCCGAGCGACAGTTAACGGCGGCTGATTCTCGGAACTATACACATTCAAGAAAACGGCGCGCTGTCCATTGAAGTAAGCTTCCCGTTCCGATTCTTCAAAACCGTCCCGAATGTCCGCGATCTCCGAAAGAGCGACTTTTGCGCCGTCTCTTGTGCTTAGAATTGGAATGTCGGCGAATTGGCTCGCGAAATCACGCCGCTCTGTCGTGCGAAGCAGGACCTCTCCGCCTGGCGCTCGAAGAATGCCGGCCGGAACATCAAGCGCCGAGGCGTCCAACGCCAGCGCCACGTCGTCCAAGGTCAAGCCCAATGCTCGAAGCTTTGCCTGAGCAATCTCGATCTGGATCTCAGGACGCAACACACCACTCAACTGAACAATGGATATGTCCGGATCCGCGAGCAATCCATCTTCCACCTGGTGGGCGAAATTGACGAGTGTGCGTTCGTCCAAATCCCCGTAGATGGCGATTGTCATAACCCCCCTGCGCCGTCCGTCTCCCAGCGAGATAACGGGCGGTTCGGATTCGTTCGGGAAAAGACTGATTCGCTGGACAGCGGAGGTAATTTCCTGAAGGGCGCGGTTGCGATCGTACCCGCGGGCAATCTCGACAGTCACCCGGGCGCGTGCCTCCGTCGCCTCCGCATTCAGACGGCGCACCAATTCGTTACCACGCAATTCCGCCTCGATGGGAAAAATTATTGAGCGCTCAACCTCTTCGGGACTAGCACCCCGGTATTCCATTGAGATTTCCACCGTGTCCAATACGAACGTGGGAAACACCTCCTGCTTAATCCCGCTGGCAACTGTCAAACCAATCACAACGACCGCTCCCATTAGGAGGTTCGCGGCGACATGATTGCGCGCGAACCAGGCGAGAATTCCGCGGTTTGTGTTATCCCTCGGGTCCCTCATCGTGCATTCATTTTATTGCAGAGATTCATGGAGATGGAAAATGTCAAATGAGGCGACACGCATAAGAGGCATGAACATTTTTCCGGGTGGGGCGACACTCTGTGGAGCCCTGGCTTCTTTCGAGCGCCTGAGAATGTCACGGCTCCACAGAGTGTCGCCCCACCTTTGTTCATGGCAAGAGAACCGCGCCTCCCAACGTACTCGAGTCTCATGGTCGATCGAGTTTATCCTGTTCCGTTTGTGTTTTTGTGAACCGAGGCTGAAGCTCGGACTCTCGATCGTCTTCGACCGGCTGCGGATCAACTTTCAACCCGGGCAAAGCCGTTCGCAGATTGCTGACGATCAGTTGCTCGCCTGGATCCAGGCAGTTCTTGATCGTCACTTTGTCCCGCTGGCTCCAGAGGATTTGGATATCCTTGATCAAAAGCTCGTGATTGCTATTCACCGCCCAAATCTGGCTCCCTTCGCGCACAGCGGACTCTGGAATTGTAAGGACATCGGTGAGTTCACCAGCGTCAAATTCGACCCTTGCATAACTACCCAGCAGCAACGGATTCTTGGCTCCTTTCGAATTGAGCCGCAATGGATACGACACCCGAACCAGCACGCGCGCCATCCGTCCGAGCGGTTCCAAATCTCCGAGCAAACGAAACACAACTCCGTGCCACAAGTCCGTTTCTTGTTGCCCCGTTTCGAGTATGACCCGCACGGCAGATCCAATCGCGTTGGGGGCAGGCAGCCGAATCCACTTAAGCTTTTCGAGGGAGACGGTTGCTTGCACCCAAAACTCGTCCGTTCCGACTAGCTTACAGATCGAACTCCCGGGTTCGACCAATTGTCCGATCTCAACAGACTCGTCCAAAACGACCGAATTAAAGGGAGCGGAAATGACCGTCCGAGAAAGGTCGAGAGCCGCTTTGGCGATCTCGTTGGTGGCTTTGCGGATAAGTGCTTCCGTGCGGCGCAAATGCGGTTCGCGCAAGACCAACGAAGGATTTGCCTCGCCATCGGCAAGATCGGATTCAAGAAGTTTCCACTCGCGAGAAGCGACCACTTGACGCCCTTTCTCCACTTCCAGCTCAAAAACCGCTTGATCGAGGCCAGTCTCCTGTTCATTCAGGGCCAGCTTGTAATCAGAAGGATCGATCCGAATTAATTCATCGCCCGCTTTCAAGTAACCCCCGGGAACCACCACCATGGAGACATTCGATCAGAAGAGCATTTTCACGGGTTGCATGGCGTGTCATAACGCGACCAGGGCTCCCACGGACTTTCTGTGGTCGCTGAATGATCATGCATTTCCGGCGAAGTCGGCAACGCCGAATCTCCTTATGAAGGATTCGAGCTTCCGCGCGCTGCGGACCCTGATGGAGGGGAAGAGACAGTAACGCGGAGCCGGGGCATCTGTTGGTCGCGTTGTTTGGCGATGAGAAACCGGTGACGGCGCCTTCCGGACCTCGAGTGGGGCGTTCCCTTGCTCGGATTGATCCCGCCGATTGGACATTGCACCCATTGAACGTCGGGATCTTCAACCGGCCCATCGATATCCGTTTTCATCCCCACACCCGCGCTCCGTATGTGCTCGACTTCGGCGAGTTCGAAATGATCGCCGATAAGAAAGTTGCTGCGCGCGCCGGGAGCGGAAAACTTTGGAAACTCCCCGAAGGAGATTCCTCGATTACGGCTAATTAGCCCTCACCCGCAACTCCCAACCAACCCTACCGCAATCATGCCTGCTGTTTCTTTTGCCAACGATGTGCTGCCCATTCTGAGTCGGTTCCGCGGTCAAATGATGTGGCGCTTCGATATGAACTCCTACGAGCAAGTGAAGGCCAACGCGGACTTGATCTGGAAGCGAATATCAGACCCTGGCAACCCGATGCCGCCACCGCCTTTCCCTCCTTTGCCCCGCCATCAGATCGAGACCTTTCAAAACTGGATTCGCGATGGCTGCCAGCCTTGATCCAGCCATTCCCAAGCCGGCCACCAATCCCTCCTGCGTCGCGAATAACGGTGTTTCGTTCGACTCGCCGGCGCACCCAGTGAATCAGCCGCTCGATTCCGCGCGAAAAGGGCGTCCCGCACCGGCAACGTCAGACGTAAATCGCGGGCCGGTAGTTTGGTTTCGGAATACGCTGCTTGTGCGCACGTGCACTGGCGAGCCACGCCTTCTTTGCCACCTGAACCTCCCGAAGCGCTTCGTCCGGCGTTCCGCCGTGTGCGGAGCAAAACTTCAAGTCCGGGATGTCAGCAATCCAGCATTCGTCCTGGTCGCTCCAAAACAGATTGATGTGGTATTCGCTCATATTACCGCTCAGTCGTCTAGCTTTAGACCGTTTTCCTCCACAAGTATCAATAATTGCCGCATTTGATAGAGCTTGGCCTGGTGCTTTCGATCCGGCTGCAAGCTCAACGTCAATCCCAGCCGGTGCCGGTAGATACGATGGCTGCCGCCAATGCGGTCCCGATAGAATCCGAAGCCTTCGGCCAGCCGGCATAAGTCGTCGAAGCGGATATTGCGCGAACCAGCTAAGATTCTTTCATGGACCTTTGACGCAGCGGATGGCAAAGACAGGGACCAACGGTAGTCTCAATTACCATGAATCTGGAAAGTCCCGAAAATTCTGTTCGACCGAAATTCGATGTTCTTGGGTTGGGATGCATCGCCGTGGATGAGCTCATCTACACAGACAACTATCCACCGCCGGACGCAAAGGTTTGGGTGTCTCGGACCGAACGGCAGTGTGGAGGGCTGACGGCCACCGCTCTCGTCGCAGCCTCTCGATTTGGAGCCGAATGCGCCTATGCGGGTGTCGCAGGCACCGACGAACTCTCCAACTACGCATTGAGCAGACTGGCGGCAGAAGCGATCAATTTGGATTATACCCGGCGAAAGCAGGATGCAAGGGTCGTCCATTCGTTCATCGTCGTCGATTCCACTCGGGGAACACGCAATATTTTTGCCGATGTCAATGGCGCCGGAGGAGCGGATCTGGATTGGCCGGACGATGATTTGATCCGCGATTCCCGAGTCCTGTTTGTGGATCAATTTGGACTTCCTGGGATGATTCGTGCCGCGAAGATAGCGCGCGAGGCTGGTCGGCCGGTAGTTGCGGATATCGAGAACGATTCGGACCCCAGGTTTCTGGAGCTTTTCAACTTGGCGGATCACTTGATCGCCTCGGAGGATTTTGCGAGGAGGTTCACAGGAATGTCCGATCCGACTGCGTCCGCGGGAAAACTTAAGGCAGGTGAAAGACAAACGGTAGTGGTGACCGCAGGAGAGCGTGGGTGTTGGTATTCCGGGATCGAGACTAACGGTGAGCTGGTTCATCAACCAGCATTTGAAATTGAAGCGGTGGATACGACGGGTTGCGGAGATGTCTTTCACGGAGCCTACGCCGCCGCTCTCGCCAGGCAGATGGGCTTGCGCGAGCGCATCTTGATCGCATCGGCAGCGGCGGCTTTGAAAGCGATGCAACCCGGAGGCCAGGCAGGCATCCCCAACCGCAAGGAAATTGACCGTTTTTTACACGAACGTGAAAAATGGGTTCGCCAACAGCGCGTCTGAGAATTCGTATATATCGGCGGGCCGAGAAACGAAATCAGGGCTCCACGGAGTGTCGCCCCACTGAGAGAAGCGAGAGTCGGCGAGTCCTACCAAGCAGAACTGCGGAGAGTGGACCCTCCCTCGTTCAGAAGATGCGCCCCCTGAATCCCTGAATTGCTTTTTTTCGATGCGCGATGATCGAAAAGCGTGTACTACTTTCGACGCTGTTTCCTTGATTGCCACGAAGCGGGATTGAGGACAACGCCCTAAATCTGAATGGCGATCCAAAAACTCTGACCACAAGTTCCTATTTTACAGATGAAAAAACTCAACGTTGGAATCATCGGTTACGGATGGGCTGCGGGAGCTCATATTGAAGCGATCAACCGCGGAGGCCTGGCTCAGGTGACCGCGGTCTATTCATCGCGAAAACTGAACGCGGACGAAGTTTCCCAAAAACACGGCGGCAGCGTAGCGGTCTTCAACAATTTGAAGGCGATGCTGGCGGACCCAAACATTCAGGTAATATCCGTGACGAGCTATCCTTGGGAGCACACCCGCCACATCATTGCGGCCGCCGCGGCCGGCAAACATATTATCGCGGAAAAACCTCTGGTTCTGTCGCTCAAAGATCTGCGCGCTGTCGAAGCGGCTGTTCACAAAGCGAAAGTCAACTTCTGCATCTGCTTCGAAGCCCGGTTTTCCAGTCATTTCAAAGTCACCAAATCTGTGATCGACCGCGGTTTGCTGGGCAAAATCCATTATGGAGAAGTGGATTATTACCACGGGATTGGACCATGGTACGGGCAATATCGCTGGAACGTCACAAAGAAGGGCGGCGGCTCGAGCCTTCTCACCGCGGGATGCCACGCGCTGGATGCGTTGCTGCTCTGCATGGGGAGCGAAGTCGAAGAGGTGACGAGTTACGATTCGCAGTCTGCCCATTCCGCATTTCAGAAATATGAGTACGCCACGAGCAGCGTCACTATCTTGAAATTCAAGAACGGCGCGGTCGGGAAATGCGCGGCCGTCGTCGATTGTTTCCAGCCTTACTATTTCCACACTCACCTGGTCGGAAGCGAGGGAAGCCTCTTGGACGACAAGTTTCATTCCAATCTGCTCGGCGCGAACAAGAATCAATGGAGCAAACTCTCAATGCACCTTATGGATTCGGGAGATGTCTCGGACCATCCTTACCAAGCTGAATTTGACGCTCTGTTCGAAGCGATCCTGAAGGGTCGCAAAATGCCGCTGGCTGGGTTATCCGACGCGATTGCCACGCACGAAGTCATCTTCGCGGCGGATTTGTCAGCACAACGGGGCAAACCGGTCCGATTGAAAGAAATCCGTGGAAAATAGAATCGCCATCGCCATCGGAGCGCATCCGGACGATATCGAATTTCGGATGGCCGGCACGCTCTTGCTGCTGTCGCACGCGGGATGGGAACTCCACTATCTGAATCTTTCACAGGGGAACTGCGGAAGCAGACGGTTCAACAACTCCGAAACAGCGCGCCGCCGCCGCGCCGAAGCGAAACAAGCTGCCGCGCTGCTCGGAGCGCGGTGGCATCCCCCGTTTTGCCGGGATTTGGAAATATTTTACGAACTGAAAAACATTCGGCGCCTCGCGGCGATCATTCGCGAAGTAAAACCTTCCATCATCCTGACGCATCCTCCCATGGATTATATGGAAGATCATACGAACACGTGCCGTCTCGCGGTTTCAGCGGCGTTCGCACATGGAGTCCCGAACTTCAAAACAAGTCCATCGCGTCCACCATTTGACACCGGCGTGACGATCTATCATTCGACACCGCACGGACTGTGCGGACCGCTGCGCGAACAGATCGTCCCGGAGATTTTTGTCGATACCGCCGAAGTACACGCTAAGAAATTGGAGGCGCTAGCGGCCCACAAGAGCCAGCAGGACTGGCTCAATGCCAGCCAGGGCATGAATTCCTATCTGGCCACGATGGACGAAATGTCTCAAGCGGTCGGAAAACTGTCCCGGCGATTCAAGCACGCCGAGGGTTGGACACGACATTTGCATCTCGGTTTCTCACCGGAGGAAGTTAATCCGCTCCAACATGCTCTCGGAAAAAAACTTTGTTTCCAATCCGCACGCCGCGAAAAGCGTCCTTAAAGCAAATCCGATAAGCTGAACATCCTATCCACCATGAAAGTGTATTCGCACCTCACACGCCGGACACTCTTCTTGTGTTTCCTGCTGACTCGATTTCTGGAAAACACGCCAGCGGCCGCACAGTTCTCCCCAGCGCGGCGAAGCCCCAACCAGAGGAAGTTGAGATGGAGACGACCACGGATCACCTGGAGCGTCGGAGCCGCAACCGAGATGAGAGATTGAGGAACCGCGGAATACGCGGAATACGCGGAAGGAGGTGGACACGAATTCGAGCGCATTTTTATCTGGTCCAGATTCCGCGTATTCGGTGCCTTTCGTGGTCCATTCCCCAAAAATCTTCTCAAGAAAACAGAGACATTCAAGAAACCGCCCATTCGTACCCGTGCCATCTGCGAAGGGTGTGGGCGATCAATTCTCCGGCCGTTCGCAAGGAGACTCAGGGTATGGACAAATCTTCCGCCAGGTTTTGGAGTGCGGAAACGGAGCCTGCGCAGTTGCCGCTTTTGACATGGAACCAAGTTGTCTAGAACTCTCGCGGGCTCTCGGACTCGCCGACGCGAAAGCGGTGAATCGCTCCGCTCGTCACCGCAGTCCAAGACGCTGCCGCGTTCATCGAAGGCTCACCAAATTCTTCAGCAGCGGATGTTTTTCATGTTTGTAATGGTCCATATGGAACATCTCGGCCCTCTCTCGTTTCACGGAAGAAGGACAACACGAATTGCGCCTCGTTGCAACTTGGTCCTTATTCCGTGTAGTCGGGTTTCTTCCGTGGACCACTTCCCAATAATCTTCGCAGAAAACAAAGACTTCTTCTTATAGTGGTATGGATGACTACGAGCGGGTCGAGAAAATTGACATCTAGCGCCCCAACGCTCGTCGTCTATTTCCGGACTCCTGGAACTGAGCCCATCAAATGTGTCGTTTTCAAGATCAATGCAGCAACAGGCTTGGTGCGATCCCGGATCGAGAACGCACTCCGCGGATTCCGGATGATGAGCTGTTCGATCTCATTTTCGGAAAAACCTCCTGTCCGCAGCGCGGGAAGGAATTCTGTAAAAAGAGTCTTGAAGCCTCGGAAGGATCCTCCGCCAGGCTCGCCGACATGGTACCATCCCGCGTCGTGCGAGATCAGCACCCGGCTTAAAAGACCGTGATCCCGCATACTTCGGACAAGATCGACGTGCCGGGCGATCGTCGTTGGACTGATTCCGTCGAACTCTACCCAAGCCCCCTGGCGCGCCGCTTCCACGTGAATCCCGGAGTCTTTCTCGTTCTGCGCGTGAACCCAAATGAACTAACTTCCCGCCAACCCCTCTTGATCGATGATCTTTAATTCTGCGAGCGCTGCTTCGCCGTCGCCTGTGTGGGCTGCGACGACAAGTCCAGTCTGCCTGTGCGTCCGTGCCGCGGCGCGAACAAGTTTTTCATGCACTGCGGACAGCGGTCCTGCATCGACGCCTGTCTTCACAAAACCCGGCCTGATGCCCGTGCCTTGAATACCTTCCGTTGCCTCGAGTATCCACCGTGCCGCCAGTTGGTCCTCCGATTCCTCGAACGCATGCGCGGGCAAGAACTTGTTCTTTCCTGCGCCATAGTATCCGGTATTTGTAAGAATCTGCAGTCGCGAAGCCCTGGCCAAGCGCCGGAGCAATTTGGGATCACGCCCGATGTATGCGGGCGTGCAGTCCACAAAAGTGGCAACGCCAAGATTCAGCGCATCTTCGAGGTGGGGCAACGCTTTCGCAAAAACCGTCTCAGGATCATATCGACCCGGGTCCGCCTGCGCTGCTCCGATGAAATCGACCAACAAATGCTCGTGCGGCAGGGTGATTCCCATTTGGTGCGCCGCAATCGATCCCGTGACTGTCATCACTTGGGGGCGCGAATCTCTTTTGGCAGCACTCTGGCATCCGGCGCCGACCAGAGAAATCGAGGCTATTCCGTAGGTGGTTTCCCGGATAAACGTTCGTCGTGATGTTTTCATGATAAATTCGGCACCTTAATCCAGGGCTGTTTTTCCTTTCCTTGCCCAATAATTGCAATCTATTCTCCAGGCGCTTGCGGTGAGCCGAGTGCGGTCTGGCACCGAATCGAATGGATGTTCCTCAAATAAACGGGAAGGGCAATCGAATATTGATCGTCGATGACAATATCGCCATCCACGACGATTTTCGGAAAGTGCTGTGCGGAGAGAGCACCGAACGCATCCGGAAATTGCGGGATCTCGAGAGGAGCATCCTGGACAACGACGACACGTCCGGTGCAGATCACTTCACCCCTCCGGATTACATTGTTGATTCTGCGTATCAGGGAGAAGAATCGCTCGCGAAGATTCGGGAGTCCGAGGTAGCAGGAGCGCCGTACGGGCTGGTATTCATGGATGTGCGGATGCCGCCGGGTTGGGACGGCATCGAAACGATTCGCCGAATCTGGAACGAATTCCCTCACATTGAAGTGGTGATCTGCACCGCCTACTCGGACTATTCGTGGGAGGAAATCCTCACCAAAATCGGTAATTCGGAACGTTTGCTCTTTTTGCGGAAACCATTCGATACCGTCGCCGTCAAACAGATGGCATTGGCGCTGACACAGAAGTGGCACCTGGCGCGGCAAGTCAACCGCTATGTTCGGCAATTGGAGGCAGAGATTGCGGAAAGACAGAAATCGGAAGAACGGCTCCAGTTTCAAGCAACCCACGATTCGCTTACAGGCTTGGCGAACCGAGCTAGTCTGGAAGGAAAGTTGAGGAAAGTTCTCAGTCAACTGGGCGAATCGCAAGAAAAGGTGGGACTCTTCTACATCGATCTTGATCGCTTCAAGGAGATCAACGACACGCTGGGATATCGAAACGGGGATGTCATCATCCGGGAGATGGGCTCGCGCCTGAAAACTTCCATGGGGGCAGACGGATTTGTCGCGCGCGTGTACGGAAATGCGTTTGCGATTCTGATCCCGTCACTTGAATCCACCTCCGCGTCTCTGGAAATTGCGCAACGAATTCAAAAGGTTTTGGAGCCGCCGGTAGCACTTGAGTCACTGGAATTGGAAGTCCGAGGCAGCATCAGCGTCGTGCTCTATCCGGATCACGGCAGCTCCGCCGACGAGCTGATGAGGCGGGTCGATATGACGATGCTGGAAGCCAAACGGTCGAATCTGAAAGTAACGTTTTACGATCCGAAGTTCGACCTCTATAGCCCGGAACGTCTCACCATGCTCGGAGAGCTAAGAAAAGCAATTTCAGCCGGCGATTTGACACTTTTCTATCAGCCGAAGATTGACCTGAAACTCAATTATCTGCGCGGGTTCGAGGCGTTGGTGCGCTGGCAGCATCCACTGCGAGGATTGATTCCTCCCGGCAACTTCGTTCCCGTCGCGGAACGGGGCGGCCTCAGCAAGCATCTCTCCCTTTGGGTACTCGACGAATGCGCTCGCAATTGGGCCGGCTGGCGAGAGAAGAATTGGGATTTCCCATTCTCGGTGAATCTCTCAGCACACGATCTGATGGATGCCGATCTGCCAGAAACCGTTGCGAAGATTCTCAAGCGATACGGCATGCCGTCAAGCCGCCTGGTCCTCGAAATCACCGAAAGCGCCATGATGGAAGATCCGGATCGGGCAAGAGAAACGATGCTGTCTCTCAGCGCAATGGGTGTCCGACTGTCGATCGACGACTTTGGGGTCGGCTACTCCTCGCTTGTCTATTTGAAGAACTCTCCCGTGCATGAACTCAAAATCGACCGTTCCTTCGTTTTAGAGATGGCTGAAAACACAGACGTCATGACGATCGTACGTTCGATCATCGAACTTGGACATATGCTTGGATTATGCGTTGTTGCGGAAGGAGTCGAACGCCCCCTCGAGCTTGAATTATTAAAGCAGATGAAATGCGATGCCGCTCAAGGTCATCATATCTGCGAGCCCAAACCCTCCCATTTAATCGAGGAATGGCTCAAGATTTCCCCATGGTCGAGGGGCGAGACCCCGAGGTGCGGAGGCGAATTGAGACCTTGAAGCGGCGCAATCCGGAAGCGCGGACTGCTCAGTCTGCCGTGTCGCGGGGTTGAATAATGCCCACCTGCTTGATCCCGGATTCCCGGGTGATACCTGGCGGGCGCGGATTCCCTAGAGGTCACCAGAATAAATCATTCATAGCTCGACTTCCACTGCTTTTCGGCGATCCGCGAACTTCGAATTGCCTTGCCACGACGCTCGGGCTAACAATCTAGAATGAATTATCCTG
Source organism: Verrucomicrobiota bacterium (assembly GCA_027623095.1). GTDB lineage: Bacteria > Verrucomicrobiota > Verrucomicrobiia > Limisphaerales > SIBE01 > JAIPJX01. The sequence continues at coordinate 15,156 of JAQBVM010000124.1, forward strand.
CGGATTATCACATGCACACACCTCTCTGCAGGCACGCCGTTGGCGAGCCGACCGAGTATGCCGCCCACGCCGTCGAGCTTGGATTGAAAGAAATCGGGTTTTCCGATCACAATCCGATGATCCGCAATGATTACGACGACTGGCATATGTGGATCGAGGAGCTTGACACCTATGTAAAGAACGTGGAAATCGCGCGGGAGCACAATCCGAGTCTGGTGATCAAGCTCGCTCTTGAGGTCGATTTTCTACCGGGCCACGAAGACTGGATTCGTGAGCTCGCAAGCCGCCATCCGTGGGATTATTTTATTGGCTCAGTCCATTATGTATCTGATTCCTGGGACTTGGATAATCCAAAGAAAATCTCCGAATGGAAATTGCGCGAACCCTACGGGGTCTGGAAGACCTATTTTGACCGCCTCTCGCAAGCAGCCGCATCGGGCCTGTTTCAGATTATTGGACATACAGATTTGCCGAAGAAATTCTGTTTCTACCCAAAAGAAGATTGCACAGAAATGTTCGCCAGCTTCCTGAAAACTGCCCGCGAGCACGGCGTCGCGATCGAACTGAACACAGCCGGGCTCAGAAAGGACTGCAAAGAGATCTACCCAAGCCGGAAGATACTTGAGCTGGCGTTTGAAACGGGAGTCCCGATTACGTTTGGATCGGACGCCCACTCGCCCGGAGAAGTTGGACTCGAATTCCAACAGGCCGTCCAACTCGCCAAAGACGTCGGCTACACTCAATGGTGCCGGTTCACTGAACGGCGACGGGAGGATATTTCGTTTGACTCCTAAGATTCCATGAGCCATTTCGCAATCGGTCAACGGTGGGCCAGCGAAACGGAACCCGAGCTAGGAATCGGCACGGTTCTCAAATGGGACGAGCAGACAATCAGCGTCCTATTTCAGGCGAACGGGACAGTCCGGCAGTATTCCAAGGAATCGGCGCCAATCAAACGCGTGCAATTCAAGCGGGGAGACCGGATCAAAACTCAAGACGGCAAGAGTCTGAGGATCTCAGGAGTATCCGAAGAGAAAGGATTGCTGACGTACTTCTGCGAACACCAGACTGTTTCTGAATCGGAGCTATGCGATACACTAGGCGTTCGTGGACCCACGGATCGATTGCTCAGTGGCACGTTCGACTCCCTCGATACGTTCGAACTGCGACAGGACGCGCTTCGGAATCAATACTGGCGCCGCAAACTTCCCGCTCGCGGATTCGTTGGGGGGCGAATCGATCTTATACCTCACCAGCTCTACATCGCCCAAGAAGTCACTTCGCGTCACGCACCGAGAGTGCTGCTCGCAGACGAAGTGGGCTTGGGAAAGACAATCGAATCGTGCCTAATCGTACATAGGATGCTTGTCACCGGGCGTGCCAGCCGCGTGCTTATTTTGGTCCCGGAAGCGTTGATACACCAATGGTTCGTTGAATTGCTGCGGCGCTTCAACCTCTGGTTTCACATTTTCGACGCGGAACGCTGCGCGGCCTCTGAAACGGAGGGCGAAGACACAAACCCATTCACAAGCGAACAATTGGCGCTTTGCAGCATTGCCTTCCTTGCGGAAAATTCCAAACGAAGGGAACAGGCCCTCGCGGAAGAGTGGGACATCCTGGTAGTTGATGAAGCCCACCATCTTCGCTGGAGCGCGAACGAAGGTCCCAGCCCGGAATACTTGCTGGTCGAGGATCTTGGAAGACAAGCCTCCGGGCTTATCCTACTGAGCGCCACACCGGAACAGTTCGGATTGGAAGGCCATTTCGCGCGCCTCCGGCTGCTCGACCCTGACCGATTCCACAGCTACGATGCGTTCCGGCAGGAGTTCAACGATTACCGACCCGTCGCCAAAATCGCGAACAAACTCATTCAAGGGAAGAAACTCTCGCTCAAAGACAGCGGCTTGCTGTCTTCAATGTTTCCCGCCGAAGGTGAATCGATTCGAACTCGGATCCAGTCACTTTCCAGCCATGACAGTCTCCAACGTGAAGCGTTTATTAATGATCTGATTGACAGGCACGGAACCGGCCGCGTGATGTTCCGAAACAGCCGTTCAACCATATCGGGCTTTCCCAAACGCGTGTTGCACCTTGCTCCCATTTCCGAGTCAAACGGCGATACCGATCTCCTGGATCAATTGGCGGCGGAGTTCCTCCGAGATTCGGCCCCTGAATCCAGTTTGGATCACGAATGCGCCGAGAACCTGATCGGGGATCCAAGGATTACATGGCTCGCACAATTGCTTCGCCGGCATCCAAATGAAAAGATCCTGCTGATTTGCCGCACAAAGACGAAAGTCGAAGCAATCGACCGTGCGTTGCGCGAGAAAATCAACGTGAATATTGCTCAGTTCCACGAGCAACTCGCCCTCATCCAGCGGGACAGAAACGCCGCATGGTTCGCCGAAGAAGACGGAGCGTCGATCTTGCTCTGTTCAGAAATTGGCAGCGAGGGAAGGAACTTTCAGTTTGCGCATCACCTCGTGCTGTTTGACCTGCCGAGAGATCCTGAAGTTCTCGAACAACGAATTGGACGTCTCGACCGAATCGGCCAAACCGAAGATGTCCAAATCCATGTTCCGTATGTTCCAGGCAGTGCGCCGGAGGTTATGGTTCGGTGGTTCCACGAAGGACTAAACGCGTTTGAGAAGAGTCTTCATTCCGGACGTGAATTGTTCGAACAATTTGGACCGCGCGTTCAGGATATTGCCCTAGACTATCACGAGACACACGATCAAGGAGCTCTGGACACTCTTCTGAAGGAAACCACTGAGACCCGACTCGATCTGGAAAAGCAACTGGAGGGAGGCAGGGACCGGCTATTGGAACTTAATTCATACCGTCCCTTGATTGGGCTGCCATTGGCCCAAGAGATCGCTGCGATCGACAGTGATAAGCGTCTCGAGACCTTCATGCTGCAAGTATTCGATCACTATGGAATTCATCTGGAGGAAATTGCATCCCGCACTTACCGAATCGGCTCGCATGGGGTCTTCGCCGATACATTTCCATCCCTCCCCGCAGATGGCTTATGCGCGACTTTCGACCGCCGCCGAGCTCTGGGACGAGAAGATATCACGTTCCTGTCGTGGGATCACCCTATCGTGACTGGGGCCTTTGATCTCATTCTCGGGGCCGAACGAGGCAACAGCGTTTCCGCCTGGTGGCCGGAAACAGCTTCCCGATCCATCTTGATCGAAGCGGTGTACTTGCTCGAATGTGTCGCGCCATCGACTCTCCACGCTGAACGATTCCTCCCGCCCACACCCGTCCGGGTCGTCGTGGATCAACTCTCGAACGACCGCACTTCCGAGTTTGCCCCGGACCTGCTGAGCCGCCACCTGCGCTCAAATCCAGCATCACGCATCCTGGATCTTCCCGGTGTTCAAGATGTTCTCCTCCCGGAAATGATCGAGAAAACGCACGAATTGGCGGCAAATCAAGCGACCGTATTCAAGACTCGCGCTGCAAATGAAATGAAATCTCACATGAACCGCGAAGTCGCCCGCATGGAGGCGCTCCGCTTGGTGAATAAAAACGTACGGTTGGAAGAGATCGAACTTGCTTCCAGCCAAGTTCGCCTGCTTCAGCAGCATCTCGAAGACGCGCGTTTACGGCTTGATGCCGTGCGTCTTATCTGGAAAGGACCTCGGCTTTAGTCCTGAAGTTTTGGTCGAATGCCGGTGGGATCGTGGTCCGCGTCAACTCCGGGACGCGAGCGGCGTGAGATTCTTAATCATGTGAGTTGACAGAATCGAAAAAAATCAAACACTCTTGAGTGTCAAGCTGGAGAACACAGCGTATTCAGCTCGACTGATTCTGACTCGAGAAGTTAGAGAGACACATTCGGAGAATGGGTTACGAGAGGGTTTGCTATTCCGATTTGCGCTTTCTCCGGATTGCGAGTTCCAGATGCTTTAGACGGTATGACCGAAAACGAAATCAGTTCCTCGCCCGAGGTGAAAATCAACCCGTCCGTGGGT
>JAQBVM010000530.1 GCA_027623095.1 Verrucomicrobiota bacterium
CCCGAGAAATCGACGCTTGACGCTTCTCATAGCAGGGCTCCAGAGACTGTCGCCCCACCCACAGAGAACGAGTCCCACCGAAATGGACAATGTTGTGGCATAACTGTCCTCACTCGGGGCGCCTGGTCGTGACGTGAGATGCAAATAGTCGTAACTAGAGACGAAATTAGTCCGTCATTGATACAGCGTCACAGTGAAAACTTACGATCCAAGGTGTATCCTTGGCCATGAAAAAGCTTGGTGGATAGAGATGCGGCTAAAAGGCGCGCCTGCGTGCCAAAGTTCGAGTTAAGTCACAAGAAACAACGTAAACCATGCAATCGCTTTATTTAACACTCTTCACAGGGCTTTTGATCGTTTCTGTCGGATGCAAATCCTCTCACTCTCCGGCACAGACCACACCAGCCGCGCAGGTAACAACAGCGGAAAGCGGATCCAACCCATCGCCCACCAATCAGTCCACGCGAAGTGACAGTGATTCGTCCCAAACGCGTAGCAGCACCGTGCAAGCAATCGCACCGCCAGCGGACCCTCTTCCCGGCGAGGACGCGAGCGCGGACGTTTCAAAGTTCTCGTTCCTGGTTTATGGTGACACCCGCGGGCGGCGGGATGGAACAGCAATTCAATATGAACATTCTCTCGTAGTGGATTCGATGCTCGGAACCATTCGCAGATTGCGGCGGTCCGAATTCCCGGTTCGATTCGTGCTTCAGACTGGTGATGCGGTTGTAAATGGGGGCGATCCTCGCCAATGGAACGTCAGCTATGTCGAACTGGTAAACCGCCTGACTCGAGATGGAGGTGTTCCCTATTTTTTGGCTCCCGGCAACCACGATGTGACATCGGCTAAAGAGATTAACGCGCCGAACCGGCTCCGAGCGTTGAAGAACTATCTGGCAGCTCTTGATCAGCTCATCCCTCCCGATGGTGCCCCCCGCCGTCTGGAGGGATATCCTACTTACGCTTTCGGCTATGGGAATACGTTCGTATTGGCGATTGATTCGAATATTGCTTGGGACGAGAAGCAATACGAATGGGTCAAAGCGCAACTCGAAGGTTTGGATGCAACACGCTACAAACATAGGTTCGCTTTCTTCCATCACCCGCCGTTTTCATCGGGACCGCACGGTGGAGCCGTTGTTGAAGGCCAAGCGGCGGAGATCCGTGATCGGTATATGCCTCTATTCCGGAAGCACCAATTCAGGGCAATCCTGACCGGGCACGAACATCTCTACGAACATTGGATCGAGCGTTACGGACCCAATCGCGGTGACCAGCACCGAATCGATCATATCATTACCGGGGGTGGGGGAGCGCCGCTTTATGGATTTCAGGGAATTCCCAATGTGAGGCCCTATCTCGACAAATACAGATCCGAACGTGTGGCTCTTGAACATTTGGTAAAACCAGGACCCGAACCGGGTGATAACCCGTATCATTATGTGATCGTTCAAGTGGATGGCGAATCCGTGAGCCTGGAAGTCGTTGGCATCGATTGGGGGCGAAACTATATGCCCTATCGAAGCCGGGGCACCGATCTGACTAAGCCATGAAATTGGCAGAAGCCCGTAAATCCAAGTTGACAAATCGCACAACTATGGATTTTCTCCACCAAACCAAAAATTTGTTTCATTTTTCCAAAACATCTTCAATTCTGAAGACATTAGTTGACTCGAATAACTGCCTATGAAGACTACTCCTAACGTTGATAAGAACCACAGCGAACACGTCCGACTCACAAGACGCGGTTTTACTTTAATCGAATTGCTGGTCGTTATTGCAATCATCGCGATTCTTGCGGGAATGCTCCTGCCGGCGCTCGGCAAAGCAAAAGAAAAGGCTCAGAGAATCAAGTGCTTAAACAACCTAAAGCAGATGGGTCTTGGCTCCATGTTGTACGCTGGGGACAATGATCAGGGCTGGCTTTCAGGCACCCCGACCGATGGGAGCGACGATCTTTCCTGGCTGTATCCAAACTATATCTCTGGGGCAATCGGGCAATCGGTCTTTGTCTGTCCAGCCACGCAGAATATTATCGGAACCAATACTATCAAGCGGAGCGGACAGGATATACTGGTTGATCTGACGCGTCAGGCTGACTACAAAAAGCCTAGAGCAAGCGGGTCTGCTGTGGCCAAGCAAACGGATGTGCGCGGTCTCAGCTACGAAATCAACGCATTCATGAATTGGACAACGCGAAAGACGGAAGCCACTGTCCAGAACTGGGTTCATAAGAGCACAGCTTTTGGCCTGAAGGGAACGGTGGTCGGGCCAACGGACATTTATTTGATCTTCGACGGAGACGGGCAGGGGCCGGGCGCTAGGAACAATTACCCGGACGCGAATGACAATCACGGGGAAAGCGGCACGAATTATCAAATGTGCGATGGCAGCGCGCGGTTTGTCAAAAAAGAAGGATACCTGCTCGCTTACGAGAAATCACAAGACGAGAACCGGTCAAATCCGTAACCGTCCTTCGGTGGATTCCTGGGTTCGGCGGGCCTGCCTGGCAAAAGCATTCGCGGAAGCTGGAGCCTGCTCCTTACAGGTATTTGCGAACTGCGGTGTGAACAGTGAATCCCAACGGGATTCCGTCTCAAAGCCCTGGGTTGCGAGGGACGAGCTACCCTGGGAACCCAGTGGAGTTCAACCAACAAATGAACGTTCGAAGTTGGATGTTGAGCGTTCGGCGTTTAGGTCCAGATTCGGGGCTCTTTCCACATTTCTCATTGGAGGTGAAACTCCGGTCGAATCCATTTTTCCGATGGATTCCACGGTTCGGCGGGAGCCTCACCCTCCCATTCTCGGAGAAATCCAAACGCGCGAAATATTTCAATTTGACTCTTGCATTGCGGAGGCGCGTGCTTCTATGATGCAACACATCAACGAACGGCTTGCGGCAGAGCGCTAGTCCTAGAACAAGCGCATTAGAGTCTCGAAATCGCCAATCCGGAATTTTGTGAAAAAAATCTCGT
>JAQBVM010000125.1 GCA_027623095.1 Verrucomicrobiota bacterium
TCACTTTTGAACCGTCGCACATGTTCACTTTTGAACCGACGGTGTTCACTTTTGTTCCGCCCCCGACACCATTATTTCCTTAAGCCACAGACGGTTCGCACGTTACGACGAAACGTCGCTCTCTCTTCATGGATAGGGAGAAACGAACGACTTGACGGACTACGGAAATCCGACTGCGAAGAGTTGGACTCTCGGGGAACTGCCTAAAGATCCGTCAACAAATCAGCGTGTGGAGAATTGTCGCGGTTCCAACGGCTAAGCGCTCGATCGGTGCGTTCAAATAGCTTCGGTTCCTTGATATTCTCCACATGCCCATCACAAAACGTGACATTATGACTTCCGCTGTGCCGGTGCCCGGTCGCTTTGATTGCCCCTTGACTGCCTGACCATCGCGGGGATTGCACATTGTTCCTGGAATTGATGTCGATCAGCGCCATTCCGCTGTAATTGACTTCGCCGTGCTCGCCATACAAACCCATGAGCACAATTGGTGTTATCCAAATCAAAGAGGCATCGCCAATCGCTATCATGTCGCTCGGAACGCGCACTTGATTTTCCGCAACCGCCACGTTGCCAAACGATTCGCCAAAACCCGATCCTTCGAGAATCTTCTTGGCATAGCTCCCGCCCAACCCGAGTTCACTCTGGTCAAACTTCACTCCGTTTGCGTTGTATCCATAACTTCCCAACGGAACAGCGACATCGTTTCCGTCAAACGTCACACCGCGGTAATCGGGACATTTATAGAGAGGATCGGTCCATCGGCTCGATGTGTACGGAAAGAGTTTTTCGTGCCAATACTGGTTCACATCAAAGGTGTTCGGGTCAAAGTTGTACACGGGATACCTCTGAAAGTCCGTCACGTACAGGGTTAAACCAAGACCAATCTGGCGCAGGTTGCTTTTGCACTTCGCGGACAGCGCGGCGGATTTTGCCTTCGACAAAGCGGGAAGAAGCATTGCCGCGAGAATGGCGATCACCGCAATGACCACAAGCAATTCGATCAGAGTGAATCCATCCCGCAACTGCCGTCTGCAATACTGAACAATCCGCACCCAGGGGGAGCACGACGCACGGTTGAAACTTAGCGAGGAGGTTTGCTCGAAATTCAGGTTCACTTTGCGCGTGCAGGTGGCTTAATTCACGCCGACGATACGGTAGTAACGCACAGTCTTGCCTCGAACATCGGAGTCGATCATGAAATTACTCTTCGTTTCTCCCAATCGCATCCACGATCCTGGATCACCAATGTTTTCCGTGTACTCTACCGCGTAAGTTGTTATGTTCGCAGTCGTATTCCAATTCAGGAGAACACGATCCCCTCCATACGATGCCTTCAATCCGGTAACACCATTCACAATCGGGCGATCTTCACCTTTCGGATGATTGGTTTCAAACGTTCGTAAAAACGCTATCGCGGTCGAGAACTCGTCCGGTGGAGGCGTCGTCTGCTGAATCGAGGTTATCTGGACCGCGATCCCAAGCCCAGGACGAAGCCAGTAGTATGTCCGCACAAAATCCAGGGATACATTATCAAACTGCCCGTCCCCCGTTAGATCCGCGTCGATGCTGATGGTTTGCAGTTCGTTGATTCGCAGGGCGTCCCCGAATCCGACCCCAGGTTGATTGACAATTCCATACGCGTCCGCCTTGAATGAGGAGCTCAAATTGATGCGGAGGGGAATGCTGAAGCTGAATCCTCCACCCCCAAGCGGATCCTCAGGATCAATCTCCGAATCCGACAATCCGATCTCGGAGATAAATGACACACTCGTCGTCCAGGAATCGTTCATGTTGATTGTTTCTGGAAAATCGAAAATCGGGGCGGTGAAGACACTCGCATTTGATCCAATCCCAAATTCCGGATCAAAGAATCCATAGACCTTCCTGCCTCGTCCAGGAACTTGCTCGAAGAATAGCCATGCGAGCGACCCATCAGATTCGTTTAACTTGCGTTCAACAGTTTTCGCGTTTGGAAACGCCTCCGGAAACGGACTTTGATCAATCGGCACGTAGTCAAACCGGAGAATCTGATCGGTCGGCCCCTTGGTAAAATCCCATGCCTGCGATCCGCCTGGTTTGCCAAGGAAACCTGAAACCGCCGTATCGGACGCGTTCATGTACGCCCTGTAGTACAATCCCGTTTTATTAAACATGTCCGCAGCCGTAATCGTCACCTGAGCACTTGACTCCGCGGCAATTAATAGACTGACAACTAGAACTCCGAGTTTGATCTTATTTGGAAGTAGAAACATAACATTCTCCACACGCATCATCGACCGCTGCAACCAAAGAATTATAGCACTATCAGTGCCAATCCGCACCATCCGAAACACTTCCGCCATCTCGAAACCCACCAACCTCAATCTCATCCAAACTCCTTTAATCAAAGCGCTTCGATCGTGCGTATCCAACTCGCATCAGAAGAATTCCCCGGATTCGCGATTGGACTTCTCTCTTTTCAAGCAGACTCATGCTCAAGTTTAAACAGGAGGTGTTTCCGGTATTCTCAGCAAACATATCAGCCATAATAGGCCAATGTCGTAAAGACGCAATCCCGGCCATTCTCATCCAGTTTCAAACAGCCGCTCCTGACCCGCGCCAAAAGCTCGACAGCAGGCATTCGATTGCTGAGAGTGCGGCACTATTCATGAGTCCAAGAACACACGCCTCGTCAAGAACCAGGCAACCAGATCGAACTCTTCACCACGCGTTTACACTTATTGAGCTTCTGGTTGTGATCGCCATCATCGCTATTCTCGCGTCGATGTTGCTGCCCGCGCTAAGCAAAGCGAAATCGAAGGCTCAAGGCATCAAGTGTATTGCCAATATTAAGCAGCTTTCTCTGGCGGGGTTTCTTTATGCGGACGACAACAACGATTCGTTGGTCAACAATCATGGAAGGGACGAAACCCGTGAAGCGCGGAACACTTGGGCGAACAACGTCCAGGACTGGAGTGCAAATCCAGACAACACGAACATTCTTCTCTTAACCGAGGCAAAACTGTCCCCATACACCGGCAATTCGGCGGCGATCTTCAAGTGTCCCTCGGACAAATCCATAGCCGAGAATGGGCCGCGGATTCGATCCGTTTCCATGAACGCCATGACCGGCAATCCGGGTGTCTTAACAAATCGGTTTAATCCGGATTACATTCAGTTTTTGAAATCATCCTCATTTAGGAATCCGTCCGGAATCTTTATTTTAATGGACGAACACCCGGACACCATTAACGACGGATTTTTTGTAAACCACCTGAACGACTATGAATGGGGCAACTTGCCCGCGTCTTTCCACAATGGCGCGTCGGGTCTTTCCTTCGCGGATGGACACACAGAAAGCCACCGATGGTCGGTCGGCGGCGAAGCGGGCACGATTCGCCCGGGAAACCAGGGCGCGGTCGGAGGAATCTTTCCGGCAACACCTCGAACGGATTTTCAGTGGTTAAAGGACAGAACAAGCGTTCTCCGGCAATAGAACCAACCTTGTTCGACTCGCGCAATCCGACGTCAAATGGGCGAAAAGACACGGTTTATCGAGCTCAGGGACGGCTCGCTGATTCCAATTCTCTACGAAGATCGCTCCGTTATCGCGATCGACAAGCCTCCGGGCTGGATGTTGATTCCGTTTACGTGGCAGAAAACGAATCGAAATCTTCAAGCCGCCATTACGTCGTCGATCGCGGCGCGCGATTTCTGGGCGCGATCCCGCGATCTTAAGCAGTTGATGCATGTGCATCGGCTGGACGCCGAAACGACTGGCGCGCTTCTGTTTGCAAAAAGCAAAGGCGCACTTGAAGGCTACAGTCGTCTCTTCGAGAGCCGAAAAATTGACAAAGTTTATCTTGCGGTCGTGGATGGCGTTCCGGCGCGTCCAGATTGGGTCTGCCGGCTGCCGCTGGCACCGGACCCGAAAGAATTCGGAAAGATCCGTGTGGACAAACGCTCGGGCAAACAGGCCGAGACACAATTTCGAGTGTTAATGAATCAGGCGCGTCCTGGAAAGCCCCAGAGAACTCTGCTTGAGGCCCGCCCCATCACCGGACGCACGCATCAAATAAGAGTTCACCTGACAAGTTCAGGAACTCCTGTGACGGGCGACGACTTATACGGCATTTCGAAGAAAGTTCAACCGAAGGCCGCGAAATCTGCTTTCCCCATGGCTCTACGTTCCATCCTGCTGTCGTATTCTGATCCGTTCACAAATCGCCAAATTCGCATCGAGGCGCCCTGGAAAGAGTTTGTTCAAGCCCACGGCTTTGATGAACTCGATAATTGGAGCCCGGCTTCTCGCGGGGAATCAGAAATGCGTCGCTCATCTTAACGTCGTGGCGGAGGCGTTCCTCTGTAGCTGGAGTTTGGACATTTTTGTGGGAGTGATTCAACCGTCCTTTTCGGGACTTGGACCTCCTCTACGCCGCCCAACTTGAAAGGGTGGGCTAATCTCGATTCTCCCTTCCGGGAGATGACAGTCGCAAGCCTCACTCGATTGGAGCAGCTGCGGCTAGAAACAGTCCACACTCGACAATTCTCTATCACTCATGCTTACTCTGCCGAATTTCTTTCCGGGATCGACTTTGGAACTATGAATCTGGAACTACTGGCCAAAGCAAAATCATACGGGTTTTCGGACAAGCAGATCGCACATCTGACAGGCACTTCAGAGGACGCCGTTCGCGCCGAACGAAAACGTGCCGGCCTTGTCCCAAGCTTCCGTTTGGTGGACACGTGCGCCGCGGAATTCGAGGCTTACACACCATACTTCTACTCCACTTACGACCGCGGGGACGATGAAGGAACATTGTCGGACAAGCGAAAAATCATGATTTTGGGAGGAGGCCCAAACCGAATCGGCCAGGGAATTGAATTCGATTACTGCTGTGTTCACGCTTCGTTCGCTCTGAAAGAAGATGGTTTCGAGACGATCATGGTCAATTCCAATCCGGAGACGGTTTCGACCGACTACGACACAAGTGACAAGCTCTACTTCGAACCGCTGACACTCGAGGATGTCCTTCATATTTATGAGCGCGAAAAATGCCACGGCGCTATCGCTCAATTCGGAGGACAGACACCGCTCAACCTGGCTCTTGGCCTGCAAGCGAACGGCGTCAATATCATAGGGACATCGCCACAGAACATTGAGGTCGCGGAAGACCGCAAACTGTTCTCGGCGATGCTTGAAAAACTGAATATCCCGCAACCTCCAAACGGAACCGCCACCGATGAGGTGGAAGCCATCGCCATCGCCCAAAGGCTCGGCTATCCTGTTCTAGTGCGCCCCTCGTTTGTGCTGGGCGGGCGCGCGATGCAGATCGTCTATTCCGACAACGAGCTTTCGCAATACATGCGATTTGCCGTGGAAGCGTCGCCCGAACGCCCCGTGCTGGTGGACAAGTTTCTGGAGGACGCGACGGAGGTCGATGTGGATTGCATTGCCGACGTGGGGCAGTTCGAAGACCCCGCCCAGGGAACGATCGTCGTCGGAGGAATGCTCGAGCACATCGAGTTCGCGGGTGTTCATTCCGGAGACGCGGCAATGGTAATGCCCCCGCACACGCTCTCCGAGCACGTGATCGATGTGATTCGCGACTATACCCACGCCATGGCGCGCGAATTGAAGGTGATCGGATTGATGAACGTTCAGTACGCGGTCAAAGGCGACACGGTTTACGTGCTCGAAGTCAATCCTCGCGCTTCCCGTACGGTGCCGTTTGTGAGCAAGGCAATCGGTTATCAACTGGCAAAAATCGCCGCCAAAGTAATGGCTGGCAAAACGCTTGTTGACCTCGGTTTCACCCAGGAGATATGGCCCGCTTATTGGGCGGTGAAAGAATCCGTTTTTCCATTCAATCGATTTCAGGGGCAGGATATTCTCCTTTCACCGGAGATGCGTTCGACAGGAGAAGTGATGGGGCTCGATCCCGACCTGGGAATCGCCTATGCCAAATCTCAAATGGCGGCCGGCTTGCCGCTACCCATGAGCGGAAAGGTTTTCATTAGCGTCAGCAATGCGCATAAGCGCGAGGTCGCCGAAGTCGCAAAGCTCTTCGCCGACCTCGGTTTCGAACTGATTTCGACGAGTGGCACCGCGGCTATTCTAAGCGAGGCCGGATTGAATGTCGAAAAAGTCCATAAACTTTCCGAAGGCCGGCCAAACGCAATCGATCTGCTCAAGAATCGGGAGATTCAACTCGTCATCAACACACCCACAGGCCAGACGCCCCGATCCGACGAAGTAAAGATCCGCACGACTGCCGTCTATACGGGCACTCCCATCATGACAACGTTGAGCGGAGCGCGAGCCGCCGCCCTTGGAATTCAAGCACTGAAGAAAAGCGGTTACGGCGTTCAGACCGTTCAGGAATATTACCCGTCCTTCAGCAGCCCAGCTCATTGATCCAATGCGGCTCGGCCGATTACGGCTGAATCCCGCCCCTTCGCTGGCGCCCGGCCATCCGGACCGCTCGCCTTCGGCTCTACCGCCGGCCAGTAGCGAGTTGAAAGCGAAGGACAAGATCACACCCGCTGCGTCCTCGAAGGCCGCGCGCCGATATCCTTCGGATTCATGGTTCCGATGCGCAACGGAAAGTTGTGGAGCCGATCGATAAAGAGCAGATTACCGAACTGACAATCACTGTGACAAATATGTTCCGCATCATCGGCATGGGTCTGCGATTCCTTTTCATCCTATGCACCTCCATCGGGATGACCGGATCGACCCTCGCCGACGAGCTCTACCATCGGAGAGTCTTTACCGCGAACGATGGTCTCAACGATACATACGCAAGCGCGATTGCGTGGAGCCCGCGCGGGAACATTTGGGTGAAACACCGGGACACAGACTCGATCTCCGTCATGGACGGTTTCAGCGTGCAGACACTTCCATCTCCCGGCAAAGACAGCTACCGCATTTACGAAAGCAGGACCGGACAGTTGTGGTCGCTGTATCCGGACGGACTCGCAAAATTCATCGCCAAGCAATGGGTCTATTATTACATCCCGGAAATACGGTCGGAGATCCAATCCCAACCGCTGCGCCGCGTTCGGCAAATTCCACTCGTCCCCGCTGAGCATAATCGTGTATTGTTCCTGCTTTCCGACCGATTGATGCAGTTTGATTCCGCCCGGGAAAAAGTCCTCGAGTTGAAGAATGTCGAGTCCACAGGTCTCGGAAGGTTTATTGAGATGACAGAAGCTCGCGACGGAGGCCTTTGGATCTCGGGCGCGTTGGGCTTGGCCAAAGTCGCAGGTCCTCTCCGGCAAATCAGCGCCGCTTCCCAATGGCGGATTGAAAACATTGCAGCCAGGCTGGGAGCTTCCACTCTTCAGCGACTATTTGAAGATGATCACAACCGGGTCGCAACGGTCGCCTCGGATACGCGTGGCGCCAGCCAGCGGGTTCTGCTGCAGTTCGACGGAACAGACTGGCGGCGAACCGAGGTACCCGGGGAGAATACGCTTCAAGCTTGGCCGGGCTGGGACCACGACACTTGGGCTTACACGATCGACTCGCTTTTGCGGTTCCCTGATGATCAAAGCCAAGGGAAGACGAAAGAACGGGTTTGGATGGGGCAAAACCGAGACGCCGCTCTCGAACCTAACGGCGCCTTCTGGCTTGCAACGTCAGAAGGAGTGGCTCGATACGGACCCTATCTTTGGCGCCGACCGGATGCCATCGAGAGAGGCAATTCCCCGGTTCACGCCGCGTTCGAATCCTTGGATGGCGCTCTCTGGTTCGCCAGCACCGATGCGCTGATTATTCTTCGAAACAACACGTGGACCGTTACTGAATGGCCCGAAGATTTCGTGCCCAGCTTTCAGCGTACAGATCGAATCTGCCAGCTCAGAGACGGAAGAATCGCAATCACCGGCGGCGACCGGGCGCTTTTGTTTAACCCGGCCCAAGGAAGATTCGAGTACCTGTCCCATCCGGACGGGCGCAGAATTCGATTCCTAGGAAACCACAATGACGGAACTCTCTGGACACAGTCGGACTCGGGTCCGCCGGACGCCCCCGTTTCCATTCGGTTGGAGCGCTTTGACGGACAGGAGTTCTTGCCATCTGGATTCGAATCTCAGGTGGACATTTCGCGCGGTATGGATTTTGTCTTCACAAGCAGACGTGGTGACGTTTGGATTGGGACCACGGGCGCCATCACACGTCTCCATAGCGGACAAGTCGAAATCTTTGGCGATTCAGAAGGATTCTATGGTTATCAGGCGTCGTGTCACCTTGAGGTAGATGAAACAAGGATTTGGTTCGGGGGCGCTGGCAAAATAATCGAGTTCGATGGAGAGAAATGGAGTGTCGTACGCACTGGCCTCGAGCAAGTAAACCGATTGTGCCTTTCGAGTTCCGGTCTAATTTGGGCGGCCACGTCCTCGGGATTATACGCCTATTCCGAAGGATCGTGGGTCCCGAACGGAGTTGAAGAAGGCCTTCCAACGTCCGTCGCCACGGAAGTTATTGAAGACAGCGAGGGCCGGCTATGGGCGGGCACTACCCTCGGAATTAGTCTCCATCAACCGAATGCCGATCAGACCCCTCCGGAGACCCTTGTTCCCGTGCTCATGAGTTCTGACGAATCAGCCGCCGGGGGCACCACGCTATTTCGCTTGGGAGCGGTGGATAAGTGGAACTACACAAAGCCCGAGCATCTCCTTTTCTCCCACCGAATCGACGAAGGGGCGTGGTCGGCATACACAAACACGACGACCGCAGCCTATGAGAATTTGCGCGCCGGAAAACACCGCTTCGAGGTACGAGCCCTCGATCGGAATTGGAACCGCGATGTGCTCACCGCTTACCTCGATTTTGCGGTCGTGGTTCCCTGGCACAAAGAACCCCGCATCGTTGTCGTTTTGGCCTGCGGCCTGATTCTCGTCCTCTTCTTTGCCGGACTTGCTGTCAACCGCCATTTGCAACTAACCCGGAGCTATGCGGAAGTCGAAAAAATCGTCGGCATACGAACGCAAGAACTCGAGAAAGCCAATCAAGAACTGCTCCACAGCCAGAAAATGAGAGCCCTCGGGACACTCGCGGCAGGCATCTCGCACGACTTCAACAACATCCTCTCCATTATCAAAGGGTCGGCGCAATTGATCGAACAACACATCGATGACAAATCGAAGATTCGCGCGCGCGTGGGGCGGATTAAGACGATGGTTGATCAAGGGACTGGAATTGTGAGATCGATTCTTGGCCTTGGCCGGGTCGCGGAACAAGACTCGAAACCGTGCGATCTGAACGCCCTGGTGACCGACACGATCAAGCTCCTTGGCGACGAATCGCTTCATGAAATCTCCATTCACTTCGAACCGAGCCCCTCTCTTCCACACGTTCCCGGTGTGAAGGAGATGATCCAGCAGATTCTCCTGAACCTGCTCCTCAACGCAGTGGATGCTATGTCCGGCGTCGGGAGAATCTTGATTCGAACGACACAATCGAATCGTCCGCCTGAAAAGTTGTTCCTGGCTCCAATCAGCGCACCAAACTACGTCCTAATCACCATTCGCGATTCCGGCAGCGGCATTGACGAAGAAACGCTGCCTAGAATTTTCGAACCGTTTTTTACGACAAAAGCGCTATCGACACGCCGCGGCACCGGACTTGGATTGACAATGGTTTATGAGCTCGCGAAAGAACTCGGCTATGGGCTTCACGTTGATTCCACGGCCGGCAAGGGAACCACGTTCACAATAATCTCCCCGGCGCACTCGCCTCGCTGATCGATGCGCCGCCCGCTCTGAGACTTGAATCATTGGCAAACATTCGGCTAGAATCGCTCTCTGAAACCCGCACTTGCCATGAACAAACGGCGAATCCTCATTATCGAGGACGATGATTTTCAGTACGAGATCTACGAAGATGCTCTCGACGCCCACGATCTGACGCGCGCCGACTCGGGCTCGGAGGCTCTTGCAGCAATCAGTCAAAATGCGCCGGACCTAATCATTCTCGATCACATATTGGCCAGGGGCGATCTCGGACTCGATTGCCTGCCCGAGTTTAAAGAACTCTTGCCGCATGTTCCAATCATCATCGTTTCGGGAGCGCTCGAAGTCCATCAGCAGATTCACGCGCTGCAAGGTCCGCGCCGCGCACACTACTGCATCACAAAACCCGTCGATGTTGTCGAACTGGCAAAGACTGTCGAAATCGCGCTCGAAGAGTGCGGAGCGACAGAAGTTGTACGGCAATTCGAAGCACTGGAACGTTCGAAGCGGATTGATGCGGAAGCGCTGTTCAGCCGCTCGACGGATCGCCTGGCCCGCCAAACCGAAATCCGCCGGCTGGTTCGAGAAGCAAAAGACCGCCCGAACGTTTCCGCACTGGCCCGAGAATTCAGAGTCGCCCGCAGAACCATTATTCGCGACCTGAGAGAACTTATTCGAAGGGGCGAATTGAAACCCGAAGTGTTCCCGAAATGGGAGTCCGACGACGACGAGCGCTCGATTTGAACTCGATCAGCCGCAATCCCTCAGGGGTGTGGCTGTGTCAAATAAGTCAGCAACGCTCTCAGGTCATCCGGCGGCAGCGTTTCAAATCCATTCGGCATTACTGAAAGCTGAGAACCCGCCATAGCGGCGATTTCTTTCCGCTGAATAATATGCTTTTGTCCGGTCGTATCAAGAATCTCAACTGAGGTCTGCGTCTCAGTCTCAAGCAGTCCCGAGAAAGTCTCGCCTCCTTCAGTCGTCACGTTCCAGAGTCTGAAGTTGGCTTCGACCGAACGATTTGGATCCAAGATATCCGTTAAGATCTCCGCGCGGTCCCGCGCGCCGATGCCACTGAGATCCGGTCCCACCTTTCCTCCATTCCCGTTGAATGTGTGACAAACGGCGCAATTGGCCGTGAAAACTTCAACGCCTCGATCGGCGTTCCCCGGCTCTTTGGCCAAGGGCAGCAGTTTTGCCACAGTCTCCTGGAGATCCGCGGAAACGGCGGCACCGGCTTCCGCGAGCCGGTTCGCTCGACCGGAAATAGTACGGTTTGGATTTGCCTTCAACTGCGCCCACTGTTCCACTGCCAAATCCTTCGGAACCACATTGCCGTTTTCGATCGCGTCCAGAAGCGCTGCGGCCCACTCGGCCCGCCGCATCAGTGTGCCAATCGCAGCTCGCCGCACCGTCGGAGTAAACTGATCCCAGTTCTCGGTGAGTGTCTTTCCGGTCAGCGCCTCACGGCTTTCAGTCAGCGCGCCAACCAATCCGACCGCCAAGGACGGCAATGTGAGCGGTGTGATCTGTTTCAGAATCAGCTTGGCAGTTTCCGGACTGTCTTCCAAAAACAAGAGCCGTTTGCCGGCACTGACACGAAGCTCGTCAGAGAGTTTCGCACCGGCGATCTGAGTCCGAAGAGATCCGATAATTCGTGAAATACTATCTCCAAAAATGTCGGTGCGTTCCCATCGCTGCGCAAGCCCAAGCAACCGGTCGCGCGCAAGCTCGGGCACGGCACCCATCAGCCGCATCAACTCACGCTTCTCGCCGTCATCGAGAGCGGGCGCTTTGCCCTGAGGCCATCCGAATACCAACCCTTCAAGAATAGGAATCGCCAAAGACTCCGGCGCTTTATCCAGACCGGACAGCGTGGAAACAATGCTGTCAACCGGACCGCGCTGCGCATAATGCGCTGTCACCAATCGAATCACACGACCCACCGCGCCAGCCAGCTCCGAACCGGGCGCTGGAACGAGTTTCGCGTCATCAATCGGGTCAGGCTTGTAGTTCGCGATTGCGGCCATCAGAAACGCGGCATCGTTTCGCGCGGCAGCAGCAGTTACAGCATCAGGGATCCATCTATCCCCCGCATTGCGCTTTTCCTGAAACATTGCGAAGACTGCGCTGCCGGCGCCTTCCAGTGGCGGCATCTCAGAAACCGCAAGAAGCGCGGCCAAACGCACCTGTGCATCGTCGTCTTCCAATAAGCCGCCACGCAGAAGCGCCGTCAATGAACCGCTGTTTCTAGGCACAACCATGAGTGCGGCGCGCCGAACGCCGGCGGACGGATGTTGCAATGCCGCGTATGCCGTCTCGTTTGCTTCCGCGTTCCCCCCATCCAGAGCTCCGAGACCGCTCAACGTCCATAACGCGTGAATCGCCCCGGGATTCAGACCGATCGCATCCACACTTTTGTCACCCGCCAGCTCGCGTAGCCGCGGCACGACATCCAACTGGCCTCGATCCACCAACAACCGCTGGGCTGTCGTCCTCCAGAACATATTCGGATGTTTCAGCGCCCGGACCATTTGGCTTGGAGGAGCGCTGCGTAAGTTCGGAGCGTTGCCGGCTTGGCTGCCCTGCACGCCGGTATAAGCCACTCGATAAATGCGCCCGTGCGTTTGATCGCGCAACGGTGTGTCATACGCATTTCCCTTGCCTGTTTGAAACCCGATTGGCGTTGGGTTGTGCTGCACAATGTAATTGTACCAATCGATCACCCAGAGCGCTCCATCCGGACCCACCTCAGCGCAGATGGGAGAAGTCCATTCGTCGTCACTCGCCAGAAAGTTGCGCCCGTTGTGCGCCACAAAATCCGAACCATGGGCGATTAAGTGAAATTTGCCGAGCAGATGTCCGGTCGGTTCGGCGACAAACTGCACTCGATTCCAAAACTCCTTCGGAAAACTGCGCGCCGTGTATAGAGCGCTCCCTGCGCCCGCTGTATATCGATCGTGCCAGTCCACTTGCCGCACATTGCTTGTAATGGGATAGAAACTCTGGCTGTCCGCGATCGTCTCAAGCCGGGCGGCGGACCATCCGTTCACAGTCTCGTAGTATCGATTTGGAACCGCCAGGTACATGCTCGCGTTTCCGTTGGCAGTCGAGCCAAACACAATTCCTTCCTCACTAAAACCAAGTCCCCAAGTGTTGTTGTTGCTGGAACGAATAAACTCCAAAGCCGTGCCGTCAGGCTTGAATCGAAATATTCCCTGACCGAACCGCAAATCCCGCCCACCAACCTTACCATCAAATCCGGAGTAACCGACGGTTCCCCAGATCCAGTTGTCAAATCCGTTTCGAAGATTGCTCGGACCGGCATGCGTATCGCGGGTGCCCCATCCTGTAAAGAGGTCCCGCCGCACGTCGGCGCGATCATCGCCGTTCGTGTCCTTCAGGAATTCTGTTTTCCCCGAATGCACAACAATGACGCCGCCGCTGGCAAAAACAAAGCTCGTTGGCACGCTCAGATTCTCCGCAAACACAGTGAACTTATCCGCTTTGCCGTCGCCATCCGAATCCTCGCATATCTTGATGCGATCGCGCCCCTGCCCGATGGGTCGCATGCTATTGGGATAATCGAATGTTTCCGCGATCCAGAGCCGGCCTTGCTCGTCCCACGTCATCCATATCGCCTTGGCAATATCCGGCTCTGCCGCATACAAACTGGTGGAAAATTCAGGAAGGAGCACAAGATGTTTCATCGACTCCTCCGGCGTCAGCGGTTTCTGCATCGTGCGGATCGGATCCGCTTGCGTTCCCCATCGCGCGTTGGGAACATAGTTCGGCAAAGGCGCGGCGGCTTCCATGTATTCAAACGGTCTTAATCCGGTTTTCGCCTTGAGCCGCGACGTTGAATTTGCCGAAGCCCACCGTACCCCGCTCGCAAGAAGCGTTTGAAATTCCGCGTTCGTCCACGTCCTGGAATCATGCCCCCAGGCCGTGTAAAACACGCGCCCCTTGCCGTGCTCGCGCACCCATGTGTACGGTTCCGCTCCGCTCGCGTCACGGCGCTCCGAAAGGACGATCCGATCCGTGTTGTGCTTGGTGTGAACGTAGGTCTCGTCCCAGCTCTCTATCGGGGAAAGACCTGTCATCAAAGGATGCTCAGGACGAATACTTCGACCGGATAGAACAGGTTGCACCTCCGCAAATCGATCCGCGGGTTTGTGAAGTCCGTCGTCTCCCAAAAACAAAACTCGAAGCCGCATCTCGGGCGTCGCCGCTTGCATTGCGGAACGGACGAAGCAACTGAAACCCAGAAATATAGCAACAGCAAATGCCAAACGGTGTCGAAAAGTCATGACGTTCATAGTATAGCTTTCGAAATGGTCCGCCGAACGTACCTGAGCGACCCAGCACGTCACCACTAGAAAACTCAGCCTCTTGGATTACGGAAGATAGGAGACTCGGAAGAATTCCAGTTTCTCCCGATAGCGTATTTCGTAAGGGACAACGAACGATTCCGCCACCGAAACACTATTTTTGAAAACTGGCCGCCAATCGATCAAGTCGGTTGACGATTCGACGACATAGGTCCGTCCCTTTTCGCCGGAAACAAACATCTTCAGAGTGTAAGGCTTTTCGCCGAGTCCAAACCAAAACTTCGGCGCCACAAGCGGCGGTCCCAACGCCTTCCGCAAGTTTAGGCGTCCTCCCGTGACACATTTTCCTCTAAGCGCCCGAACCGGGTCTGTGGATTCTAGTACGCGCTGCACGATTTCGAGGTAATCTTCGGTTGGATACCGGGCGCGCACGAGCGCGATCGCACCGCTTACAAAGGCTGCTGCGGTGGATGTGCTGCCTGAATCCGTCGAATAGTGGTTGTCCGACATATATGATGTCGAATAGATCTTTTCTCCCGGAGCTCCCAAATCGACGCTCTTGGCGCCAAAGTTCGAGACAAAGAGCATGTCATCCTCTCGCGTGGTTGCCGCGACGGAGACAATATTATCGAGTTCGTAACTGGCCGGGTAAAACGGAGATCGCTCCAGGTTTCTTGCGTCATTCCCGGCGGCGGCGACGACGATGATGTCCGAGTCGCGCATCCGAAGCAGGGCACTATAAAAAGCCTTCGAGTCATTATCGATTCCCCAGCTCGCATTAATAACTTTCGCTCCTTTGTTCCGGGCAAAATCAAAACATGCAATCGCATCCGAAATCGCGCCTTCAGCGAATCGGTTCACAAATTTGCAGGCCATGATCTGGAGTTTCCACGCAACTCCGACTGTTCCTTTTGCGTTGTTCCCCACCCCACCGAGTATTCCCGCCATCATTGTCCCATGCCCTTGGTCGTCATCGGGATCGTTTGATTCGAGTAAAACGTTGACTCCGTGTGCCCCTGTCACTGGATCCTTCCACATATTCGCGGCTAGATCTTCGTGCGTGTAGCGCACACCGGTATCCACGATGGCAACAATGATTCCTTCCGCCGACCTGCGAGTCTCCCATCCTTCGGGAGCATCAATATCTGGCCCGCTCTCTCCTGCTTTCAGCCCCCGGTTATCCAGAGCCCACAACGTGCCATCCATGAACCGCGGATCGTTCGGAGCGATCCCCGTCAGTTTCACCAAATAGTCGGGTTCCGCGAAGTCAACCAACCCGCTTTGCTGATACAGGCCGATCAATCCCGTCACCGTCTGTCCATCCGGCACACGCACCACCGTCAATCCATCGCTATCATCAAGTTTCCGAATTACCCGAGCTCCGAATCGGATGTGAGCCGCCTCCAAATCAGAAGCGCGCACGCCCAGTCGTGGTTGGATAAGAATTCGATCCGAGACAAACGCCTGAGATTTGCCATACCTCGGACCGTCACTCTCGGTCGCTTGCACTTTGGGAGTCGTCTCTGCTACATCACCCAGCTGCGAGTTTAGCACCGCATTCCAAGCGTCCTTCAACCCTGCGGACAGATCCTTCACCGTAGATCCCAGATACGGAGTAACCGGAGGGAGCGGGGGCAAAACAGGACTGAAAACGGTTTGTCCCATAGCTACTCCCCAATGCGACAAACAAGTCACGAATATGGCAATCCTGGCAATTGCCGCATTTCGCACCCGCCTGTAGGCTGGCCTGCCGCCGTCCACTCCGCACGAAATTTGAAATCCGGATAAAAACACAATCGCCTTAAGAGCCGCTCGTGGCTCGGGTCTTCACTCTACCGCAAAACCGCCTGTTCGGACAATCTTGAACAAACTGCTCTATTTAGACAAACGAACCAGAACCACTGAAAGTCAGCATTTTCAGTTCCAACTTGGGCAACCTGAAAAGGAGAATGAACCGGACAGTTGTGTCCCAAATTAAACCTGAATGCAACGTAGGTTTTCCCGGCTTCGCGGCACGTTTGCAGGTTAACAATTGGCGGAGTTAAAGAGCGATTTTCATATTCCCAGCCCGACCGATAGCCCTTGATTTGATAAGTCTATAGACTCGTGTATCTATGTTTATTAAGAATGCCTTATCTATAAAGAAACTCTTTGTCGTGACGAAGCACCTTCTTCAGGAGCAACAAAACGTGCATAGTTTCAAACAATATTCGTGGAGCTTAGTACAACGGTGTTAGGCAGATATAGTGCAGTTGGTGCAGTATGCAAGTTCAACCGTTAATCGTCTTATCTGAGAAATCGAACCCGGAGGAAACCATGTCAAACCGAATGAGAGAAATCTGGACTACCCCAGCCAAAGGTAGAAGCATGCGGATCGCGCTTGCGACAGCCATCATGCTCGCATTTGGAACTGCCGTAGTTCATAGCGCGGAGGCTGTGGTAGAAGCGTTGAAAGCCAAAATTGCGGCACGTCCGCTTACGCCACAGGAAATCAAAGACTACAAACTGCCAGCAGGAACACAAAAGTCCGGCGGGCTTTTTACCGTTGGGGTTGGGAGCCCGGTCTATCTCGAGGCTCAAGTTCCCATTGGAACCGTTGTTTCGGGTGTGGTTTGGACGATCGAGGTTAAACCGCAAGGTTCCAGTGCGGTCCTCGCCGATAGTCCATTGGGATCCGAGATCCCGGTGTACAACCCCGGTGATCGCGAAGTAAATACCGTGGCTGGTCGCAAACTACTGCTCCCGGATGCCACAGGTATTTACAGAGTGAAAGCAACGGTGGCGACCGACTCAGGCGAATTGGTGGCTGATCACGAAGTAACGGCTGGGCACTATGTCGGCGTTGGCACCATCGCCGGATCGAAAGCCGTGTTCCCTCAATGCGCTCTCTGTCACAAGGATAAAGCCGACGGTTGGGCGGCGACGCATCATTCCACCGCACTGGCACGGAAAATTGATGGAATCGGGGTCACGCATTTCACGGAGAACTGCGTTTCGTGCCATTCAACGGGATTCGACAACGCAACGACCGCGAAAAACGGAGGATTTGACGATCTTGCCGCCGAGCTTGGGTGGAAAGTTCCTGAAACACTTCAGCCGGGTAATTTTGCAAGCATGCCTGAGAAGCTCAAAGCTCTCTCCAATATTCAGTGCGAAGCCTGCCATGGTCCTGGAGGCGAACATTTCGGACAAAAAGACCGGATCTCGGTCAGCACCAGTTCGGGAGACTGCGGTCAATGCCATGATTCGGCGCCGTATCATACAAAGAACAAGGAATGGAATCTGTCGCGCCACGCCGTCGCGACCCGTTACCCAACGGGCGAAGGGCGTGAATCATGCGTTGGATGCCACAGCGGTATTGGGTTTATCGACCGAATTGACGGGGTTCCGCAAGCTGAGCGGCGTACCGAATGGGAAGCAATTGTTTGCGCGTCATGCCACGACCCGCACGAAGGAAAAAACCCACATCAACTGAGGCGAGTTGACGAAGTTACTCTGGCGAACGGAGTAAAAGTCAACGAAGGCGGCAACGGGCGGATCTGCATGAACTGCCATATCTCGCGCGTGGACGCAGAAGTTGGTGCGGCGAAATATAGCAGCCGATTGGGCCCGCACTATGGGCCCCAGACCGACATGCTTGCCGGAACAAATGCTATCGAATACGGCCAGAAGATTCCAAGTTCCGGCCATCTCTATGCAGTTCCGGACAGTTGCGCAACCTGTCATATGCAGACGCTAGCAAACGACAACCCGGCCCTTCACAAGGCAGGAGGTCACACCTACAAGGTCACTTGGGACAAGGACACTCCGGGAGATCACTCGGATGATGTCGGGATCGTTGGCGCATGCGCCAAGTGCCACGGACCTGTGGAAACACTGAACTTCGCCCGAGCGGATTATAACAACGACGGCATTGTCGAGGGTGTTCAAACGGAGGTCGAACACGTCATGCATGATCTGGCAATGCTGCTGCCGCCTATCGGAGAGCCAAAGGTGACCTTGGCTGCAGACTACACGCCATCGCAGCTTAAGGCAGCCTTCAATTACAAATTTGTAGTAGAAGACAAGAGCAAAGGCGTCCACAACACCGCCTACGCGGTCGGAATCATGAAAGCTTCGATTGCCGATCTTCTTGGAATAACTGTTGTTCAAAACGACACCGATCGGGACGGATTGCCCGACGATTGGGAAATCGCCCAATTTGGCAGCATAACGGCGCAGAACGGCCAGGGCGACGCCGATGGAGACGGTCTAACGAACCTCTTCGAGTATAAAGCGGGCCTCAATCCAAAGCTATTGGATAGCGACGGGGACGGTTTCAACGACGCCGCAGAACTCCATGCTGGAACCGACCCGGCCAGTGGCAACAGCAAACCGGATTCAACCACCAAGATCTATCCGGCGGCCGAATTCGTTTTCTTCTCTGAAGCCGGAAAGACCTATCAAATCCAGGCCATTCAAGAACTTGGAACAGGCGGCTGGGAGAACGTGTCAGAGCTGGTCAAAGGATCTGGAGATATGGTCCAGATGTTCATCTCGACTCGAGAAGAAGGGTTCAAGTTCTATCGGGTAGTGGAAGTTAAGGGAAACTAACGGGTTCGTCTGGATAGGACGCACGGAAACGCACGAGCAGCCCTTTGCAGCCGGAAACGGCTCGGGGCTGCTCAAGCATTTTTCGGGAAGGCACTTTTCATCCTCTCAACGTTTTCGTACACAATCAGTTTGCACCCTCGCTCTTAACTGGTGGGGCGATACTCTGTAGAGCCGTGACTTTTCCTCGTGGGATGGTCCGTGATGAACACGGGCTGTGGAAACGCGGGGGATGTTATCGCGTTTCCATTTCATCTTTGCGTTACATTCCTTCGCGTCAAGGTTGGTCAGGGCTCGACGGAGTATCGCCAGGGCTGCTCTAAAGTCAGGCAGGACATGTGATGAGACGGATGACGTGTCCGATTCGGCGGTTCATTTTGGCGAAGAAAGTTGGACAGGTT
>JAQBVM010000126.1 GCA_027623095.1 Verrucomicrobiota bacterium
TTTCTCAAAATTCCGGATTGGCGATTTCGAGACTCTAATGCGCTTGTTCTAGGTCTAGCGAACTGGGCAACCGCGATCAGCTCGGGACCGGGGGATGAAGCGGCGCAGACGGTGCAGTTCCTCGTGGGGAACAGCAGCCCCGGTTTGTTTTCCGTTCAACCGACCATATCGAGTGACGGGGTTTTGAGTTATGCCATCGCGGCCCATGCGTCGGGAACGGCAATCGTGACGGTTCGGCTGAAGGACAGCGGCGGCACGGCCGATGGGGGCGTGGATACAAGCGAGCCGCAGACGTTCAGGATTTCCGTGCTTCCAACCAACGACGAACCCGTCCTGGATGTGATCAACGGGAAGTTCGTCGCGGTGGGAAGCGAGCTTAGTTTTGTGGTGACGGCCAGCGATATCGACGGGGATACATTGATCTATCGCTTGGCAGCGGGAGCGCCTGCAGGTGCTTCCATCGATCCCGTGAGCGGACTCTTCCGGTGGACCCCGACCGATGCCCACGGCGGTGCGCGGCATCTGATCACCGTGCGTGTCACGGACAGTGGAAGCCCTAATCTGTCGGTTGCGCGGACGTTCGCGGTGGATGTGTCCGCGGTGCCGCCGGTGGTTCCTGCGAACAATCCGCCGGCCATTGCGTCGGTTCCCGACCAATCCGTTCGGTTGGGGCAGACTCTGAAATTGACCGTGTTTGCGTCCGACCCCGACGGGGTGGCGAATCGCCTGGTGTTCAGTTTGGATCAGGCTCCGGCGGGCGCGAGTCTCAATTCGCAGACCGGCGAGTTTTCGTGGACGCCCGTCTCAGCGAAAGATTTGGGGGATTCCGTCGTGTCGATCCGCGTGAGTGACAGCGGGCAACCCAATCTGAGTGCAGTGACACGTTTTAAGATCAACGTTCCAAGCAACCCGAACACCGCGCCGGTGATGGCGGGTGTCGCAAATCAACGGGTGTTCCCGGGGAGTCTTTTGGAAGTTCCGAACGCGGCCGGAGATCGGGATCTGCCGGCGCAGACGATCGCCTGGAGCCTGAATGCCGGAGCCCCACGGGGAATGGTGATTGACGCCGCCACCGGGTTGGTGAAGTGGCAGGTGGACTTGGCGCAGGCCCCGGGCGTGTATTCGGTGACGGTGAAGGCGACGGACAATGGAACGCCCCAGCTGAGCGTGCAAAAAAACTTTTGACGTGGAGGTGGTGGCGCTCAACGTCGCTCCAACCATCAAGCCGGTCGAGAACCTCAAGCTCACGCTCGGTGCGCCGGTTCCGGCGGTTCGGTTGTCCGGAATCAGCGCAGGCGCTGTGAACGAGAAGCAGGAGATCCTGATTTCCGCTGTTTCTGATAATCCCGGGTTGATTCCGAATCCGGAGGTTCGTTACTCCACTCCCGGAGGGGATGGAGTGCTCGTTCTGATTCCCGCTGCCAATCAGGTGGGTGAAGCCACGATATCCGTCACGGTCAAGGACAACGGCGGAGTCTACGGTGGAGGAAAGGATACAACCGTCGTCCAGTTTAAGGTGACGATCGTTCCGGGTGGCCAGCAGAAGGTCTATTTCCAGAATGATGACGGAACCCTCGCCCTGTGGGAGATGAACGGAACGAATCTTGTGCGTGCGGCTTACCTTGATCCGGCGAATCCGGGTGAAGCGGGATGGACCGTGCAGGCGGTCGCCGATTTTGACAGGGACGGCAAATCCGATCTGGTCTTGCAGCATCAGGACGGCCGGGTGGCGGCCTGGTTCATGGCCGGTGCCAAATTGAAGGCGGGAACAATGCTGACCCCGACAACGACGGGCGATCGCAACTGGCGGGTCGTCGGTGCCGCTGACATGGATGGCGATACTCAGGTCGATTTGGTTTTTCAGAATGCGGCAAACGGAATGCTGGCGGCGTGGTTGATGGACGGAATGACGCTTCGACAACCGGTGCTGCTGAATCCTGCAACTCCCGGAGAAAGTGGCTGGAGAGTCGTGGGCACGGGAGATTTTGACATCGATGGCAAGGCCGATCTGGTGTTCCAGAACAGTGATGGAACGATCGCATTCTGGCTGATGGATGGAACGAACCTTGTGGCCGGACGGGTCTTGGATGCGGTGCAATCGTTGGAGCCATCCTGGCGAGTTGAAGGAACCGTGGATTTGAACAAGGACGGGCAATTGGATCTGCTGGTGCAGAGCACGGACGGGTCGCTGGCAGCATTGTATTTGAACGGAACTTTGTTGTTGGAGCAGGTTTCGTTCGATCCGCCGGGGACGGCTCCCGAATGGCAAATAGTCGGAGCGTAAGCGAGGCAAGGATTGGGGGAGAGTCCGGTCCTCTTTTCGATCGTGCAGGGAAGAGTGAGCGGCTGGTGCTGACTCTTGTTTCTCTCGGTGAGGCGACACTCTGTGAAGCCCTAACTTCTCCTTCTGAGACGGCTATCTTGCGAATCGGAGCTGTGGAAACGCCGGATTGCTTGGATGTCTCGGTATTTCCGTTGCGCCTTGTCGTTCGGATTTTTCGCCGCAAGGTTGATTGGAGCTCCACGGAATGCCCCCACCGGACCGCCTGGGGGCTGAAACTCGAATCCTGCCAGGTGCGGCATTTATCCTCGATAGTTCTCCTGGAATCACCAGCCTTCGCGCTCCTCTTATCAATCCGAAGAAGAAGAAGCGGTTCAGCCGTGTCTGCTTTCAGAGATGCACCGCAATCGCCGGGGCGCTTGTCAATTCCGTTGACAGGGATTGGTGTGAGCTCTAGAAGGATCTGTCCGGTTCCAAAACACTATTCGCCATGACAGAGCTCATACCCAAACCGAGGTTCAAGAAATTTCGCAGCGAGATTAATCCAGCCTTCACGCTGATCGAGCTGTTGGTTGTGATTGCCATAATCGCGATATTGGCGGGCATGCTGTTGCCTTCGCTTGCCAAGGCGAAAGCGAAGGCCCACGGGATTAGCTGTCTCAATAACCTGAAGCAACTCCAGCTCGCCCATATCATGTATCCGGACGATAATGAGGGATATCTGACCAAACCTGGAAACAGCGGGACCGAGCAATATGCTTGGGTGGGAGGGTGGCTGGACTTTAATCCGGGTACTCGCGATAACACGAACATCACCGATTTGCTGGATCCGAACAAAGCGAAGTTCGCCCCCTATTTGCCGACCGCTGATGTCTATAAATGTCCTGCCGATCGGAGTTACGTGACGATCCGGGGGGCTCGATTTTCCCGGGTTCGAAGCATGGGTATGAGCCAGGCGATGGGTGGGCCGGGCGGATGGTTGCCGCCGCCCGCCTACAACGACAAACAAACGAAATACAAAGCTTTTATCAAGTCCTCGGATCTGCAGTTTCCCGGTCCTTCTCAGCTTTATGTTCTGCTGGACGAACATCCGGACAGCATCAACGCGGGCGGTTTTGCGAATCAGATGGTGGAAAATCTCGCGCAGTCGCGGATTATCGACTTTCCGGCCAGCTATCATAATGCCGCCGCCGGGATCTCGTTTTCGGACGGTCACGCCGAGATTAAGAAGTGGGTGGATCCACGAACAACGCCCCCCGTCCAAAACAGCAACGCGCTTCAACTGAACCAGGCTTCTCCGAACAATCGGGATATGCTCTGGCTTTCGGAGCGGACGACGATATTGAGAACGCCCTGAATTCGCATCCGTATCAAACCTAACATGGCGATGCCTGAAACAAGCGGACCGCGGCTTGTCCCAAGCCGCAGCAGTCCCGACCCGGCAATGGTGTCCATTCGTTTCAAGAGTGAGATTCCGTGGAGAAAAGCCCAAGTCCCGAAGGGACGATTGAATGACTCCCATAAATACCGCTCGTCGTACTCGATGTTTTGTTCGCCCTTGCGATGCTGCCCAGGCATGGCCAAAGCCTCCCCACGAACTGGATTTTGCTGCGAATCACAGACCCGCGCTCCGGAGCGCGCATCTGTGAGGCGCCGCAGTTCAGGGGTGGAAAGCTCTTGCTAAGCTTCGGTATAATAAATGGCCGCCAATCCTTTGTGCTGAACACACAGTGCGAATACGAACTGACGTAGTACATTCGGGAATTCAGCCGTCCCTGCGGGACTTGCGCAATCGCCAATCGGAACCCGGCAGTGAACTGCCGGGCTATTCTCATGTCTCCCTCCGGGAGGCGGAGACTGTAAAAACGTCCAAGCTCCAGGCTGCGGGATGAGACAGCCCGCGATCTCGCGTTGCGATCCAATTCGACCGACAACTTGAGGATGCAGGATTGTCAGTATCTGTTTGCCGTTTGCTTCAACTTGTTAAAGAATTCATTTATGCGTGTCAGATACGTTCTCTGGTTTCTCATTTTCTTGGTTTGGATGGGGCGGGGTCAAGCGGCCGACGCAAGGGACGACGGCTTCCAGCCCTTGTTCAATGGAAGAGATCTGTCCGGCTGGTCGAATGTGAACTGCGCGCCCGGCACGTTCACGGTGCGAGATGGCATGATTGTGTCCACCGGCATTCCAACCGGCGTGATGCGCACTGAAAAGCAATATGAGAATTTCGAGCTTGAGTTGGAATGGCGCCACATCGTTCCGAAGGGAAACGCAGGGTTGTTTGTTTGGAGTTATCCGGTTACGGCTCCGGGAGTGCCTTTCACACGGTCAATCGAGGTCCAAATTCTGGATGGAAGGAATTCGGAATCCTACACGAGCCATGGCGATGTGTTCGCAATTCACGGGGCACGCTTTAGTCCGGACCGGCCTCATCCCAACGGTTCGATGCGTTGTTTGCCAAGTGAATGGCGATGCAAACCAGCCGGGGAGTGGAATCACTACCGTGTTACGTGCAACGATGGCGATATCAAACTGGCCGTGAATGGCAAAGTCGTGTCGGGAGGGAATCAATCGGTTCCGCGGAAGGGGTATATTTGTCTGGAGGCGGAGGGTTCCGAATGTCATTTCCGCAATATCCGGATTAAGGAGCTGCCTTCGACCAACCCGGAATCCGATGAAATCGCCCCACTCGCGGAGGGATTTCGGTCTTTATATACCGGCGTCGATCTGACGGGTTGGAAACAGAACGCAACGAGTGGCGCGCGTTGGAAGGCAGCTGATTGGATCTTGAAATGCGACGAGGATGCGGGCGGGCGTGACGATACCCTTTGGTCGGTAGAAAGCTTTAAAGACTTCGTTTTGATTTGCGATTGGCGGTGGGTGTCGAAAGGAGCCGCGCGAAAGCATCCGGTGATTCTTCCGAACGGAGAATACGAAAAGGACTCGGGCGGATCCCCCAGGGAAATCGAGGTCTTGGATTCTGGAGACAGTGGCATCTACTTGCGGGGAAGCGAGAAGGCGGAGTTGAATATTTGGTCGTGGCCGGTCGGATCGGGCGAAGTGTGGGGGTATCGAACGGATGTGAAGATGCCGCCGGACGTGCGGGCCGCGGTGACCCCTCGAGAAAGGGCGGATGAGCCGCTTGGCCGATGGAACCGCTTCGTGATCACCATGCGCGGAGATCGGCTCACGGTCGAATTGAACGGAAAGATTGTGCTCGAAAATGCGCAGCTCCCAGGAATCCCGCTTTTGGGTCCTGTTGGCTTACAGAGTCACGGGAGCTCCATTGAATTTGCGAATATTTATGTGAAGGCACTGAACTGATGCCCAATTTCATTGCCGACGACCCGTGCATTCAAGGTGCGGCGGGGAGCAGGTTTCCTCTTGATGAGCAATGTTTCCGTAACCAAAATCCGTTTTCAACGTCATTCACATGGCATGAAAGCGGTCTGGTCTTGTTTTCCTTCAGCATTGACGGCGCGCCGTGTTTGCATCAATGATGCATGGTCCCAGTTCGCACGCAGTACCAGTAATGGCGAAATGTATTAACACTCACGAAAGGAGTATTCCGATGAAATTAGTTATTCGAAGTGCGGTATTTTCACTGTTTCTCTTGTCCCTTTTGGCTTTGCCTTCACAAGGCGCGAACTTGAGCGCAAGTCTCAAGAAAGGCAGCGCGGACCTGAAATCCGCCGGTTCCCTGGCGTTTGGGCCGGAGGGAATACTCTTTGTTGCCGACACTCTACAGGCGTCAGTCTTCGCGATTGCCACGGAGGATACAACGCCTGCCCAGGATACCGGCGCCTTCAAGGTCGAAGCGGTCAATGAAAAGGTCGCCGCAGCGCTTGGAACCCAGGCGCAGCAAATCCTGATCAATGATCTCGCGGTGAATCCGATCTCCCGCGCCGCTTATCTCTCCGTTTCGAGAGGGCAGGGGCCCGATGCAATTCCCGTGTTGGTACGGGTGAACACGGCAGGCGATGTTAAGGTGATATCGCTTGACGGTGTCCGGTTCGCCAAAGCGGCTCTTCCAAACGCGCCAGAAAACCGGGCGGAGGGTCGGCGCGGCAATCCGCGAATGGAGTCGATCACCGATCTCGCGTTCGAAGATGGCCGGGTTTTGGTGGCCGGCTTGTCGAACGAAGAATTTGCGTCAAGCTTACGTTCCATTCCGTTTCCGTTCTCGACGGTGGACGCTGGCGCGAGCATCGAGATTTTCCACGGCGCGCATGGACGCCTTGAAACCGCTTCTCCGGTTCGCACATTTGTTCCCTATAAGATTGAGGGCGAATCCCATCTTCTGGCAGCCTATACCTGCACTCCGCTCGTCAGTTTTCCGACATCTGCTTTGAAGCCGGGCGCGCATGTCAAAGGCAAAACAGTCGCGGAGCTTGGAAACCGGAATCGGCCTCTCGATATGATCGTGTACCAAAAAGGCGGCAAAGACTATTTGCTGCTCGCGAACAACAGCCGAGGGATCATGAAGATCACAACAGATGCCCTTTCAGGAATCGAAGCGATTGTGGAGCCGGTTCGCGGCGGTGGCACCAAAGGCATCTCTTTTGAAACAATCGCGGACTGGAAAGGGATTACCCAGTTGGATCGTTTTGATACGAAACACGCCTTGGTTCTTCGCACGAGCGATTCCGGTTCCATGAGCCTTGAAGCGCTTGAGTTACCGTGATTCGGGGTTCTGTCATTCCAGCGTGCGCGGTGGCGATTACGTTTGGCTTGGCTTTTGGGTGCGGCGGCAACATTCAACTGTTCGCCGCCGCGCCGCTTTCGGATGCGGCGAATCAACCATCTGAATTGGGCGATCCGACATCGATTATCCGTCTCGCGCCGGATTCGGATCGGCCGGGAGGACGCGTTTTTGAAGTTTCGGGAGTTGTCGCTCAGGCAGGCGCGCCATTCAGCGCGGAACAGTTGAAGGGAATCGATTGGAGTCGGATCTTTGCCGTGTATGTGGCGAGTTCAAGTTTGAGTGAGCGACAGGACTTGCCTCCGATTGCTGGCAGCTATTTGTTTGAGGCCGGGATACTTAAATTCAAACCTCGATTTCCTGTCGAGAAAGGGGTTCGTTACCGGGCTGTGTTCTTTCCGAAGCGAGCGCGGTTCCCGAATGGTGACGGGCAGGACAAGAATGAAGAGAATCCTTCTGGCAATTCGGAGGAGTCCATCACAGCCGAGTTTCTAACTCCTTTGCCTCCGTCCGTGCGCAGTGCCTTTGTCGAGAATGTGTTTCCAACCGTTGACGTCTTGCCCGAGAATCAGTTGAAGTTCTATCTCTATTTCTCCGCTCCGATGAGCCGGGGACAAGGCTACACCCATATTCATTTGTTTGGTGAAGACGGCAAGTCCGTGGACCTCCCGTTTCTTGAAATTGACGAGGAACTTTGGGATCCCAAAGGGACTCGCCTCACTCTTTTCTTTGATCCGGGACGAATTAAGCGCGGCGTCCGTCCGCGTGAGGAATTGGGTCCAACTCTTCGGGTGGGGGAGCGGTACACGTTTGTGATTGATTCAAATTGGCAGGACGCGAACGGGAATCCGCTCATTCGAGAGTATCGAAAGGTATTTCGTGTTGGCGAAGCGGACTACGATTCGCCGAGCCCGAAGGACTGGAAGCTCGAATTGCCGGCAGAGGAAACACAGGAACCGCTGGTGGTTCGCTTCAATGAATCGCTGGATATTGCGCTCGCAAGTCGATTGATTTGGGTTGAGACATCTGACAATCAGTATCTTTCCGGATCCATCGATATTGCCGACGGTGAGCGACAGTGGCGGTTTGTGCCAACCAGAAACTGGACTCCGGGTGATTACCATCTGATTGTGGGCACCGTTCTCGAAGATCTAGCGGGGAACAGTGTTGCCCGACCCTTCGAGGTCGATGCTTTCCCACCGGTGCAGCAGCGAATCGAGCAGGAAACGGTTTCTCGATCGTTTCAGATTTCGGGACGGAATAATCGGTAGCTGTGGCATGTCTTACCTTCAATCTCCGGCGAGTGGATATCCCAGGATCCGTTTCGGCTTGAACACTAGATCGACACTTTCCACAAAACGTGAGAAACCAGCTCAGCAAATTGGCACTGCCTCACCTGCGATAATCGCCACTTCAATTCTCTTGATTGGGGGATTCAGCGTCCCTGCGGGACTTAGGCAATCGCCGATTCGAACGGGCACTGAACTGGCAGCCTATTCTCGAATCTCCCTCCGGGAGCCGGAGACTGTCAAAATGTCCAACCGCAAGGCTATGCCGACGGCGTTCCGAATGGAAGAATCTCGCTGCCGCTTTTAGCACTACAGCGCCACTAACAAAACCGGCGCGCGGCCTTCCAGGCCGCAGCACACAAAAACATGGAAAAACCGCGGACAAGATCGAGCGTGTCGCTTAAACAAACGTGCTGCAGCCTGGAAGGCCGCGCGCCAATACCGAAGTGTCGTTGAAGTGTTAGGATGAATAGTTCAACCATCGGTATCGTTGGTTTGGGCCTGTTGGGGAGCGCGCTTGCCGAACGCGCTTTGAACGGCGGCTTTCCCGTGGTCGGCTTCGATATTCGCCGAAATCGCCGCCAAATGCTCAAGCGTCTCGGTGGGCGGCCGGCTGAATCCCTTCGCGAGATTGCACTCTGTTGCCGGCAAATTGTGTTTTCGTTACCCACGACGTCTATCGTCGAGTCGGTCGTGAGTGAGCTTGGAAAGGATCTGCAACCGGGTGTTTTGGTGATCGACACGACGACCGGGGATCCGGCTGTAACAGTTTCTGTTGGCAGACGGTTGTCGTCGAGGCGGGGGGGTTACGTGGACGCGACGATTGCCGGATCAAGTGCGCAGGCGCGCGCCGGCGACGTGATCGTATTGGCTGGCGGAGGCGTTCGAAATGTAAAAGCGTGTGAGCGGTTTTTCGCCTGTTTCGCGCGGCAGGTGTTTCATGTGGGGCCTGTGGGTGCGGGAGCTCGAATGAAGTTGGTGGTGAACCTTGCTCTGGGTTTGAATCGAGCCGTGCTGGCTGAAGCACTCGAGTTTGCGCGCAGCATTGGGGTTCGCCCTGAATTGGCTCTGGAAATCCTGAAAGCCGGACCCTCGTTTTCGCGCGTCATGGACTCGAAGGGAAAGAAAATGATTGCGCGAGATTTTTCAACCGAGGCGAAACTCTCCCAGCATCTTAAGGATGTAAGGTTGATCCTTGCGCTTGGAGAGCGAACCGGCGCGGAACTGCCGCTTTCTGAGCTGCATGCGAGACTGTTATCCGAGCTCGAAGCGGCCGGACTGGGTGACTTCGATAACAGCGCGATCATCCGGGCGTTTAAGAGGCGCGTAATTCGCAGATCCAGCTAGGTGTGCGGGCTGCATTTGAAGATGGTGCAGTGCCTCCAAAACGTATTGGATTTCCCCCGGTCAAACGCAAAGGGGATAATTAAGCGCTGTTCGGAGCTGCTCCCGTCTGGAAGAATCTCCGTGGACCTATGCCAAAGCTTTCTTGCAGAACTGGAAGCATTTTGTGACTTCTTTGACGGCGTCGGAGCCGGACGGGACTTCGTATTCCAATTCGATGTCGGCAGGGAACGTCAGTTTGTTTTTTCGCATGAGCTGGAGAACTTCCGTCACTGGAGTGTTGCCTTCGCCGAAAGGCGCGTTGGGGCCGTTGTTCGTCTTACGATCCTTGACGTGGAGGCTGATGATCCGGTCGTGGTGTTTCTCGATAAAGGGAACCGCGGATTGCCCGGTACCCGCCGTGTAGTGGCCGATGTCGAGATTGATGCGGAGGTTTTTTCCGTGGGAAAGCATGTCGCCGTCGTAAGTTGTGGGTGTGATCTGGGTGTGGTTGTGCAAACCAATCATGATTCCGTGTTTGTCGGCAATGGGACCGAGTCGCTTGGCGGCTGATTCGGAGAGTTCCCGCGTGATGCCACGGGCGCCGAGGGCTTTGGCGACGTTGAAGTAGTATTCAATCTCTTCATCGGGCATGCCGCTGTTTCCGATGTCGCCGAACTTGACGATGTGGATGCCGACCCCGGCGTCGTTATACATTTTTCTCAGGGCCTCGTACTTATCCATGGAAGTAGAGAGCCGCCATTTGAGGAGCGCCTCATTGTTGCGTCTCCCGCCACCAGGTGCCCCCGCGTATTGCTCGGCCGGGTCGCCCATGAGTTCGATTGAGTTAATTCCGCATTGGGTGATGTATTTGAGCAAATCCTCGGCGGAACCAGGGAGGGAGCGGAAGCTGTAGGTAATGAGCCCGATCTGGACGCCATTGATCTTCGAGTTGGGTTTGGCGGCGGAAGCGGCGAAGGTGAATTTCGGCATCAGGGACGCTGCGGCGACGGCTACCGTGGCGCCACGGATGAAAGATCTTCTGGAGAGACTATCGTTGTAGTTTTTCATATTTCTAGGTGGGGTCGTGTTCCGAGATTAGAGCACTGTTTGAGAAATAACAGCATCATTATTGATAACATGTTGCTTAATGTAACGCCCCCAAGTGCTCCCAAAAGTGCGGCTGGTGCGCATATTTTTTCTCATTCAAGTAGAATTCGGGCAACCCGCTGTGAGCCGATATTCCCGTTCCCGCGTCGGTTCGTTATACTGAAGATACTTTTTGGAGCAACTCATTCGTCTTCGGGGATCACATGGTTCCAAAAGTCGAACATTCGGAGGTTGAATTCGAATTCATCGAATGATTTTAATTCGTAGAGAATGAAGTTGGACGGGATCTCTCCCAATTACAAGTAGTTCTAAAATGTGCAGGGCTTGACAATTTGGGTTGAGCTTCTGTGTGGGAAATGAATCACACTGAAATCGAGATGATTGAACGAAACGATCTTGAGAATGGACAGAGAGCGACGAAACACATGAAGAACATTTGCCAGAGGAATCTTCGAATCCGCCCGGATCGAAAGCCGCGGAAAGGACTCATCCCGTTTCGTTGGATTTCCTTCGGGTTGACGCTTTTTTTCCCGGCCTCCGCGACCATTGCGGCCCTGATAGGAGCCGATCCGATGGATTCTTACAATGTCGTTTGGACGACGCCAAGCGAGGATTCATCCGGATCTATGCCGATCGGAAACGGGGATATTGGGCTCAATGTGTGGGTTGAAAAGTCGGGCGATCTTCTGTTTTACATCGGGAAGACCGACGCCTGGGATGAGCATTCCCGGCTTTTGAAGCTGGGCCGGGTGAGGGTGCGATTGTCGCCAAACCCGTTTCAGGCGAACCATTACTTCAGGCAGGAGCTTCGGCTGAGACAGGGTGAGATTCGGATTGTCGCGGGGAAAACAAATGAACCGGTTCAGATCCGGGTGTGGGTGGATGCGAACCAACCGCTTGTCCGCGTTGAGGCCGAATGTGAACAGGAATTCTCTCTCAGCACGGACCTGGAGTTGTGGCGAAAGGAGGTTCGTCCGTTAACGGGGGCGGAGGTTCATGGGGTTGATGGATTTACCAAGAATCAACCACCGTTTTCATATCCGGACGTGATTGTTACGGACCGGAAAGCTCAGCTTGTTTGGTATCATCGAAACCAGCTTTCGCTCTGGCCTGCGACACTTCGGCATCAAGGTTTGGAAGCGCGGATCGATAGTGGATCGGATCCGTTGTTGAATCGAACCTTTGGAGGTGTCATCGAGGGGGAAGGTTTGTCGAAAACTGGTCCTGTCTCCCTTCGCTCGGTTGAACCGCGCAAGCGCTTCGAATTGCGAATTCCCGTCCTGGCGGAGAAAACCGAGACTGTTGACGAATGGCTGCAACAGATGGATTCCCTGCAAGGGAAAATCGAGGCGGCACCGATCGAAAAGGCCCGTGAGGAGCATCTTGGTTGGTGGTCCGCTTTCTGGGATCGAAGTTGGGTTCGTATTCGTCGTGTTGATGGAGAGGCATTGGTGAAAAGCGGATTTCGAGACGAGACGCGTGAGATCATGGAAGGGTATGTACTGCAACGGTTCATAAATGCGTGCGGCGGGCGCGGGCGCTATCCGATCAAGTTCAACGGAACGATATTCACGGTGGATACGGTCAAGGAGCTAGATCCCGATTTTCGGAGGTGGGGCGGTTGTTATTGGTTTCAAAATACTCGGCTCCCGTACTGGCCCATGCTGGCGTCCGGCGATTTCGATCTGATGCAACCGCTGTTTCGAATGTATCGGGACGCGTTGGATCTGGCGAAGGCGCGAACGGCTCTGTATCACAATCACGGCGGCGCGTTTTTTCCAGAGACAATGTATTTTTGGGGCGCGTACGCGAATGGCGAATTGGGATTTGGATGGGAGCGAGAGAACGAACCGCTTGGCCGTCCGGCAAACACCTACATTCGGTACTATTGGTCTGGCGGGCTTGAGCTTGCCGCGATGATGCTCGACTATTACGCCTTTACTCGGGACGACTCTTTTTTGACGTCAACGCTTTTGCCGATTGCGAAGCCGGTGATTGAGTTTTACGACAAGCATTATCCAAGGGAACCCACCGGTGAAATCCTGTTTGTGCCTTCCCAGGCGCTGGAAACGTGGCGCGACTGCGAGAACCCGATGCCGGTTGTAGCCGGACTCAGGGTTGTTCTGAGCGGGCTTCTCTCGTTGCCGGCGTCGCGGACCGACGCTGGGGATCGGGTGGCATGGACGCGACTGCAGTCGGCGCTTCCGGCGATTCCCGTCCGATCTGTCGATGGCAAGGCATTGCTTGCGCCTGCTGAAAACTTCAAGAACCGTCAAAACAGCGAGAATCCGGAGTTATACGCGGTGTTTCCGTATCGATTGTTTGGCGTGGGGAAACCGGATTTGGAACTGGCGCGTAGAAGTTTCATGAGCCGGGAGTTCAAAGGAAACCGGGGATGGCAGCAGGACGACACGCAAGCCGCTCTGTTGGGATTGGTTGATTCGGCGCGTGGCTATGTGAGCGGACGATTCTCGGAGAAGCATCCCGGGAGCCGTTTTCCTGCGTTCTGGGGGCCGAATTTCGATTGGGTTCCAGATCAGAGTCACGGAGGTAATGGAGTGATGGCGCTCCAGTCGATGCTGCTTCAGTGGGATGGGAACCGAATTTTTCTTTTTCCAGCATGGCCCGAGGAATGGGATGTGGATTTCAAACTGCGCGCGCCCGGAAACACCTTCGTGGAAGCGTCGTTTCGAAATGGAAAAGTATCCCTGTTGAAGGTCTCCCCTCCGGAGCGCGCCGGAGATGTGATCGATTTTTCGTCTTTGAAAAACGAATCGAACTAACGCTTTCGAGGGCCGATCTGTTCGATCGGGATTTGTTTGAATCCGGTCTCGAACACGGGCGATCCGGTTCGAATCCGAAAGTCGAGATTATCTCGATCCATAAAACCGGGGTCTTTGTCCACCCAGTTGTCATCGAACCGAACGAGCGGCGCGGCGGCTTTTTCTAGATTCAGCCATTTGCCACCGACGCTGATATTTCGCGCGATCGTATTTCCTTTTGGAGCGCCGGGTTCATCCTCCAACAGGTTCAGCAACTGAGGGTATCGGTCGCTCCAGGGCGATTTTTGGTAGGGCACTGAGGCGAGGCGCTTCGGAAGGATTCCGTCGCCTTCCACATGATCTCGCATCCAGCCGAGACCGCGGGCATCGACATGAACGGAGGGGTTGCAGTCCACAAAGATATTATTCTCGATAAGATTGTCGCGCCCGCCACCGATAAATGCAGCCCGTCCGGCTCGATAGAACACATTTCCGAAAACCGTTATTCCACTGGCCGAATCGTCCAGATAGACAGCCATGGCCCCATGCAATCCTGGGCCCTGAATGTCGTGGAAATAATTGTGTCGGATCACGGTGCCTCGGGCCGTCCAATCGCGGCCCATGTAAAATGCTCCGACATCGCCGGTTTCGAAACAAACATGATGAATTTCGTTAAATTCGATCAAATGATCATTTCCGCCGAGCTGGATTGCGTTGTGCGGGCCATCGTAAATGAGATTGTGTGTTACGCGGTTTCCAACGCCATTCACACTGACAGCGGGTCGATAAGTTCGAAAAACCCGCCCAAAGCTATGAATGCGATTGTTCTCCGCGAAGTGTTCCGATGGAGCGAGTGTTTCCCGGTCTCCACCGCTCAGCGACACTCCACCCTCTCCGATCTGTTCAATCTCACAATCTGAAACACCGTTTTTTGTGCCCTCGGTTATTGTTACCGCCCAACCACCGATATCGTGAAGCTTGCAATTCAGAACGCCATTGCGAGTGCCTCCCGTGATCTTCACCGCGGTGGCTCGGGTAGCCTCGAGTGTAAGATTCTCAAAAGTGATCCATGAAGCATCCTTGATTTCAATGAGGGTCGGTAACACAGAAAATACAGTGCGGTGCTCTCCGGTGGATTCGGGAGGCCAAAAATAGAGTCTCCCTTGATTTCGGTCCAGGAACCATTCCCCTTCCGAATCCAATTCTATTAATGCGTTGAGGGCGTAGTATCGCTGCCCGTTTCGATAACCGTAGCCGTGGTAAGGCGGATCTAGTTCAATGAGTTTGCGGTTCGTGTCGATGGATTGAATTCTTTGAAAGGCATCTGACCAATCCCAAAACCAATAGCCGTGCAGCCAAACATCCGTCTCACGAATCCAGCGGTCCGGACGGTCTCCGTCATAGAGGAATTTTCCAACTTCATCCCCGGTGATTCCGTGAACCGTCATCGGCTTGCCGCCAACGACCTGTTTCACGCGCGCAAAGCCCTCGTTCGGCCATCGGGCCAGTGTCATGGGTTTGCCGTCGAAGAAGAGTTCGGCCCGATTTCCCGCTCCCGTCGCCTCGCCGAAATCCTCGACTCCGTTTGCTCTCAGGTCGGTGCGCCATATTTGCCCGCGCGCACTTGGCGCAAGCCTGTCTAGCTCGGCGGGTTCTGCGACCTTTTGAAATCCCCGCAGAACCCTTCCTCCGGAGAGAATCACCGTTTCTGTCGGGTATCCCTTGTAGGTGATCGGGGCATCCGCGGTCCCGGAATCGGCAGCTCCGAGTTCAAATGCGCTCTTCTGTTCATAAACGCCGGATCTCAAATAGACATCGGTTGCTTCCTTCAGTGCGCTGCTTGGTTTCAACGCTCGAATTCGATTCCGCGCGGCTTCGAGAGTCGCGAATGGTCCGTCGGATTGATCGGCCTTCGGCGAGGGAAATGTTCCCGACCACTGATCGTTGCCAGCCGTGGAGACATACCAGTCTCCAGCCGAAACCGACACTGCGATGAAAAGCGGGACGAGCCAGGCTGAAAGTCTTGTAAGCCGGTGGGCGCGTCTCCGAGATAGGTTCTTGTATTTCCGTTCCGCGTCAGGAAGGGGGGGCGTTCCTTCGGAAAAAAGGCGGCTGGCGCATTGGCTGAGTTGCTTTCGGATCATGTCGGTCTTTACCAACCATTGCGAACTCTGTCAAAAGTTGGGTTGGACAAGTCAAGACGTCGGTTCGGTCGCGCGTCGATTCAACGCCGGAACGAATATCAGGAGGATATGCGTGTTTGACAGCAGTCAAGGCGTTTGCATTGTTTGCGGCGGATTCTAGGTCCGAAAAGAATCATATGGAATTGCGGGTGCGATCTTGATACTGCCAAATCCAGTGGATCGAATTCGGTATTCTGAAAAGAGGCGCTCTGCCGCCTCCTGTTAATTAATATTTGCAAGTTGGTCGTTGGAGTTGGCGGTGCAATAACGCGATGCTGCGTGCGGACAGGATTTTCAGAAATGTTTTCGAAATAGGTTCTATGAAATTTTGCTTTCTGACGACTGTCGCTCTAATCGGTTACCTGCAATGTAGTGTTCTGGCCGCGCCGCTCACATTTTATGTTGCTGTGAACGGAAACGACTCCTGGTCAGGGCGGATCGATGCGCCAGCTTCGGATGATCGGGATGGCCCGTTTGCGTCTGTTTCCGGTGCGATCCGGGCGATTCGATTGCTGCCGGTGGAGAGCCGCCGGGCTGTTGGCGGAGTTACGATCCTGCTGCGCGCGGGTGTTCATGAGTTGAAGGAACCTTTGGAGCTTCTCCCTGAGGATTCGGGCGCGGATGCGGAGCGTCCGTTTACCATCGCGAATTATCCAAATGAACAACCAGTCATCAGTGGCGGCCGCCGAATTCAGAATTGGGAACGCGTGGAAGGGAGCGCAAACCTGTGGCGCACTTTCGTCCCGGAGGTCAAAGACAGAAGTTGGCATTTTCGGCAATTATTCGTGAACGGGAAACGGATGACCCGCGCTCGCACCCCCAACCAGGGATTCTACCGCATTCAAGGGAGCAGTCCCCAGGATAAGCCGGTGAGATTGAATTTTCGGCCGGGTGATATCGACAAGCGGTGGGCTGATGACGGAGATGTGGAGGTGATCGCTTTGCTGGCATGGGCGGATATTCGGATGCAGATTCGAAGTGTGGACGAACTGAATCATGTCGCAGTTCTCTCCGGAGATCCGCGCCCTTCAAACAAAGAAAACAATGCGCGTTACTATATCGAGAACGCTCCGGATGGGCTCGATGCGCCGGGTGAATGGATTCTCGATCTGGACACGGGTGTTCTGACTTGCTGGCCTCTGCCGGACCAGGACATGACTCGCGCTGACGCAGTGGCTCCGCGGTTGGAAGAGCTGTTGGTATTCAAGGGTAACATCTCGGAGAAAAAGCCCATTCGCCATGTCGTTTTAAGCGGATTGACATTTTCGTACACGGATTGGCGGTTGGGAGCGAACGGTTATGCTGACACACAGGCTGCGATCGCGACTCCTGGAGATGTTCGTGGAGAAGGAGTCGAAGACTGTTTCATCCGGGATTGTGTGTTTAGTCATCTGGCCGGTTACGCCATCGAATTGGGTCGAGGCTGCAAGCGGGTGCAGATTGTTGGAAATGAGATGTTTGACCTTGGGGCAGGGGGTGTTCGTTTAGGGGAACCGGCAATTCGCACCGAACCCTTCGAGATGAATTACGGGCATGTTCTGAGCGACAATCACATGCATGCCCTGGGCCGGGTGTATCCTCCGGCGGTTGGAGTATTCATCCTGCAAAGTGGAAAGAATCTTGTCGCGCACAATCATATACACGATCTCTTTTATACTGCGGTTTCCGTGGGGTGGAATTGGGGTTACCGAGAGACACCCTGCCGGGATAATGTGATCGAGTTCAATCACCTGCACGACATCGGCCAAGAAATGCTCAGCGATAT
This sequence comes from Verrucomicrobiota bacterium, assembly GCA_027623095.1. GTDB lineage: Bacteria > Verrucomicrobiota > Verrucomicrobiia > Limisphaerales > SIBE01 > JAIPJX01. The sequence goes on from JAQBVM010000126.1 coordinate 17,416, forward strand.
GGGCGCGATCTATACGTTGGGGATTCAAAAGGGGACCGTGATCCGCAACAATCTCATTCACAATGTCGATTCGTTCACGTACGGAGGATGGGGGCTCTATCCCGATGAAGGCAGTTCGGAGATCGTTTGGGAGAACAATATTGTCTATCGCACCAAGAGCGCCGGGTTCCATCAACACTACGGACGGGATAACATCGTGAGGAACAATATCTTTGCTTTCGGTAGAGAATATCAAGTCATGCGGACCCGCGCAGAACCCCATGTTTCGTTCCACTTCACGAACAACATTGTCTATTTCGACTCCGGGAAACTGCTCGGAAGCAATTGGTCAAACGACAACTACGAGATCGACGGAAACCTCTACTTCGACGCCAGGCCGGGGGCGGATCCGGGTTCTCTGCAATTCGCAGGGGTTTCCTTGGAAGAATGGCGGAAACGCGGACACGACCGGCACTCTGCATTTGCTGATCCCCTGTTCGTCGCGCCCGAGAAAAATGACTTTCGTCTGTTGTCAGGCTCTCCCGCGCTCCGGCTTGGGTTCAAACCGATTGATCTGAGCGCTGTGGGACCACGATCGAAACGAGAATAGTCCTAATAGAACGTGGTCCAGTTCCCGGACTGCTGCCACTGGATCTGTTTGCCATTCCGGGTTTCCACGTGGCCGTCCGCAAAAGCGAGGTTAACGCTATCGACCCCGTTCTGCATTGGGTGTCCTGCCCGCGCGTTCAACACGTTCGTATTGTTGTGGCCTTGGGCCAGGCATAAATCGGTGATGACCGGCTGGATCGATGCCATCGGGTCTTCAAGCTTCGTGGGCCATCCGTCCTTTGTGCGGGTTGAAGTCCCACTGGTGTTGGGCGTTGGAAACATCATGCCGTCCTGAAGCGGCCGCGGAACCCACCAGCAATGCCAGATAATGGCGAAGTTCCCGTACTGCCTCCGGAAATATGAGTTCAAATCCCCGATGGTCATCGACTTGTTTTCTGTGTTCTGTTCGCGAAACCACTGCTGAGCCGAGGCAAAGTCTTGCGGTCGAGTGGGGCAATACCACATCGGAACCGTGAGACCGTACGGTTCCAGGTTGGTTGCCATATTAATCGACACGTCCCACGGATTGAGCCCCGTGCGCGGCATTTGGAAAGCCGGGAGCCGTCCCTTGGGGTCGTCGATCGCGTAGAGATTGACCGCGATGCCCCACTGTTTGTAATTGGATGTGCAGTTGATCACTTTGGCTCTAAATTTGGCTCGAGACAGAGCCGGAAGCAGCATTCCAGCAAGGATGGCGATGATGGCGATGACAACGAGGAGTTCGATCAGCGTGAAGGCGCTGTGCTTCCGGGAGGGGTTCATAGACGCGAACTTATAAGCATTTCGCTCCCCGATGTAAAGCCTTGCGGGAACAAGTCAGCAATTCGCATTTTCTCAGGTGCGGAGTTCCGGCTTCAGCCGGTTTGCGCGTGAAAACCGGCTGAAGCCGGAACTCCGTACTGTTCGCGGGCAGCGCTCGGCGTCAAAATGACAATTACTGGAGAACCTTTTCCCTAAATCGAGGCAGGGCGCTTCGCAGGATTCTTGGCCTTTTGAGAAAGATTGACACGGCTTTTCGAGAAATCTAAAGTGATTCTA
>JAQBVM010000531.1 GCA_027623095.1 Verrucomicrobiota bacterium
GACTGACTCTTGGATTCTCACCGAGTTTCCCGATCTGGCCAAACTCCGGCAACAGGCCCTGACGAAACTGCTCCCGTGAGATTCCACGCGATCGCCGATTAGATGGAGAGAGCCTTGAGCAATGCGTCCCGGGCATCGAGGTAATAGTGGATCGTTATTTTTGCCGCTAGGTCGTCCGGCAAGTCGTTCAATTGCCGGCGACTGCTGATTGGCATCAAGATGCTGGCGGCACCTTTTTCAATTGCGATTTCAACGACGGACACTGCGTTGAAGACCATTTCAATCGAGCCGCCCAAATTCAAGCCGCCGGTGACGGCGAGACCGCCCTTGAGGTTCTTTTGCAAGAGCGAGGAACAGAGCGCGAGCAACACCGCGACGCCGACGGCAGACCCGCTTTTGGAACTGTCGAAGGCACGCAACTGCACCGAAAACTCGTGCTCGCGAGGATCGCGGTCGCCGACTAATTCTTTGGCGCGACCATAAAGGTTCTGTTCCGCGCAGCGGACGCTCTCCTTGAACGCCGGTGGCGCGGGCTGGTTCAGGATCTTCACACCGCTGCCCGGACCTTCAGTAATGTCCACGCGATACAATCCGGGGTGCTCATCGCCACCACCTGGCGAAATTACCCATACCTGTCCGGGCGGCAACGGATCACTGCCAATGCTGTCTTCACTGTAAAGCTCCGGAGTGGAAACAAATTTCTCCACACCGTCATCGCCAATGGAATAGCTGAATTGTGTGTTGCGGAACTCGGCCGAACCAATGCGCTTTTGCTGTTCCTTCACCCGCCGCCGACATTCCAACGCGACCCGCAAGGCCCATTCGAGCAGATCTTCGGACACGGGGGTCTCGGGATTGGGGGACATCAACTTGATGAGACCGCTCACGGTTTTCTGCACGCCGGTGGTATCGCGCCCGCTCAAGGCGCCACCCAGGTGGACGCGCCCCTGAAAAACATTCTGGCGGCTTTGCCGACGGAGCTGATTCCAGCATTCGGAAAGGAAGTCGCTGACAAGACCAAAATGATCGGTCAGCAATTCGCGGCTGACCTTTGGAAGATCCCAGCCGGGCAGATAGGCGTGAATACGATCCATGAAAGCTGTGTCATTGCGCATCTCGGGCGGCAGCGGCCCGAAGAGATGACCGATGCGCTGCTGGTGTTGGACGTCCACGTCGAAATTCCCGACCAGCATGATGCCACCATCGGCGCGGATGCTTTCCTTGCCGCGACTGAACTCGCCCGACTCCATGTAGCCCTTCATGATATTGACGCCATCCTTCTGATCAAAGGAGATGCCGGAGATTTCATCGAAGCAGACCACGTCGTATTGGCAGACGAGGCCGCGCTGGCCGTTTGCGTTATTGACGAACATGCGGGCAACTGTGGCCTTGCCGCCGGAGATCAAATGCGCGTAGGGAGAAATCTGCTGGAACAGATGGCTCTTGCCGGTTCCTCGCGGGCCTAGCTCCACCATGTTGAAGTTGCGCTCAACGAACGGAACCATGCGCAGTAGCACCATGTCGCGGGCGCGCGCCGTGAGTGTCTCCGGTTCGAGGCCGACGCTGCGGACGAGAAAATCGCGCCACTCTTCCGAGGCGAAAGCCTCCCGGCCACTGTAAAGTGCCGGCAGGACTTCGCGCTTGGACAATTGGATTTCCCTCAGCGACTCGATTCCGAACGGGCGTCCATTCTTTTCCTGGGCGATGGTCGGATCGTATGCGATTTCCAGTTCAGCGTAGACCCCGCCGGTCAACATGCGCTCGTTGGCGTGAACGAGCTGGGAGGCAATGCGCACATCCTTCAATTGGAGGCTCGGCAACGTTGCGAGAAAGGAATCGGTGGCGGCATCGAGGCGGGCGGTGATGATGTCGATCAATTTGACATGACCCTTTTCCTTGGCGCGCGCTTTGAAGAGCTCATGCTCCCCGGCACGCACCGTCTTCTCACCCAATTGCCGCTCAACAATTCTCAAACCTTCGGCGATCTCTTCTTCATCCACGGAAGCGCAGTATCGGCCCAGAAGGAACTCAGCCACATACGTAGGAACGGGATACTGGCCCTTGAATTTACGCACAAGGTCTTTGCGAACCACGTAGCCTTCAAAAGCTCTGGTCGCAATCGTATCAACGGGGTCGAGCTGAGTCATGATTTCATTCTCCAAGCTTGCTGGGCAGCGAATCGATCACTACCCCGGATGCATCCAGCAAAACGATCTCGGCGGATTGTCCACAGTCCGCGTCGTTTTCGAGGAATACGGTAACCTTGCCTTCGGGTGTTGTCTCGCGGGCCTGATGGTCCGCCAAAAGGGAAGTGGCCGGATCCGATGAGCGAACCCGGACATCCACACGGACACCTGCACAATCGCCTTCCACGGTCACACGGCATTTCGCACCGGTCCACTTCGCCTCAACCAAGCGGTTCGATGCGCTGCGGGGCCGGTTGGCGGTCACACGCAAACGCGGGATCACCATTTCCTGCAAGGACACGCCGCCGTGGGAATACTCCATGGAGGCGCGGAAACAGCCCACACCTGGCGGTGCGGCAATGGTCACATCCGGATTCCAATGCCAGGGGAAGGTCGGCACGTTGGTTTGGGCCGCCGCCTTGAGAGCGGCGCAGCGTCCCCAGCGATGTTCCGCGAGGTGGGATTTGAGTTCAACCTTGGGCAACCCGCCCGGGACAAGCAACCAGCCATGATCGGTGACCACCATTACCTCGCACCAGCCACCTTGAAGCAGGGAAGTAATCCGGCTGGCGAGATCGCGCAGCTCGGTGGCCACGGCGCGCGCCAGTTTCCAACCTTCGTTGTGGCCGCGTTTGTCCAGTGCACCAGCTTCCGTCCAGGCGGAGCCGGTGGGATCGCCGATTTCTCCCGAGCCCAGACATTGCCAGCCGCGCGCCTGCAAGGCGGAGATGAAGCGATCCTGCGTCAGTCGTTGACCGGAAGAAACGAGGTTGGGAG
>JAQBVM010000127.1 GCA_027623095.1 Verrucomicrobiota bacterium
GCGTTTCATAGGTTCGGGCGCACGCAACACGTCCACGCGCTGCGGGCTGAGACAGCCCGCGGTCCGGTGCATGCCAATGAAAACTTGACTCATTTACAACAACGTTTGAAGTTCAAGGAATCTAGTCAGTTCGCGTCGAATACTCTCGCACAAGCATACTGTCTAACCCACCTCTTTTTCTCTTCCGCGTAAGGTAATCTGACCTCGAATCTCCCTCCGGGAGGCGGAAACTGTCAAAATGTCCAAACTCCAGCCGAGCTAACCCAGCCCGCAGCACTCGGAAACAAGCGAATGCATCCGATTAGATCGGAATCGCTGCGGCTTGGGACCAGCCGCGGTCCGGTCACGTGACGCCACTCCACCCACAATTCGGAGACGCACCGCAACCACACATGGCTTGCGCGAACGGTTCGAATCTCCGAATCTCCGCGTGGATGAGTTTTCTTCCGATCGTGGAACGTGAATTGAGAGTGGCTTCGCGCCACCGCGCGACCTATTGGACTCGTTTTGCCGCCGCGCTCGTCTCGATCGGATTATACGTTTGGACGTGGATTGTGCTGGGCGAAAACGATCCGAGCTCGCGGCTTCCGATCGCCCTTTTTTACAGCCTCGCAACGATTGGATTTCTCTACAGCCTGCTCGCCGGTGTGAATGTGACTTCGGACTGTTTGAGCGAGGAAAAACGGGAAGGAACACTCGGCTTGCTGTTCCTTACGGATCTGAAGGGTTACGACGTGGTGCTCGGGAAACTCGTCGCCACTTCCGTCAACTCGTTTTACCGGCTTTTGGCGATCTTTCCCGTGCTGGCGATTCCGCTCATTCTCGGCGGTCTCACGTACGGAGAGTTCTGGCGCATGACCCTCGTATTGGCCAATACACTCTTTTTCTCGTTATGCGCCGGGATCTTTCTCTCCTCCATCAGCGTCGAGGAGCGGAAAGCCATGTTCGGCACGTTCGGGTTAATTCTCATCATAAATGGCGGTTTGCCGTTCATCGGATACCTGCTGGCGCTTCGGCAATCCCCCTATCAGTTCAACACCGCTTATCTGCTCGGAAGCGCCGGGTATTCCTACGGACTGGTCCCCGATGTCAACTTCAAGGCCGCCCCAAATCAATTCTGGATTTCGAATCTTCTGACGCATCTTTACGGATGGACGTTTCTCATCTTAGGCAGCATCTGGGTCCGGTATTCGTGGCAAGACAAACCCGCAACGGCGGGGAAGATGCAATGGCGCGAGAAATGGCAGCGATGGCAATTTGGAGATCCAGGGACACGAAGGGCTTTTCGCACCCGCCTCCTGGAGATCAATCCGTTCCTCTGGATAGCGGGTCGAAACCGCCTCAAACCCGCCTATGTGCTCGGTGTTCTCGGTCTTTGCGGCTGCTTCTGGTTCTGGCTCTTCGTCAAATACGGGTCCGAGATGCTTGGATCGGAAACGTTCGTTCCCATCGCATTCGTTTTGCATACCCTGATCAAACTCTGGCTGGCTTTGGAGGCGTGCCGTCCGTTGAGCGAGGAAAGACGCACCGGATCACTCGAACTACTCTTGTCCACACCCTTGTCTGTCGAGGAAATATTACGCGGACAATTCCTGGCGCTGAATCGTCAGTTTGGATGGCCTGTCATCATCGTGCTGTCGCTCGATTTCATCATGTTCCTTGCAGGCATTCGCGATCGTTTCCTTGATACATCCGGCGAGTGGATGATGCTCTGCCTGGCGGTAGTGCTGATGTTCGTCGCGGACCTCGTCACATTGGCGTGGGTCGGAATGTGGCTGGGACTCAACACAAACCGCTCGAACCGAGCCGCGCGCGGGGCCGCGCTGCGAATCTTGCTCTTGCCGTGGCTGGTTTTCTTGGGATTCATTACCGCCACGGTGATCCTCAATGTCGGTCAATACAACGAACCTGATAACCTCTTATTGCTGGCGTGGTTTGTGATCGGGATGGTTAACAATCTTTACTTCTACACGTGGGCGCGGAGCAATCTCCGACAACGGCTGCGAACTGTCGCGACGGAGCGATTCAAGGCCGGAACCGCTCGCAAAGAGAGGCATTCCGCGGAAGCCAAACCAAGCAACACAACCCTCCCATGACTATGAATATCGACGCCCATCAGCATTTCTGGAAATACGATCCGATCGAATACGGCTGGATCAATAACACAATGGCCGTTCTGAAACGGGATTACCTTCCTGATGATCTCGACCGCGAACAGGCGCAAGTTCATTTTGATGGTTCCATCGCCGTGCAGGCACGGCAGACTTTGGAGGAGACTCGATGGCTGCTGGAGCTGGCGGAATCCAACGACCGCATCCACGGCGTTGTGGGATGGGTGGACCTCCGTTCGCCGCAGGTTGGCGAGCAATTGGAGCGCTTCCGAAGCCGCCCAAAGTTTGTCGGAGTTCGTCATGTCGTGCAGGACGAACCGGACGTTCGATTTATGCTGGATCAAGCATTCCTCCGAGGGCTCGGACTGCTCCGGGATTACAAATTGACCTACGATCTCCTTGTATTTCCCAAGCAACTCGCCGCGGCAATCGAAGTCGCCCAGCGTTTTCCGGAACAGCAGTTTGTTCTCGATCACATCGCCAAACCATTAATTCGGGAAGGCACGCTGCCGCCTTGGGACAAACAAATCCGCGAACTCGGAAAATGTCCCAATGTTCACTGCAAAATCTCGGGAATGGTCACAGAAGCCAAGTGGAAGCAATGGAAATCGCAAGACTTCAAACCCTATCTCGACGTTGTCGTTGAAGCGTTCGGTGAAGACCGGCTTATGGTGGGATCGGACTGGCCTGTCTGCCTGCTCTCCGCTGACTATGGCGAGGTGATCGGCCTGGCCCGAAACTATTTCGAGACTTTCTCCGAGAGCGCGAAAAAGAAGATCTTTGGTGAAAACGCGATGCGATTCTACACCGGGTCTGGCACCCGATGAACCTCACCCCTCAGCGGATCACGGATCAAGTCGCACCTCTCTCTCCATGAATCCCCCGTCCCAAAAGGACACCGCTTCGGATGAAAACATCGATTCAACCGCGTTCCTCGTTTTGTTGGGAGGGTGAGACTCCTGTCGAACCCCATCTTGGCAGAATTCCAGGGTTCGGCTGGAGCCTCACCCTCCCATTTTCGGGGACCCGATTGCTAGGTTGTTTCGAATTTGGAGGTTTTCTTCCATGTGCCTTGGCTCGATACCCATTTAAGCGCTCCGGCAGTGATCCCTCTGAGATCATCGAAAAACGTGTAAAAGATCGGAACGACAAGCAAGGTTAGAATTGTGGCGGTGGTCATGCCTCCTATCAAAGTGAGACCAAAACTCTTGTAGCTCATTCCCATGTCATTCGGCTGGCTGATGGTGAGCGGGACCATCCCAATAATCGTCGTGAGAGCCGTCATCGCGATCGGACGAAATCGGCGTTCGGCGGCTTTAATCAACGCTTGAGCCCTCGGCATTCCCTCCGCGCGCAGACGAATCACGTAGTCGAGCAGAACAATCCCGTTATTCACAACCACTCCGACCAAAAGAATAGCGCCGATCACACCCAAGAAATCGAGATCTTTGCCAAGAAGTCGATGGATCCAGACCACACCGAGACCGGCGAGCGGAATCGTAAAGATGATTGAGAGTGGAAGAATAAAGCTCTCGAAAAGAAACCCCATCAGGAGATAAATGAAAACTACGGATAATCCAGCGGCCATGCCCATGTTGGCGAGGTCATTATTAAACGATTGGAATTGCAGATTGCTGAATGAAACTCCTTGCGGAAGATCAAAGCTTTGCTGCAACGCCATGAGCCGCATTTGAGCCTCGCGCGCGCGCTCCTTTTTCAGTTCGACCGTGAGGGACCGGTTGATCTTCTTATTGGAACGGAAGATCCCTCGCGGACTGGTCAGCACCCTGGAATCCGTGAGCGCCGATATGGGAAGTGTCTCTCCGGTCGCCGTGGGAACGCGAAATCCGGCAAGGTCCGCCAGGCTTTCGCGGTCCGATTCTTGGAACCTGATCCGGACTGGAATCTCGCGGCCACCGTCATTGTATTTGGGCAGAAGGCTTCCTCGAAGGGCGTACCCCACCATCCCCGCAATAACGTCGGGACTGACTTGGCTCGCGCTGGCGCGGGCTCGGTCGATCACCACCGCCATTTCGCTTGGCGCGGGTTCTTCTCCGCCGCGAATTCCCACGACTCCGGCGACGCGCAGAATGCGCGGGCGCAGTTGATCAGCAACCTCATCGAGAACAATCGGATCGTCGCCTTCGATGCGAAAGACGAATGTCGTGACGTCCTTCGCCTCTTCGGCATTGTTTTCCCGTCCGAAGAACAGTTTGATTCCGGGTTTGGAGGGCAGCTCTTTCAGCAGTTTTTCACCGATCTCCTTTGCGCCGAATTTCTTCGGAACCGCGTCGTCAAACCAACCTTCGACCCGCCCGCCGCGAGGCCTGCAAAGTACAAAATATCCTTTTAGGCCGTACTCTTCTTTCCTTTGTTCGAGAATCTTTTCAATTCCGCGGAAATACTCTCCCAGATCATCAAAGCTGTATTCGTCGGAGGCCTCCACGGAGATTTGAAAACTGGAACGATCCTCTTCCTGCTGGGGAACGATGCTCACTTTCCGGTAGGCCAGGAAATAACTGAGCCCGTACACAACGCCGAGAAGCAAAACCAAGTCCAATCGCCGTCCGAGAAAGAATCCGAGAGCCAGGACATACAAACGATTCAGACGTTCGAAAGTCATTTCATAAAAACGCCGGAGAATCGCGTTCACGCGTTCATGAACTCTGCGGAAGAGAGAACGATCGTTCTGTGTTTGTTGCGCGGGAAGTGTGAGATAGACGCTCAGGGGGATGAACACCAAGGCGACAAACAAGGATGAAATCAGAGAAACCGAAAGCGGCAGCGCCAATCGCATGAGAAAGAACTGCCCCTGCCCTTCCACCAAGGACACCGGAACGAAAACGACCACGGTGGTCAAAGTCGCCATGGTGATCGCCAACGCAATCTCCGCCGCCCCCTTGACACAGGCGTCCCTTCGGGAAAGCCCTTCCTTGTGGAGCCGGTGAATATTCTCCGCGACGACGATTGAGTTATCGACCAGCATGCCCACCGCGATCACGAGCGCCAGGATCGTCAGGACATTGAGCGATTCCTTGGAGAAATACATGACGATCAGCGCCATCAATATGGAGAGTGGAATAGCGAATGTTATGATTGCGGTGAGACGCACGCGGCGCAAAAAGATAAATAGAACCAGCGCCGCGAAAGCTCCTCCAATGAGTCCTCCTTGAACCAATTTTTGAAGCGATTCCTCGACGATTTCGCCCTGATTGAACAGAAGGTCCATTTCGATCGATGCAAGACGCGGGTTCTTCTGGATTGTTTCGAGTGCATCCCTGATCCGTTTCGAAACCTCCACCGTGTTCGCTTCCCCCTCTTTCAGAATCACCAGAGCCACGGCAGGCCGGCTATTGACGCGCACACTGTAGCGCTTCTCCGGTTCCTCATACTTGATCCGGGCAATGTCTTTCAATCGCACCGTCGGGGTAACCGTGCGATTCTCAAGCTCATCGAGGGATTGGTAAGTCGCGACCGAGCGTAGCGAGAATTTCTTGCCCGAGTCACGCACGTTGCCGCTTGCCATGCTGAAGTTATCGCCCCCAAGATCACGGGTAATCTCGTAAAGGTTCAGGCCGTTGCTCTCGGCAAGACTCTTGTCCACTTCGATAATGATCTCTTTCTCCTCCAAACCGTCGGCCCGGACGGTCGCCACCCCGTCCAGACGTTCCAGCGGCTGAATCAGCTCCCGTTGAATCAGCGTGTAATAATCGGTCAGCGCGGGATCAATCGCCATTCCGATCACGGCAACGGGAATCCCGGACGCGTCCTCCTTGCGAATGTACACTCGATCCACATCATCGGGAAAAAGCAGACGGGCTCGCTGAATCCTGTCTCGGACCTCGCGATAAGCGATATCCATATCGGTGCCACTCTTGAAATTGAGGAAGACGCTGCATCGGCCGACCGCGGAAAAGGAATTCACGCGCTGAAGGCCGCGCACGGTTCCCAGTTCTTCTTCAAGAGGCCGCGTGATCTTGTCCAACACTTCTGGTGTTGGAGCGTTCTGCCATGGAACAAACACCATGAGATTCTGCCCGGTGAAACCTCTTGGAAAGAGTTCGATTGGAATTCCAACCGACGCGACGAATCCCACCACCACGATCGAAAGAAACAGCACGAGAACGGTAATCCTGCGCCGAAGTGAGAACTCCGTCAGCTTGCTGGCGAGTTGGCTGGAATGATCTTCGGGAGCCCCCATATGCCTATCGTTATTCGCAGGCCGCGCCCGCGGCAGCAGGCACGGATCGCAAAAACTTCGCAACCATTTGATCGCAGAAATAATAGATCGACGGAATGATCACAAGCGTCAGGACCGTCGAGGAGATGAGTCCGAAGATGACCGTCAACGCCATAGGCGTTCGAACCTCCGCTCCGTCGCCAAGTCCAAGAGCCATCGGGACAAGGCCAAGCACGGTGGTGGCCGTGGTCATCAATATCGGACGCAATCGAACCGTGCCCGCGGTCACGATCGCCTGGCGAGTGTCCATGCCCCGGCTTTTCAACGTGTTGGTATAGTCCACCAAAACAATCGCGTTGTTCACGACGATACCCGCCAGCATGATCAAACCAAGAAAGACAACGATCGAAAGACTGCTCTTCAAAAGAGCGAGCGCAACGAAACTGCCAAAGAAAGCGAGAGGGATCGTGCACATGATGATCAGCGGCTGAAGCAAAGATTCGAATTGAGACGCCATGATGACGTACACCAAGAAGAGGCTCAATCCCAGAGCAAGGAAAAGGCTGCCCCGGCTGCGTTCCCATTCTTCGTTCTGGCCGGTGATCTCAAATCGCATGTCCGGAGGCAAATCGATTGCCTTTTCAAAAGTGGATCGGATTTGCCGGACCGCGGCGCCCAAAGAGCCGGAAGCGATGTTCGCCTGTATGAGAGCAATCCGATGCGCATCGACGCGCCGAATTTCGCTCGGTCCCTCTCCAATGCTGAGTTCCGCCACCGCCTTCAGAGGGATCGGTTCGCTGCCGCCTGGATTCACAATAAGCCGCGCGATGTCGTCCAATTGCTCCCGATCCGCCTCTTGCAGGCGCACGAAGATCGGAATTCGGCGGTCTTTCATATTGAAGCGTGTCGCTTCGAACCCTTTCACCATGTCGCGAACCTGCGCGGCCACGGTTCCGATATTCAAACCGTACAACGCCAGTTTGTGGCGATTGTAGGAGATTTGGATTTCGGGCGCACCGCTCCGCAGCGAGGCTTCCACATCCGCCAGGGCCGGAATTCCGGACATCAACGCTTCCGCGCGGGCTGACATCTTTTTTAGAACTACCAGGTCGTCGCCTTGAATTTCAACGACAATGGGCGATTTCGAGCTAAATAGAACGGGCCGGACGACTCTCACTTCGAGGTCCGGAATCCCGCTGAACTTCTCCCGAAGCCGCCGCAACACCTGTTCCTCTTTCTCCACCGGATCTCCACTGACGGCCAGCAGCACCTTAAAGCGAGCGGAGTGCTCTCCCTCATCCGATCGTTTGATGTTTGTGACGTCGTAGCCAAAGCTCGTGATCAACGCTTTGATGTCCCGCTTGTCCGCCAAAATTGCCTGTTCCACTTTCTCCAAAATGACGCTGGTCTCCTCGATGGGAGTTCCAATCGGGAGACTTGCCTCAAATGTGAATTCACGTTGATGCACCTCTGGCAGCAACTCTGTTTCCATTGATGATGCCGCGGTCCAGGTTACCCAGCCCGTCACGAGGATCACTCCCGCAACAGACATCGGATGGTCCAGGGTCCACTCGATTATTTTCGGGTAAATAGCGCCGACTCGCGCGAAAATAGAGCCGGCAATTCGTGTCGGAATGCCGAGCACAACCTTGCCAGCGAAACTCAACGCGGGTGCGACGAGTCTCGCGGTCACCCACACTCCGCTCGTGAACAATGCGATACAGAGCTTACCGACCACCTCCAGGGCCGCCCCGAATAACATTCGAACAAAACCATAAGGCAAGACCCAAAGTCTGCTACGTTCCGATGCGCCTTTCGCGCTTTCGACGAATCGTTCGACCGAGTAAAAACGCCTCCACTGGGGCGCAGCACCCGAGACGTTTTGAAGATGCATCCCCTGCCGGCTCGCAAGCATCGGAATGAGATAGATGGCAACGATTAGCGACGCGACTAAAGAGACCACAACCGCGAGGCCCAGAGCCCCAAACGCCTGCCCGGCGATGCCCTCCACGAATACCATCGGAAAAAACACGGCGATCGTTGTGAGCGTGGAAGCAACGACAGCGCCTTTAACCTCCGTCGTGCCGCGGATGGCCGCTGTGATAATCCCATCCCCTTCCTGACGACAACGGAATATGGATTCCAAGACGACAATCGAAGAATCCACCAACATCCCAACGCCAAGCGCAAGACCGCCCAGCGACATAATGTTCAGTGTAACTTCGGAAAGATTCAGGGGCGCAAATGTAATCAACACCGAGACCGGTATGCTGGCGCCAATGATCGCAGTGGTTTTGGCGTCCGAGAGGAAAAGATAAAGAACCAAGACAGCTAGGATCCCCCCGATGATCGCGGTGTTCCGAACCTCACTGATGCTGCTCTCGATAAACAGGGAACGATCCGCGACAACAGCAAGTCTGGCCCCTTCTTCCCGATGGAGATGTTGCGCCAAGCCAAGCGCAGGGGGCGGGCCGGAGGGCATTGGGATTGGAAGCCGAAACCACTTTTTGACCGGCGTGTCCTCGATAACGCCGACCGCCCGCGTCACCTCCTTGGCCACAGCCACCATATTGGCGTCGGCCTCTTTATAAATGTCGATCTGAACGCTCTCGGCGCCATCCGTCTTGGTGATAATCTGCCTCTCTTTGTGAGCCGAAACAACGCTGCCCAAGTCCCTTATTCGCACGGCGCGGTCCTGATACCGCATCACGACGGTATCCCTGATTTCATCGAGAGTCTGATATTCGTTGAGCGTGCGAATCATGTATTCGGCGCGCCCCTCCTTGAGCGTTCCACCGGCCACGTTAATATTCTCCTGCCGAAGCCGGTCGATCGCGGTTTGAATGGAAAGACCGCTCCGAACAATCTTCGATTTATCGAGAAGCACATGAAATTCTTCCTCCAATCCACCGCGCACCCGGACTGCGGCAACGCCTTTGATCGGCTCCAACAGGCGCTTAATTTCGAGATCCGCGAGCCGGCGCAGCCGGCGCAATCCCTCCTCACCCGGAAAACGATCGCCTTCCCCAGATAAGCTCAGTTCCATGATCGGATCGAGGGAAGGATCGAAATGAAGAATGAGCGGCCGCTCCGCCTCCCGAGGCAAGAAGACCAGATCGAGTTTCTCCAGAGCCTCCTGCGTGGCCTTCGACATTTCCGTGCCCCAATTGAACTCGAGGACGACGTCGCTCAGTCCCGACCGGCTCACGCTGCTGATCTTGTTCAGTCCGCCAATAACCCCAAGAGCTTCCTCAATCGGACGGCTAATCTCATTCTCGACCTCCTCCGGGGCCGCGCCGGGAAATTCCGTGCGAACGGTTAGGGTCGGGTAGTTCAGCTCCGGCATCAATGTAACCGGCAGCCGTTTGAACGAGAAAAATCCGAAGACAACCGCCGCGGTGAAAACCATCATCACCGCAACGGGCCGGTTCGTCGTGAAATGTGAAGTCGGCTTGCCGGAGTGCATCAATCAGCCGACGTCAGGTGCGGAGCTGTGGTTTCCGCCTCTTTTGAAGGATCCGGGTCATCCGGCAGCCGAACTCGCGCCCCATCTTTGAGGCCGGATTGACCGGCGACCACGATCAGATCACCCTCATTGAATCCGGAGACGGGTTCGACATTCAGATTGTCCACAATTTTTGGAACCACAAGCAACCGTTCCACCGTGCGATCCGGTCCGAGCCGGAACACAAACATTCGCTCGCCATCATAGACCATCGATCGTTTCGAAAGCAGAATGGCGTCGGTCCGTTTCGTGGTGACAATTTCCACGTCCACGTACATTCCGGGTCGCAACGGTCCGACGTCCTTGAAAGCGATCGTCACTTTTACAGTTCCTGTTTTGGATTCCACAACCGGCGCGATTCGTTTGATAAATCCTTCGAATGTCTCTCCCTTGAGCGCGGTGGTAGCGACTCGGGCCGGCTGTCCGATCGTGAGGTGGGAAAGTTCCTGCTCCGGAACATAGAGGCGGGCCACGATTGAGTTGAAATCAATGATATCGAACAGGTGCTGATTCAGATTCACCAAGTCGCCCAAGTTGACCCGGCGCGCGGTCACGATTCCCGAAATCGGAGCCCGGACTTCGGTGTAATCCAAATCGCGCCGCGCGTCCTCAAGGGCAAGCTCAAGTTGTTTCTGTTCAAATTGCGCCTCCTTGAAAGCTTGTTCGCTAATAAGATTCTGTTCGAAGAGAGGCTTCTGACGTTCGTACTCCTGCTTGGCTTTCTCGAATCGAACTTGCGCCTTTTTGTATTGCGTTTGCTGAATGTCGTCGTCGAGTTGGAGGAGCACCCGCCCTTTCTCCACGGAATCTCCTTCCTCGACACGAAGTTTCGTGACTCGATTCGCCGTCCGCGAATACACCTTCACTTCCTCTTCCGCTTCGAGGGCGCGCGCGCTTTTGACAGTCGATTCAATTGCGCCTCGTACCACGGGCGCGACCTCCACGGGAACCGCTGGATTTTGCGTTTCTGGATTCGCGGGATCGTTGCCGGCAAACGGACTTTTCTGGCATCCGATTGCAAGGCCGGATGCCAGAATCAAGACAAGCGTTGTTCCAATTAATATCGATCGCATCATAAGTCCGGACTGTCTGACGCTGCCCCAGGTCTTTCCAAACCGTGTTTGCGGCAAAGGCGGACAATCTCTCCTACTATTACACCAATGTTCAAGAAATAGTTACAGTAGTTCGACAGTTATATCATCCACTCCAGATTTTCAAATACCATCCGTTTGCATCCTCTCTGAACGGTGGGGCGATACTCCGTAGAGCCCTGGTTTTTCCTTATGGGATGGTTCCTGGTGAAAAGGGGCTTTGGAGACGCAAGCAGGATTCGAGAATTTCGTGGATCCATTTCACCTATGTATTGTGTGCCCCCGCCTCGAAAGTGGCCAGGGATTGACAGAGTCTCGCCCCACCGAGGTTCGTGGCGGCCTTCGCAGGAATGGTTTGCGTTGGCTCATCGATTGTCGCATAAATCCTTCGCGAAGGATGATTACACGTATTGGAAACGGTGGGTTCGCATGTTGAAAGCGATGGAATGAGTATCACTTATCTTGAAGCAATTCGAGAGGCTCAGGCTCGTGCGTTGGCGGAGGATCCTCGCGTCTATATTTACGGTCAGGATGTGGGCGCGTTTGGAGGAGCATTCAAAGCCACGAAGAATCTTCTGCAGGAATTTCCCGGGCGTGTGATCGACGCTCCGATTAGCGAGGACGCGATTGTCGGATCCGCCGTGGGTGCCGCGATTGAGGGAATGCGTCCGATCATCGAAATGCAGTTTGCGGATTTTTCGACCGTGGGTTTCAACCAGATTGTGAATCAGGCGGCAACGCTGCATTGGCGCACGGAGGTTCCGTGTCCGATCACGATTCGCCTGCCCTCCGGAGGCACATCCGGCGGCGGACCGTTTCATAGCCAGAGCATGGAGGCGCTCTACGCGCATTATCCCGGGCTTATCGTCATGACCCCCGCGACGGTGGAAGACGCCTACAGCATGCTTTTGGAAGCGGTGGCCATCGACGATCCTGTAATTTTTTGCGAGCACAAACTGCTCTATTACCACCTGAAAGCCGACAAACTGCCGACCGAAGCAATGCCAGTCGGAAAGGCAAGGATAGCGCGAGAAGGCAGAGATCTAACGATCGTTGCCTACAGCGCAATGGTGCACGAAGCGCTGGCCGTCGCCACCGAGCTGGAGTCGGAAGGCATTCAGATCGAGGTCGTCGATCTGCGATCTGTCAAGCCGCTGGACACCGACACCGTAATGGCCTCCGTGGCTCGCACTGGAAGAGTGCTCTGCGTCGGCGAGGCGTTTCCATGGGGCGGAGTGACCGCGGAAGTCGTTGCGCGCATCGCAAGCGAGGGATTTGGGTTGCTTGACGCTCCGCCCATGCGGTTGAATTCGAAAGACACCCCGATTCCGTATCATCCGAACCTCTGGGCTTTTCATCGCCCAACGGCTCGCAGTATCGCGGACGCCGCCAGAAGGTTATTGCGACTTTGAGATCCGATCTATGCCCAGAATTCCAATCATTATGCCGCAGCTTGGCGAGTCGATAGCAGAGGCGGCCGTGGTCAATTTGCTCGTCCAGATTGGCGACGTCGTCGATGCCGGCCAGGATGTGATAGAGGTCGAAACGAATAAAGCGACGATGAACGTTGCTTCCCCTTGTCCAGGGCGCGTTCAGGAGTTCTCTGTATCAGTAGGAGAGAGCTATCCGGTCGGCGCGGCACTTGGGTATCTGGATGTGAGCCGGGAAGAGGCGGAGCGGCTTGGCTTGGATGCGCCAGTTCAAGCGCTGCCTTCGGAAACACACGAAACACGCTCCGGGGACAATCCACATCCCACGTATGCTGGAAGAAAGCCGAGCGTCGAACCAACAGTGCGCGGTTTGCCGGTGCCCGCTCACGCGGCGCGCGCCAGCTTTATGTCGCCGCGAATGAAAGCCCGGATGAATGAGCTGGGCCTTCATTCGGCCGACCTCGCCGGAATCGCTGGAAGCGGCGCGGCCGGACGCGTGACAATTGATGATTTCGAGAAATTTCTCGCCGGTCTTGACAAGAACAAAATGAACCCGGCTTCATCCATGCGTGTTGCGGTTGCCGACGCGATGCGCCGAAGCTGGACACGTCCCCTGGCAACAGTGGCGCTGCCGGTCTGCGTGGATGCGATGCTGGCGCACAGGAGAGAGAGCGACATAAAATCCGGGCCGGCTCTTTATGCGCTTCGAGCGCTGGCATTGGCACTGGCTGAAAACAGCGCTCCGGCAGGAAGGCTCGTCGGAAAACAAATCGTCCATCCTAGCGCCATTGATGTTGGGTTTGCGGTCGAGGCCGACGACGGAGTCTTGGTTCCTGTCCTTCGGCACGCGGACCGTCACCCCTTGAAAGAACTTGTCGGCCGATACAATGAACTTGTCGAACTGGCCCGCCAACGGCGGCTGCCTCCCGACGCGACCGGAGGATCGATCGCAACGGTCACAAATTTTGGAACATTCGGCCTGACTTGGGCAACCCCCATTCCTCTTCCGGAGCAGACACTTGTGCTGGGAATGGGCGCGGGCCGGCGTGTGCCCAGTTGGGACGAGGAAAAAGGTCAGTTTGTGCCTGTCATGGAAGCGAATTTGACGCTCAGTTTCGATCACCGCGTGCTGGACGGCGGTGCCGCCGGACGACTTCTCGCGAGAGTCTCAAAATTGTTGTCCGAGCCCGAAGCGCTGTAGCGTTCAGTTCTCGAAGCAGGATTACCGCGGCTGATTGGACAGCGAGTATGAGCACAAACCCCGACAAACTTACTTCCGAAACGTTGCCCCCACATTTCCCGTCTCGACAGGCTCCGGGCGCATGCTAATTTGCAGGCGTGATGTCAGCGATCTTGGAACTGCCGGAAGTCAGGCAGCGCGTTTCTCCCCTCTCGGTCGAGGATTATCATCGGCTGGGCGAATTCGACAAGCACAGCCAGCGCACCGAGCTCATCCGCGGCATCGTCATTGAGAAGATGTCAAAGTCACCTCTGCACCGCACCATCGTGTCCCTGCTTTACCGGCTGATCCTTGGGCGCATGCCCGCGGGATTCACCGTCTGGCAGGAGCAGCCGCTTACTTTCGTCGATTCGGAACCAGAACCGGACATCTCGATAACTCGTGGCGGCGAACTTGATTTTCTGGAAGCGCATCCGACAACCGCGGAATTGATCGTGGAAATCGCCGTATCCAGCCCTGCGCTCGACCGTGAGAACGCCTCGCTTTATGCCGAAGCTGGCGTGAAGGAATACTGGATCGTTTTAGGACGCGAACAACAGGTGGAGGTGTACCGCCGTCCAATGAACGGACGCTTTGAGGAGACGCGGCTATTCAGCAGAAACGACACCCTCGAATGCTCAACCGTGCCGGGTGTGAAGATCCAATTGACGGAATTGTTTCGATGACAACAGCAGGACGTTTCTCTGTTACGTTCCGGCAACTCAGCGAGAGACCCTTAAGGAGTGATGGAAGGAGGAAGAACATCGAGATTTCTTCCGCTAAAGAGGCTGTTATTCCCTTCATCCGTGAAAGCGCCAGTTGCCAGACGCGCGTATCCAAGTTTTTCGGTCGTTAGCCTCCGCGCATGGCCGTCACAGAATACGATCACTCCAGTCCCCTTATGCCTTGGATCAACCGCTGTACGAGGACTGCCCTCATCTCCCGTGCCTCGGTCTGACTCCGGCCCCAGTCTGGGCGGATCGAGAGCCCATCCATGATTCCCAAGAGCGAGAAAATCATCTCCTCGATCGCTATACTTCAATCGGTCCACTTCCGGAGCACCGGCAGCCGTTCCCATGCTATCCGCCGCCATCACCGTTCCCGCAGGGGTCAGCACCCGGGAACGTTTCACTGGGAAGTTACGGAATTCACCGCCAGATTTTCGAGCATTCCCGAGGAATTGAAGATTATAGCCGTAAGCATAATTCCGTTCGTCAACCCATTCCTGCGCGGAAGGACATGCGTACACTTTGCTATTGTACTTCTGTCGGTCGTCAGACACACTTGGTTCGTTGAACGCAAAGACCCCGATATGTCCCCCGATAGCGGCTGCCCAGCGCGGTCTGTATTTCAATCCGTTGCCCACTTGATACCAATTGTCCGGATTACTCTTTCCGCCGGATAGATTCGCCATGCGCCCGGGAATCATCACCTCGTCGTTATCGTCGGAATACATCTGCCATCCGAGACCAATCTGCTTGAGGTTGGAGAGGCATTCGGTGGCGCGAGCCATGGCCTTGGCCTTGGCAAGGGTGGGAAGGAGAAGAGAAGCCAGAATCGCGATAATTGAAATAACTACCAAGAGTTCAATTAACGTGAATCCGCTTCGTGATCTGACAAAAGTATTTCCATTCATGAGCATCTGAAAAACCGAAAAATGAAGCCAGAGGTTTATTCCCGATCAAAAATAAGCAAGGCCCGTTTTGAATTTTTTAGATTCTCCTTGCCTTTCGGTGTCTCACTCCTCATTAATCGGGTTCCGTTATTCTGCTGTTTAGCTAAAGCTAAAGTCTCCCGTTTTCTCGGAAGGACGCTCCGCATTTTAATTGTTCGTGAAATAGTTTTGCCATTTGAAGAATCAATAGCAGCCGCCTTGTTACCGTTATGGATACAATCTTATCGCATCAGAAATCCATTTTATCATCTTTCCGCGCTCAATTTTCCGGCACGGCAAATCACGGGATTTGGAGCATCGGTCTGCTACTCGCGTTGCTTGGATCGGCGCCCATGACCATTCTCGCGGCAGAACCTTCTGCTCCGGGTTTGCTCAATCGCGATGATGTCTCCTATAAAAACGAGCTGCGGCACGCGATCGACCGGGGTCTTGCGTCGCTTCAGTCGATTCAGGATTCAAACGGCTGGTGGTCCGTTCCAGGCGAACCCGCAGTCACGGCGCTGGCCCTGATGGCTTTCGAGGGCGAGCCCAGTGGACGCTACAGCTCAAACAAGCCCGCTTGGATGGAGCGTGGTTACAAACACATTCTGGATTCGGTGCATCCGGACGGCGGCATCCACCGAACCAGCATGGTGACCTATAACACGTCTCTGAGCATGATGGCGCTTGTGGCGGCCAATAGACCCGAGTATGAGCCGATCATTCTGAAGGCGCGGCAGTACTTGATTGGTCTTCAGACCGATTTTGGGGTGAAGGGAGAAACCGACAACGTATATGACGGCGGTGTTGGATACGGGAGCCGTTATAGTCATTCGGACATGGGAAACACGTTGCAGGCCCTTGAAGCGCTCTATTACAGCAAGCATTTGGTAGAAGACAAAAAGCTCGCTGAAACGCGCGACCTGAACTGGGGCGCCGCAATTCGCTTCCTGCAAAGCTGCCAGAATCTCCCGAGCCATAACCCGGAACCATGGGCATCCGACGATCCGCAAAACAAGGGCGGGTTCATCTATTTCCCCGGAAGCAGCAAAGCGGATTCCGTCACAAACGCGGTTACAGGCCGGGTCGCGCTTCGTTCCTACGGCAGCATCAGCTACGGAGGAATGCTCAGTTACATGTACGCCGATCTCAAGATTGACGATCCCCGGGTGCGCGCGGTGTATGATTGGCTTCGCAACAACTACACGCTTGAGGAAAACCCCGCGATGGGATTGCAGGGTCTTTACTTTTACTATCGCACCATGACCAAGGCGTTGACCGCTTTTGGAATCGACGAACTCGAGCTGACGGACGGGCGAAGAATTGATTGGAGAAGAGATTTGAGCCGGAAACTTCTCGACCTGCAGCGAGCAGACGGTTCCTGGCTCAACGAAAACGGGCGGTGGTGGGAACGCGATCCGTCCCTCGCCAATGCGTATGTAGTCCTGACGCTCGAAATGATTCTCAATTCCTATTGAGGCGAGTCGCTTTCGTAGTCCGCGGCGAGGGTCGAGACTCCCGTCGAATCCATTCCCTCGTGACGCCCGGCTGCGCCTCCAACAGGCGCCCGAAAGCGCGTTTGAACTGATCATTATTTGTTATGGCGTCATAAGCTTTGAGGCCTGGGCTTCTCGAAGCAGTCTGAGCGCCACAACTTCCTCGCCGGCAGCTCGCAATCCCGCGTCTTGGATGCTATTGAGCCAGGTCGCGGCAGTCTGGGGATTCGAATCTGAAAGGCTGCTCGTAACGCTCCTGAGAACGCGGTCTTGAGTTGCGGGATCCGCGATTGTTTCAAGCCATCGCGCCGCCGCCCCCGGATCAGACTCAGCCCATTTACGCGAAGTTGTGATGAGTGCGGCGGCCCGCGCTTCCGTGCCAGGAATGTCGGAAGCCCAGGCAGTAGCGCCTTGGGGATCTTTTGTTGACCAGGAACGCGCAATGGCAACGAGGCTGTTGGCGCGAAGCTCCGGATCCTGAACATTTGAAACCCACTCGGCAACACCGGTCAAATCCTTGGAAGCCCATTGAAACACGGCATAATCGAGTCCCCAAACCCGGGGTGTCGGCGTCGAAGACCTCAAAACGCACACCGTCGAAGCGAGCCAATCCGCCGTAGGTGCCGGCCCAGAGATACCCGTCCGGAGTCTGGACCACCGAAGTCACATCGTTGCCCGGCAGTCCGTCCTCCACCTGCCAGACCTCGCAGAGGTAATTGTCCGCCTCGGTCACGGGCGCTGCCATGCTCTGGGCCAAGCACCAATGCCAAAGCAGAAGCGCCAGCGTGAGATTCGCCCGCCAAGAACAAACGCCCTTCACCGATCGATCCGGAAAACTCTCCGACCGTGAACCAATCACTTTTCGCCGACGCACCAAAGGGCTTTGTGGGTTCTGAGAAGAATCCTGCCGTCGGAGACAACAACGGATGAATTGCTCGGTTCATTCATCGGGTTGACCGCCAGCACCTCGAAATTTGTGCTCGCGCGATACACGATCACATCACCCGCCTGATTCATCACGTAGATTCGGTCCCCGGCAAGAACCGGCGAACTCCACACGGCGTTGTTAGCCCCCGAACCGCGCAAGCGTTCATCCCAAACGACTTCGCCGGTCTCAAGTTTAACGCAATCGGCGATTCCGCTCGTCTGCACACTAAAGATGTGGCCATTCAGAATAATGCCAGTGCCAACGCGGCGTTTGGCCGGATTGCGTTTCCATAAAACATGGGTGTCCGTCACGTCTCCTCGTCCACCGAGTCGCACGGCCAATTCTGAACTTTCCATATCTCCGGACATCACCACGACACCTTCACCGGCGACGGGCGACGATTTGGCTTGCGTGCCCAGGCTGGCGGTTTTCCAAAGCACTTTTCCCGATTCCGGATCAAGCCCGGCAAGCTCGCCCCGCAATGCCGATATCAATTGCGCGCCACCCTCCCATTCGGCAACGAACGGAGTGCTCCAAGTGCCGTAGATATCATCCTTTCCCGCTGTCGGCGACTCGTGACGCCAGACCTCTTTGCCGGTCTCTTTGTTGACCGCAACGACAAATTCTCGGGCGCCAGGACCAAAATTCAGGAAAACATGATCGCCGTGGATAACGGGCGATCCGCCGTACCCAAATCGGTGATCATGGCGCCCCAAATCGGTGCGCCATAATTCGCGTCCGGCGAAATCGTAGGCGGCCAAACCTCCGGACCCAAACCAGCAAATCACGCGTTCGCCGTCGGTGACAGGGGAACCTGAAGCGAACGGATTGGTGTCGTGAGTCCGTTCTTCTGTCGCAACTTGAATCCCGGATTGCCAGAGCACCCGCCCAGTATCGCGATCAACACAAAGGAGAGTTCTACGATTGCCCTCCGCGATTGGCTGCGTGACAAAGATGTGCTTGCCCCAAACAACGGGTGTCGAATTCCCGGGTTCCGGCAGAGGTGCTCGCCACAGCACATTCTCCGTCGGACTCCAGCGAAGCGGAAGGTTTGTCTCGGAAGAGATGCCGTTAGCATTCGGACCACGCCATGTCGGCCAATTCGCCTGGGCGGACCGAACCGAAGTGATCGTGAGTGCAAAGCCGATGCAAACCGGCGCCAAGGTGAATCGTAAGAATAAATTGCGCATGCACGGGTTCATAACGGATTTTCGGCAATGTGAAAAGAAGAGTCGCGCATTTTCCATCGACAACGGATGAAGTTCCCACGCCCGGCGCAAGCCCTGCTTCCGAATGAGGGCAAGCCCACTCTCCGCAGTTCCGCCTGGAACGACTCGCCGAATCTCGCTTCTCTCGGTGGGGCGACACTCCG
>JAQBVM010000128.1 GCA_027623095.1 Verrucomicrobiota bacterium
TGCTCCTCTCCTCAATCTGATGAGAAAGAAGCAGCCGTTCAGGCGTGTCCTCATCTAGAGATGCGCCCTATCGCCTCCGCGTTGGAGATTACCGCGTGTTGTTTCGGCTGGAAGGGAATACGATCGTCGTGTACGATGTGAAAGATCGGAAAGACGCCTATGAGTAAGGAACTTTTGCCAGAAAGCGCGACCTTGGAGGACGTCGTTCTCGAATTGGTGCTGCTGCGCCAGCGGGTTGAAGAGTTGGAGGACCTGCGCGACCTGAACGCGGCAATTGAACGAAATGCCGACAAACCGGGAATTCCATGGGAGCAAGTGTGCAAGGAATTTGGATGGGGATTTGCAAAGGAGCAGAATTAATCGGCCCGTGACTTGGCCTCGATAATGGCGCGGCATTTGGGAGCTGCCAGCAGACGGAGATCGGAGTGAAACTCGAAATCCGAAGCACCAAATCCGAAACGAAGCGGCGCACCGGAGGAGTGGCTGACCACGGATGGCACGGATGGAGATCGCCAGAGTCGCAATCATGCCTCATGGGCGGAGAAAGAGAATAGGAGCGTGGGGGGATAGGAAGATAAGACGAGACGAGGATAGGAGGATAAGAGGACGAGTTTTTGGCGGCAAAGGAGGGTTTATGGCAAAACTGACTCGGGTTCGAGATCTGGATGTTTACCGACTTTCGTTTTCGGCTGCGATGGCAATTTTCAAGTTAAGCAAGAGGTTTCCACCTGACGAGCGATTCTCTTTAACTGATCAGATACGTGGAAGTTCGCGCTCTGTCTGTTCGAATCTGTCTGAAGGTTGGCGAAAACGGGGTTACAAGGCGGTCTTCGTGAATAAGTTGACGGATTCGATGCAAGAGGCGGGTGAAACCCAGACATGGCTGGAGTTCGCAAATGCATGCGGATATTTGGAGAATGAGGAGTTCGAGGGGCTCGACAATGAATATGAACGAATCCTCGGCAAATTGCACAGCATGGAGCTGAAAGCCGATTCGTTTTGCTTCTAACCTCACCTCGCTTCCTATCCTCTTATCCTCGCATTCTCGTATCGTCTTATCTCCTTCACCTTATCACATCATTCGCCACTTTCGCTTTTACTCATCACTTCTCGATTGAGAATCGGTGGCAGGCGAAGTGAAGCCCACCTCGATCAACTCAGGGGCGATTGCAGCCGGGTTCGCAACGATTGGCGCAGCGCTTCCAGTTCAGCGCGGGTTTTCTGTTCTAATTCGGGCATTTCGCCGAGCGGAAGACCCAACAATTCCTGGAAAGCACGAATGCTGCCAATCAATTCTCCCATGCTAAGCCCCTCTTGCCGGCCTTCCTGGCGGCCTTCCTGCCGGCCCTTTTGAATGAGTTCCTCGGCGATGCTCATGGCCTCACGCCGTCCTTTTTCCATCAGCTCTTCTGCAATGCTCATAACTTTCCTGGGCAGTTCGGTTTCGACCTTTTCCAAAGCGTGCCGCACGGTCTCCAAACTTATCCCGGCGTCCACAGCAAACAAGTATCTTAAAAACACCTCCAAAATACCGGAAGGTTCGTGCTGGTGCAATAATTCTACAAACATCCGACCGGAAGATTCCAGCCACTGACCCAATTCGCCGCGTCCACCAGCCCGCATCATCTGCAAGGCCATCCGTCCGATGACGTCGCCCTGAATATCTTCCAAGCCCAAAATCGATAAGTCGACCAGCAAATGCTCGAAGGCCGGCTGCAACTGCCGCAGTTCGCCCACCGCTGGCGGCATCGCCAGCAGGTCTTGAAACTGGCGCGACGGCGTCCAGGCCGCTCGGCCTTGGTAAAGAACGATTGGCACGATGGGCGGCAGTTTCTCGCCCGTAGCCAATTCCCAGGCTTGGCGTTCCCAGATGAGCACCATGTACTTGAGCAGCCGCAATACGGCTGGTTTTTACTTGTACCTCTAGGACTGCTCCACGCGAACTTCGTTTTGGACACTGGCATCACTCTTATTCGACGAATCTGGCGCCGCGAACGTTGGTTCGACTCGCACCGCGAACATTTTTATCAGCGCCTCGTGAGGGCGGGCAAAAGTCACACCTTTGTTACGCTTATTGAAATGGGCCTGCAAGTTGTCGTCCTAAGCCTCATGATTCTTTATTTATATGTTGGCACTTCCGCGCGGCTCGCGTTGATCGCCCTGGTCATCTCCTTGTGGTTAGGATTTTTCATTTACTGTGAAGCCCAGTTCCGGCGCTTTGGTTCAAAACAAGCGTCAGCCTTCCCGTCTGGCGCTCCAACTGTATTGGTAGGTCGAAGCTCCCGCTGAGTCGTGATATTCCCGATTTCCGATTACTGACTTCTGGCCACTGCCCTCTGTCCTCCGTGGCTGGGATTCTTCGCCTACTGTGAAATTCAGTTTCAGCGTTTTGGTGCGCAACAAAAGGCCCGGCAGTGCGCTCTTGAAATTCCATGCCTCTAAAGGTATCGTCGATTCTTGATTCACGATTGCACATCGGCATTACGCAAGAATACCGCTGCAAAGCAGCGGTTTTTCTTTCTGTCTTGGTTTTGATCTGGCTATCGTCCAGCATTTCTTACTCGATATGACATTTACCGAGGTTAGGCGCTCTCCCGGAATTCGGTTTGCAGCGTTATTAATTGCGTACACTCTCGTTCTCACGATTAGTCAATGGCTGGCTTACGCACTCCGCTTTGACTTCGATGTCCCGGAAGACCAGCAAATTCTATTTCAAACGCATTGGTCTTGGGTGATTCCTCTCAAGCTGTTGGTTCTTGGCATCTGTGGCCAGTTTGCCGGCTTATTAAGCTATTTCAGTATTCCGGGTCTCCGGCGCATTTTT
Organism: Verrucomicrobiota bacterium; assembly: GCA_027623095.1. Classification (GTDB taxonomy): domain Bacteria; phylum Verrucomicrobiota; class Verrucomicrobiia; order Limisphaerales; family SIBE01; genus JAIPJX01. The sequence goes on from JAQBVM010000128.1 coordinate 2,825, forward strand.
TATGCCTCATCGATTAGCTCTCTGGCTCTACTTGTTGTTAGATATTATTTCCTTGAATTCTACCCGGCTTCCCGCGGGGTTATATTGTTGGATTTCTTTTTCTCGTTTACTGGCCTAGTGGCTGTTCGTCTCGGCTTTCGTATGTTTCGCGAACGTTTTATGGTGCCACAAAGCCGTCCCAGACGTGAGGCGCGTCGAGTCGCTATCATTGGCGCAGGCGACGTCGGAGCAAGTCTGGCCCGTGAGCTTTTGACAAAAAGAGGACTTGGCCTGAATCCCGTGGCCTTTTTCGATGATGATGCAACGAAATGGCGATCTCGTATGCACGATATTCCTGTTGTTGGAGCCCCCGAACTGTTGTTGGACCAAAAATTAGATTTGGAACTTGAAGAAGTAATTATCGCGATGCCTTCGGCACCCGCGAAACGGATAGGAGAAGTCGTTAAGATCCTACAACTCGCCCGCCTTAAGTTCGAAACGGTTCCTTCCATGGATCAACTCGCGACTGGCCAAGTCAGAGTCACTCAATTGCGATCCGTGGAGATTCAGGATTTACTCGGCCGCCGCCCCGTCGAATTGGAAACCGAAAGTATTCGAGAAATCTTGAAGGAACGAGTCGTGATGGTGACGGGCGCCGGCGGAAGCATCGGAAGCGAATTGTGCCGTCAGATTGCTTCCTTTAATCCGCAACGGCTACTACTTGTGGATCAGTCGGAAGTTCAAAGCTTTCCTATCGAACAGGAATTGATTGAACTGGGTCACAGCGAGATTGTTTGCCCTGTGGTCGCTGATATACGGGATCTTGCTCGCATGCGGCAACTATTCGAACGATTCACGCCAGAAGTAGTCTTTCACGCCGCCGCGCACAAGCATGTGTCGCTGATGGAAAGCCAGCCAAGCGAAGCAATCCGAAACAACACGCTTGGTACCGCAAATCTCGCCGAGCTAGCACTCGAATACGGAGTGGACCGCTTCGTGTTGATTTCGACCGATAAAGCCATTAATCCAACGAACGTAATGGGCGCCACCAAGCGCCTCGCCGAAATCTTTCTCCAATCGCTATACGCCTCCGCAAGTTCTGAACGGTGTGGCGAGGCTCTGTCGCAAAGTACCAAAAGGTGGGGCGAGCAGAGCAAGTCAGGGCTCGAGGGGGCGCTTGTCCCACGCTGGATTACGCAAGGCGTCCCGCCAGCCACCGCCGCATCTTCTCCCCCGCCTTTCTCCGAAAAGTGGAGAGCCCCAATGGAGAGGGGGCCCACAAAGTTCATGGCCGTCCGATTCGGTAATGTTCTGGGCTCATCTGGCAGCGTCATTCCCATTTTCAATAAACAAATCGCAGCCGGTGGTCCCGTCAAGGTAACCCATCCCGACGTTACCCGCTATTTCATGACCATTCCCGAAGCTGTCGGACTTGTTTTGCAGAGTGCTGCTCAAGGGTCTGGCGGAGAGATTTTCGTCCTGGATATGGGAAAACCTGTCAAAATCGTTGACCTAGCGCGCCAATTAATTGAATTGAGCGGCCTTAAGCCAGATGAGGACATCGATATTGCCTTCATCGGCCTGCGTCCCGGTGAAAAACTATTCGAAGAATTGAGTTGTACAGGAGAAAACATTACGCCGACGCAGCATCCGAAGGTCATGCGTTTCGTCTGCGAGCCATTACCCCTGAAGGAGGTCCGCGAGCAATTGGGCGAGCTCTCCGCCGCCCTAGACGTCACTGAGCCGAACCAATTGAAACTCATGCTCAAGAAGGCGGTTCCAGAGTATCAGCCGTATTTGAAATAGAATAGGGCCTGTCCCACAATCCGGTGAGCAAAGCCAGCATTGAGCGAAATGAGTAAAGAAAAAGGACATAGCGAGCGAAAAAAGCTGCTATGCCCCAAATCGTTAGGCTATAATTTTCTGACCTAAGAAAAACAAAGCCAACGATGAGCAGAATCCTACCCTTCCAGAGCGAACTTCGTCCAGCATTACCGACGGTGATCGGCAACGTCGATTACCAGAGATTTGAGAAAGAACTCAAACGGATGGACGAGGTTTTGAGCTTAAGCGGAGTCGAGGGACAATTTGTCGAGAGCTGTGTGGCCAACTGGCTGGAGAGCTTGGAGGAGGGCCAGGAACCGAGTGCGCGTGATTGCCGGGAGTATCAGAAGCATAGCCGTCGAGCGCTGAGATGCAACGTGCTGCATCGGGTGTTGGGAGAAAGTTTCCGAGGCATGAGCCGCCGATTGGCCGAGTGTGCGCTTTTCCAATGGTTCTGTGGAGTCGATCAACTGGGGGTAGTGGAAGTGCCGAGCAAAAGTCAGTTGCAGCGTTACACGCAGTGGGTGAAGCCGGAACAATTGGATGAACTGATTGGCGGCCTGCTGCAATCGTCAACGCGAACGGACATTGAGAGTGGGGAGAACGCGTTGAAATTGGTCCATCAAATCGAGCTCGACACAGTGTGGCTGGATACGACCTGCGTGAAAGCGAACATTCATTTTCCGGTGGACTGGAGGTTGCTGGGAGATGCGACGCGCACGTTGATGAAGGCGACGGCACTGATCCGGCGTCACGGGCTCAAGCATCGGATGGAGGAGCCGGGAGTGTTCATTTCGAGGATGAACAAACTGTGCATGGAAATGACGCATTGCCGACGCAAGGAAGACAGCAAGAAGGAGCGCAAGCGGGTCTTGAGGAAGATGAAGAAGATGGTGAAAATGGTGCGAGATCACGCCTTGCGGCATCGGGATTTACTGGAAGCCAAATGGGAGGAAACCGATTGGAGCCGGGGGCATGTGGAGCAGGTGATGGGAGGGATCGACAAGATTCTCTTGAAGTTGCCCGAAGCGATGAAGCAGGCACACGAACGGATCATCGGCGGAAGGCAGGTGAAAAATGAGGAGAAGATTCTCAGTCTGTATGAAGAGGACGTGCATGTGATCGTGCGAGGCAAAGCGGGAGCGGAAGTGGAATTTGGAAACACGTTGTTGATCGCGGAACAGGCGCAAGGGTTGGTGGTGGATTGGAAGTTGTATGAGGAGAGCGCGCCAGCGGACTGCAACCAGTTAAAGAGAAGCCTGGAACGGATGGAGCAGAGGATCGGCAAAGGGACGATCAAGGCAGTGGGAGGAGACCGGGGATTTGACAGTCAGGCGAACCGAGAATTGTTGAAAGAGAAAGAGATGTTCAACGGACTGTGCCCTAAAAAAGTCAGCGAGTTAAAGAAGCTGCAGAAGGAGAGCCGGTTTGGCGAGATGGCCAAAAGGCGGGCACAGACCGAAGGAAGGCTAGGGATCCTGAAGAATTGTTTTTTCGGAAATCCGATGAGGAGCAAAGGAATTGAAAGCCGGAAGGCGGCAGTGGGATGGAGCGTGTTTGCGCACAACTTGTGGGTGCTGGCGCGGCTGGAACGGGTTGAGGAAAACCAGAGCGAGGAACAAGCGCAAGCGGCCTGAACGGCCAATCGGTTCCCACGGACACCGCGAACGACAGAAGAGGTGTCGGCAGAATCCTAGAAAAAACTCCACTGCACCATCCAAACAGCCTCGATCAATCCGGATAAGCGAAAAACGGGACTTTTTGCGGACACCAGAAATTTTCGCTTTTCGAGTTCAACAAAAAATCAGCGCTTGTGGGACAGGCTCTAGTTTAACACGATATTTTGACAAGGTGTTCTGTCGTTCTCCCAAGCATTGGCTCCGTACGTTGCGGGCATTTCTGGCGATTCAAAGATTGAACCGTGGCGAGGCTTTGAAATCCATCGCTTCCGAATTGGGATACTCGAACGAATCGCATTTTGCTTTCGATTTCAAATCCGTATTGAGCCGCAGTCCATCAGAGTTTCGGATGCGCGAATCTCGGCACTCTCGGAATTGCGGATTTCCGATGGAGCAGCCACCTGGATGGGGGCGGATGGAGGCTGATTTCAAAAAAGGTCTTTTGCACCCCAAGCATTACCGGATCCTCTTTCCCCGGTGTGATACCGTGAAAGATCGAGATCAATTCAGTGAGGCTGGAAATCTGCGGATGATCGAGAAAAGTCGCTGACAGGATCCTTAAACGCCTCGAGATCGTTCAGGTTTTCTGAGTTGCGATTTCCTGCTCTTCGAGTTGCGTCCTCAGTCTAAGCTGACCGCAAGCCGCGTCGATATCGTGCCCTTTCTCGCGGCGGAGAGTCGCGGTCACGTTCAAAGCGGTCAGGGCATTCGCGAAAGCCGTCTGACATGCTTCGTCCGGGCGCTCCCAAGGAAGTCCTTCGACGCTGTTGTAAGGAATCAGATTCACTTTCGCATGAAGACGCCGGGCGAGTTCCGCAAGCGGTTTTGTCTGATCCAGACCGTCGTTTACTCCCTTGATAAGAATGTATTCAATCGTGATCATACGGCCCTTGGTTCGCAGGTAGTACACGCACGCGTCCGATAGCGCCGCAATTGGGTATTTGCGATTCACCGGCATGATCTTATTCCGAACTTCATCCGTGGCCCCATGGAGAGATATTGCGAGTCGAAATTGCAGGGGCTCATCGGCGAGTTTTCGAATCTCGGGAACCAATCCGCTGGTTGAAATCGTAATCTTGCGCGCACCGATTCCCGCGCCCCACGGCGCATTGAGGATTCCAAGGGCTTTCACGAGATGATCGTAATTGGCCAAGGGCTCGCCCATTCCCATGATGACGAGGTTATTGACAGTGCGCTCGGAGTTTTCGAGTGACTTCCCGGCGGAGGGTGTTTCTGGGCTCGTCTTCGCAGGTCGAGCTCGTTCCCCGGCGGCCAGTCGTTCGACTGCCAAGACTTGATCAATGATCTCCTCGACCTCAAGATTCCGCTTCCATCCATCCAAACCGCTGGCGCAAAACTTGCAACCATAGGCGCAACCGACCTGAGTCGAGACGCACAAGGTGTGGCGATCGGATGGATCACCAAAGAGCGCCGGATTTGCGGGAATCAGAACACTTTCAACTAACGCTCCATCCGGCAATCTCCATAGGAATTTCTGTGTTGTGTCGCGCGAGCCTTGTTTCTGAGCCAAAGCAATGGAGTGAAACGAGAACTCTTCGGCAAGCCGGGAACGCAGCGGTTTGGGAAGATTCGTCATGGCATCCCAGCCGGTGACTCGGCGCGCATAGAGCCAGTGGAGCAACTGCTCAACACGATAGGCCGGTTCTCGCCACTGATTAAATCGGCTTTTCAGTTCTTCAATGTTCTGCGACCGAATATCGGTTTTTGGTTTCGTCACGCATCCGGAAATTGTCCCGCCTGACGACAAAACTCCAGTTCATTCTTGGGAGAAACGCAGGCAATCGATTCACGGGGCTAATCAAAACCATTGGCTCGACAAATCGATTGAACCTGGTGCATTCTCGCGCCCGTGTTGAAGTGCATTTGGGATAGGCGAATACTGCTCGCGGTACTGGTAATGTGCGGCTCCTCCCCTGGGGTGCGCGGATTCGATTTCGACGGATTCACGGATCTCATTTGGCACAATTCGGAGCGAGGAGAGATCGCCGCCTGGTTTATGGATCAGACACAACTCACAACCAGCGCCCTGCTGACGAACGATCTCCCGGCGGGATGGCGGGTGATTGCCGCGGCGGATTTTAACCGCGATGGCTACAGTGATCTTTTTTGCCGCTCACAAAGAACGGGCGACAACGAAATCTGGCTGATGAACGAGATTCAGCGGATCGGCCGGTATCCGGTTACTAATGGATCCCCTGAGTTCAACATGGCGGGAACAGGGGATTTTAACGGAGACGGATGGGTGGATCTTTTTTGGTGGGATCCCGCAAGAAACATCACCGCGGTTTGGTTCATGGAAGGCGTGACGTTCACCGGGAATGTCGAGTTGTTAAACGCACCGATTCCGTTCACTTGGAGCCTGGCCGGCACAGGAGATTTTAACAATGACGGCAATCCGGATCTCATTTGGCGGGACCGTTACACGGGAGGCAACACGATCTGGTTGATGAACGGACTAGACCGGCTCCGCAGTGTCGAACTTCGCCCCGAGCCTGATCTGAAATTCGAACTGGTGGGAACCGGTGCTTTTAATTTGTTAGGAAATACCGATTTGGTGTGGCGTCACTCTGATGGGCGAAACCTCGTCTGGCTGATGCAAGGGACCGATTATGTCAGGACCGAGGTCCTAACATCGGTACCCAGCCCTGATTGGCGAATCGCGGGAACAGGCGGTTACACAAATGAGATGCAGTTTAGCGCTGAATCGAACGACCAATTCACCGAACTTAACCTCCGTTGGAAATTTGGCCCGAGCGGGAACACACGAATCGAACGGAGGGCATTCGGCGCAGCCCAATGGGACCTTATCGCTACCAACTACGTGCCGTCCCAGTTAACCGACGCGTCTATTACCTTTGGCGAACGATACGAGTACCGCGTCGGTGAGAGCTACCTTTTGACTGGAATCGCCGCAAACGGCATCGAGGAGCGAGGAAGAATTGTGGTGGTTGTGGATGAATCCATTGCGCCGGAGATCGAGACGGAACTTGAACTTCTAAAAACCGACTTAATCGGCGATGGGTGGTCCGTAATTCGCACAAATGTCCCAAGGCACGACGACGTGAATTGGTCGAGAAACATCGCGGCGATTGCATCGATCAAGTCGTTCATCACGAATGTCTATTACCAAGATCCGAGATTCACAAAAGCAGTGTATCTGATCGGGCATGTGCCGATCCCCTATTCCGGATTCGGCAATCCCGACGGCCACGGCAGCCGAGCGCTGCCGGCGGATGTATATTACGGGGATGTCGATGGGATTTATACCGACGAAATAGTGCATTCATTTAGCCGTCTTGAAGGCCCCCGATTCACCCGGCACGACAATTTCATTGGCGATGGCAAGTTTGACCAGTCGAAAATCCCCCCGAATCAACATGGCGTTGCCGAGCTGGAATTGGCTGTGGGGAGGGCTGATTTCGCGAATTTATCGTCGTTCTTTCCGAAGACTGACATTGATCTAACTCGGCAATACATTCAAAAGACGCACCGGTATCGCCACGGCCAGTTCACGCTTCCTCAACGGGTGTCGGTGGATACGTTCTTTTCATTCGGCCCAAACCGTGATGCGCATGGTCAAGCGCTCAGAATGAGCAGCCGTCTGTTTGGATCGGACCCTAAGTTCGTTTTCAAAGGAGATCCGCTTGATCCGATAAACGCGGCAACCTGGGGCATTATTGCCGGATACGGTCTGCCTTTTGGAATTGCGTACGGTCCTTTCAGGTATCACCAGTCGATCAACTTTAGCCAAACTGACAGAGAACCGCGACTTGCTTTCGCGAACTTCTTTGGCTCATTTTTCGTCGATCATCAGTATCCGGACAACTTCATGCGCGCGTTTCTGGCAACGCCGACTTACGGGCTGGCGGCAACGTGGTTCAAGCCGGTGTCAGTTGACCGGATAGCGCTTGGCTTTGAGCCGGTGGGATATGGAGAGACTATGGGCACGGGATTCGTGCGCACAATTAATCAAAGCCAGCCTGGCACAACACAAAATACATTCTTGGCTTTGCTCGGCGACCCGACACTGCGACTCCAGATTCAACCTCCACCGGAAGGCCCCCCTCAGTTTTCAGCGTCCGGTATCACTATCGAGTGGCCCCCGTCCGCTGATACAAACTCGCTTTACGTCGTTTACCAATCGAGAAACGGCCTTGATGGGCCTTGGGTTCGAGTTACCCCAAGACCGATTCTCCAGACGCAATTTACGGATGTCTCCGCACTCATCCGCCCGGTAGCCTATCAAGTCCGCGCGGTCGGACTGAGCACAACTGGCAGCGGATCTTTCATCAATCTCAGCCAAGGGCTCTTCGTCGAAGGGAATTAGCCTCCTTGCGCGTTCGTTGCCGGCTTGAATCGGTGGATCGTCGTTTGACGATATTCCCGCCCTGGATTGAGAATGACCGTAGGGAAGTGCGGTTGGTTAACGGAATCCGGGAAATGCTGGCACTCGAGGCAGAACGCTGAGTTTTTCGAATACGTCCTTCCCTCTTTGCCCGTAAGGCTCCCGTCCAAATAATTCGCCGTGTAAAGTTGCACGCCGGGTTCTGTCGTAAAGACTTCCATTGTTCGTCCGCTCTTTGGATCTCGAACTCTTGCCGCCAGCGCCAACTCCCCCGGAAAACTCTTGTTTACAACAAAGTTGTGATCGTAACCACCTGGAGATCCCTGGATTTTTCCGAAGTCTGAACCGATCTGCTTTGATTGAGTAAAATCCATTATGTATCCGGCGACTGTGAGGATTTCTCCGGTGGGAATGCTAGTCTCATCAACCGGCGTAAAGAAAGCTGCATTCAGCAACAGTTCGTGGTCAAGAATGGTTCCTTCGGCGGCTCCAGCCAGATTAAAATATGAATGATTGGTCAGGTTGATCGGCGTCGGTTGGTCGCAAGTCGCGTAGTAATCGATTTGAAGCTCATTCTTCGCGGTGAGGATATAGGTAACTTGGAGGTTCAAGTTCCCTGGGTAACCCTCTTCGCCATCCGGGCTGAAGTATCTCAGTTGAACGGCCTCCCCAGACACCGAGTCAACTGTCGTAGCATTCCAGACGCGTTTGTCGATTCCCTGGAGCCCGCCGTGAAGATGATTGGGGCCGTTATTGATTGCCAGTGAAAACTCTTTTCCGTTCAGTGAAAACTTGCCTTTCGCGATTCGATTCGCAACACGGCCGGTTGTGCAGCCGAAGTGGGGATGCCCTTTCAAATAACTGTCCAGGTTGTCAAAACCCAGGACCACATCGGCGACATTTCCCTGGCGGTCGGGAATATGCAGTTCGGTTAATATGGCCCCGTAAGTCGCGATTTTCGCGATGAGACCGTTTGGGTTGGTCAATGTGAATAAATCCACCGATTGGCCGTTCGATGTGGTTCCGAATTTTGTTTTTTCCACAATGTGAATGTTGGCTTTTGCTTTGTTTCCGAATTCTCACTCAGGCAGCCGGGTATTTCCAGCTACCCCGATAATCGCGACTTAGAAGGCGGCTGGCTTCGTTGTCTCCAACGATGGTTTCCGTCCGTTCGTCCCATCGAATGCTTCGCCCCAATTTCATCGAGAGCATTCCGAGCAGGCTAAGCGTTGTCGCGCGGTGCCCGATCTCGATGTCTGCTACCGGTCGCCGGCGCGATTCGATTGCTTTCAGAAAATCCTGCCACATCAGTTGGATGTTGTGGCCGTCCGGCTCTTGAAGTTGGGAATCCTGATGAACAGGTTCGTCTCGATCGCGCGCGGGATAAAACGTCCAGCCGTCGCGCCAGCCCATGTGGAAGGTGCCTTTGGTGCCGTAGAAATAACATCCGATCCGCGCTTTCTCGGCGCTGTTTCCGGCGAATTTGCGGTGCTCCCATGTGGCCGTGAATGACTTGAATTGATAAACGGCCACTTGCGCATCGGGAGCGTCCGTGGTTTGTTCGCGCTCGTTCAGCACAGGTGCTCCGCGAATGGGCCTGCCACCGGAGGAAAAGATTGTTTCGGGATACTTTTCGTCAGTCCACCAAAGCACTTGGTCCAGCCAATGCACACCCCAGTCGCCGAGGGTGCCGTTTGCGAAGTCGAGGAAGTTGCGCCAGCCGCCCGGATGTATTCTGGAATTAAACGGTCGCAGCGGCGCCGGTCCGCAGTAAAGGTCCCAATCCATACCCGCGGGCGGTTCGCTGTTTGGGGAGGGTTTCTCGTCTCCGCCCTGGCTATGCGCGAACATCCGGACCATGCCAATCTCGCCGGCACCGCCCTCTTTCAAGAACCGCATCCCGGAGACATGGTGCGGGCCGATTCGACGATGAAGGCCCACCTGAACCACCGAGTCCGACTGGCGCGCGACGGCGTACATGGCTTTGCTTTCGTTGACGGTATGTCCGGTCGGCTTTTCGACATAGACGTGCGCGCCCGATTCGATTGCTGCGATTGTGGTGAGTGCGTGCCAATGGTCCGGTGTTGCAACGATGACAATTTCAGGTTTTTCTTTTTCCAGGAGTTCCCGGAAATCGCGATACTGTTTCGGATTGTCGCCTGAAAGATCATTTACCTGGTCCGCGGCAGTTTCCAAAGTGTCCGCGTCGGCATCACAGAGTGCCACAATCTTGGAACGTTTCGCGGCAGCCGCTTCTCGGAGAATGTTCATTCCCCACCATCCGGACCCGATAAGGGCGGTGCGATATTTCTCGATGCGTGAGGCTCCCCAGAGAGGCGCTGCACTCAACGCGAATCCGGCAGCGGCGGAGTTTGCTAAGAATTGTCTTCGGTTCAGCTTCATAAGTTGTCTATGGGTTGGAGAGTCGGATTGTTCCCGAGGATGGGATGGCATCGGGTTGAATTGTTTGAACAGAGACACAGACAAGGTCGCCCGCCGCGTTGCGACAATAGATGCGTCCGTTCGCCAGGACTGGGGTGGTCCAGCATTTGCCTCCCAAAACCTGCGATCGAGCGGTCGGATGAAATGCGTGAGGCGAGGCATCCGCGATCAGCAATTCACCTTTGTCGCTTAAGACAATTAGTTTCCCCGCAGCGGCCATCAGTCCTCCCGTCCCGATCGAATCGGCGGTCCACGCAATTTCCCCCGTGTCCCAAGAGATGCATCGCAGCGACGAAGCCGAGCCGGCATCCCCATCGAATCCATAGAGGTGTCCGTCGATGAGCAATGAAGAATTCAACTGATTGCGCATATTCTTATTCTGCCAAACGATGTGGATTGTGTCGCTCTGCATTTCTAGAAGGGCTGCGCCTTTTCCGTAGCCGGAAGAAATAAAAACGCGATTCCCTTTAACGATCGGATCCGCTGAATTCACGCCGTATCGGGTGAGCCAGCGATGGCGCCAGAGCTCTACACCGGTTCGCAGATTGACGGCAAGAAAGGATTTTCCCGAGCCGAGCGCGACGTGCCATTCGCCCGCATTTTGAAAGGGCACCGCGCTCGAGTATCCAGCGTCTTGATTCGCGGATTGCCAGATAATCGAACCGTCCCGTTTGTCAACGGCCATTCCTGCCTCGCCGACGTTGAGGAGCAGGAAATTCCCCTGAATGCGCGGGGAGCTTGCGAATCCCCATCCGGGAATGCGAACGCTTGTTTCTTCGTGGACGTTTTTTGACCAAATCACCTTGCCGGTGGTTTTTTCGAAGCAGATCAACAGGCCCCAGCGACCGAGCGTATAGACCGAATCACCATCCACCGTGGGTGTGGACGTGGGGCCGCCTTCGAAGAATTTGTCGCCCAAATCCGAATCGTATGAATAGCGCCAGAGCTCCGCGCCGGTAGAGGCGTTCAGGCAGTAAACCGTGTCCTGGTTATCGCGATTCCCGATTGTGAATAAATGGTTCTCACTCACCACGACGGATGAAAAACCGGTTCCCACGGATGTTTTCCAGGCGAGGGGTGGTCCTTCCTTTGGCCACTCGGAAAGCCAATCCGGTTCTCGTGAGATACCGCTGAATTCGGGTCCCCGCCAGCATGGCCAGTTGTCGGCGCGCGTGTTTACTGAGGAGGTAATGAGAAGGAATAGGCTGACGAGACCTGCGATGCGGGCGTGAGGCCGGGTCTTTCTTCGCGATGTTTCAAGAATCATGGGGCTAAGCGATTAGGTCTTGAATGACCTTGCCTCCGAATTGGGAGAGTTGTTTGAATCTGCCGCCGTGAAAGTAGGTGAGCTTGTTGTCATCGAGCCCCATGAGTCTGAGAAGTGTGACATGCACGTCTCGAACGTGGTGAACCGCCTCGACGGCTTCCGCTCCGGTCTCATCGGTCGCGCCGATTGTGTGCCCGGCTTTCACACCGCCGCCCGCAAACCATAGGGTCATGGCTTTCGGGTTATGATCGCGACCGTATGCTGTGCCGCCCCGAACCCCGTTGTCGGGTGATCGTCCAAACTCTCCGCACCAAATAACGAGGGTTTCATCCAGGAGACCGCGTTCTTTGAGATCGTTGATCAACGCAGCGATGGGCTGATCCACTTGGCGGACAAGGTTCCCGTGTGCCCGTTCGATGTAGTCATGGGAATCCCAGGTTCCGGCGTATGCTTGGACAAAGCGCACGCCTTTCTCGACTAGCTTCCGCGCCAGCAGACATCTGCGGCCAAAAGCGTCGGTGGGTTGCGCGCCGATGCCGTATTTGGATTTTGTGGCGGCGGATTCGTTTCCGATATCCAGAACTTCCGGAACGGTCATCTGCATGCGAAAAGCCAATTCATAGTTTTGCATGCGGGCCACGAGTTCGTCGTGCGACGGATGTTGCGCGTGGTGCCGTTGATTGAGTTTGGCCAGGAGATCAAGATTCTCCCTTTGGTGATCGGTGGAAATGCCTTCCGGAGGGCGAAGATCAAGAATGGGAGATCCTTGGGGTCGCAGAGGTGTTCCTTGGAAATTCGACGGAAGAAAACCATTGCTCCAATTGGCAGCGCCGCCTTGCGGGTAGCTTATTTCTGGCAGCACGACAAAACAGGGCAGGTCTTGATTCAGTGTTCCGAGGCCATACGTCATCCACGAGCCAATCGCGGGATCTCCGCCGAACCGGTTGCCGGTGTTCATTTGGTAAAGCGCTGTCGGATGGTTCACGGAATCGACTTGGCAGCCGCGATAGAAGCAGATGTCATCCGCGACGTTTCTCAGGTGTGTCCAAGTTTCAGCCATGTCCGCGCCGCTTCGACCGGCTTTGAGAAAACCGAACGGACTCTGCACAAAGTACCGTTTCCCACTTTCCATCGCCGACTTCGTCTTGCCCTCGCGGACAAATTCCTTGAGGTGGAGATCTTTCAATTTCGGTTTGGGATCGAACGTGTCGATATGGCTGGGACCGCCTTCCATCATGAGGAAGATGCAGCGCTTTGCCCTTGCCGGGAAATGTCCCTGTTTCGGCGCGAGCGGGCCGGGTTGCGTTGCGATGTCCGATGGTTCGTCCGCAAGGAGGTTTGTGAACGCGATGCTGCCAACGCTTGCGCCGAGTCCGTAAAGAAAGTTTCGGCGCGTTTGAAAGCCAAAACTGCGTTTAATAGACATAAGAAAATTCGTTCGAATTGAATATGATGAGGCAGACCTCCGCAAGACCTCGAACCTTGATATCGACATCGGGCAGTTTCTTGTCCGGGACAAAATCTTCGTAAAAGCGAAGGGTCTCGGTGAAGGTGAATTTCTCACCTGTGTTTTCTTCGACCCCTTCGCGCACGAGAACTGTTGGAATCTCAGGTTTTGGCATCTGAAGGTTTTCGTGACGATGATTCATTGTACTCCAATGCGCCAGGCAGATTTGAGTCTCATCGACGGAAGGATCCCGCCCGTATGCCTGCCAAAAGGCGTTGCGAATCGTGTCGCTGTCCGATTCCGCTAACTGTGTCAATTTCAGGGCGAACGCAACGGCGCGATCGTAGGTTGCCTGTGCGTTAAACAGGCTGAATACCTGCGGTGTTACGGTGGATGTTTCACGCGCTTCGCAGGAGTTCTCTGGCGAAGGTTGGTTGAATACCTCCATAAACGGGTCCCGCAATCCACGAATCTTGAGTGCGTAAATGGATCGGCGGTTGCGTTGCGCGGGTGTTGGATTCGGCTGCCACGCAGCGGCAAACGTGCCCATCACCATTCGGGGTTGGAATGCGGCCTCATGATTGATTTCCGGTCGGTTCGGAATTCCGCCCACGGCCCGGTTGAGCTCTCCGGAGACCGCCAGCATACTGTCGCGAAGTTCTTCCGCGGAAATGCGGCGCGGACCAAATACGGCGTACTGGGTCCCGAGCGGATCTTTTTCCTCGAGCTCCCTGCGGTCAGGGTGGTGACTGGACCGTCGATATGCCTTCGAAGTCATTATGACCCGGTGCAATGATTTGATCGAGTGCCCATTCTGGACGAAATCGGCGGCGAGCCAATCGAGCAACTCGGGGTGAGTTGGTTTCTTGCCGGTTGCACCCAGATTGTTTGGATTGGCGGCAATACCATTGCCAAAGTGCCATTGCCAAACGCGGTTTACAAAAACGCGGGTGGTCAGCGGATTCTTAGGATCCACGATCCAGTTCGCGAGTGCGGTGCGGCGTCCTTCGAGAGTATCTGGGATCTTTCTTTCCGCAAGGTCCGGCGCGAAGGAGTTGACGACACTGAGAGCACCGGGGCGGACAGGGGTTGTGGGGGAGAAGGGATCGCCACCCGCGAGGATGGAAATCTCCCCAAGGTCTCCCTTGAGTCGATCCGATGGCAAGCGAAGAGGGGAGTTAACCGATTTGATGTTTGGGGTTGCCCCATCGTACACCGAAAACGCCACTGGTTCGTATCGATCGAGTTCCCATCGCAGGTGCTCGATACCCTTCCGAGAGATACGTTCCAGGCCGTAATCTGGCACGTCGAATCCGATCTTTTTGGGTGCGAGTTTGTCTTCTGGAACGCCGTTCTTGAGACCTTCATCCCGGGCAATGTAGTCGAGACCGCGCTCCTCGGCCCATCGACGGGCTGCCGCCTCTTCTTTGTCTGCGAGCCGTTTCAGGTTTTCCTGGAATTCTTTTCTCCGCGCTCCGAGGTATCTACGTTCGTCAAACCCAAGGGTATTTTCGGAATCGAGAAATGCTGCCGAGCGCTCGACGGGTTGCGTTGTCGCAAACACGGCCTGCATCCCGTAGTAATCGCGCGTTGGAATCGGGTCGAATTTGTGATCGTGACAGCGTGCGCACTGCAGCGGGTGTCCCAGGAAGACCTGTCCCACGGTGTCCGTGACGTCGTCCAGAAAACGCTGTCGCGCGATCCGGGCGACCTCCATGCCTGTGAGTTCCCACGGTCCCATCCTCAGGAAACCCGCTGCGACGAGAAGTTCCGTGTTGCGACTTCCTTCCGGAGCGTCTTCGAAGAGTTCGTCGCCGGCGATCTGTTCCGTGACAAATTGATCGTATGGTTTGTCTTCGTTAAATGAGCGAATTACGTAATCCCGATAGCGCCAGGCGTTGCCTCGCTCGTAATCGTTCGCGAACCCGGAGGAATCCGCGTAGCGCACCACATCCAACCAGTGGCGGCCCCACTGTTCTCCGTAGTGTGGACTGGCCAGCAGTCTGTCGATCAGTGCGGAGAAGGCTGTCTCGTCTCCGGATGGATCGTTCACAAAGGCTTCGATCTCCTCCGGTGTCGGAGGCAAACCGAGCAGATCGTATGTGGCGCGGCGAATGAGCGTTCGGCGATCCGCTAGTGGCGCGGGGGCCAAGCCCGCCAAGTGCAGCTTTCTTTCGATGAAGAAATCGATCGGGTTCTGAACTCCCGAGATCGGAACCGGCGCAACATTCAGCGGTTGGTAAGCCCATAAGTTTTCCGGTTGATAACGGCGATGCGTCCAGTCGTCGGAAAGTCCGCCTGAAGTTGGAACCTCCACTCCGTCCCCGTAGCGTTCGCGAATCACTTGAATGCGCTCCGCGTCCGGCCACGGCGCTCCCGCATTGATCCAATCGCGGATATGCCAAGTCTCTTGTTCCGTTAATCGATCATTACTCTTCGGCGGCATCTCGAGATCTGGATTGGACCGGGTCACGGCGACGTAAAGGAGACTCGATGCCGCGCTTCCGGGAACCAACACCCGACTGGAAGTGTCACCTCCCGCCAAAAGTGCCTCGTGCGAAGTCAGTGTGAGTCCTCCTTTGATTTTCAAGGTGTCCGCTCCGTGGCAGGCATTGCATTTGTCAACCAGGAGCCTTGAGACATGAAGCGCGAAGAGTTTCTCCCCGGCCGCGGGTTCGGTCGAAGCCGCATCGACGGTCGCAATTCCCCAAATGCAGAGAACCAAGGACAAGGTTTTGAGGAGTGATCGGAGGGTCATGATATTCGATCGGACGTTCCAAGATTTTGTCTATCTATGACTGAGCTGGCTGTTCAGTCAAGATTTCGAACTCCTCGGTCAGTACCGGTCCTTGATTGATCACAGACTGAACGGCTTCCGCCTGCAGGGGATCGGTACTGATGGAGAGTGAAAACCTCCGAGAATTGGACGCGAATCGGGACCGTGGATCTTCAATTGGTGGGGCTGTGCTGCTGCGCAGCCCTAATCTCACGGTGGCGCGACAGCGCCACCCTGGAGTTTGGACATTTTCTGGCAGCGATTGCTCCAACCGAGTAAGGTTTCCGACCGCAAGCTCCCGGATGGGAGCATCGATAATAGCCCACTCTTTCAAGGGTGGGATTCCGTCGAGAAAAGCCCAAGTCCCGAAGG
>JAQBVM010000532.1 GCA_027623095.1 Verrucomicrobiota bacterium
CTCTCACGCTGGAAGCCGCGACGGGGCTCCCATTCGCCGCTCTACTGCTGGCTTTCGCCCCAGGCGGGCTTGCGGAAATGAGCTTGATCAGTCTGTCCCTCGGCATTGATGCCGCCTTCGTCTCGACGCACCAAGTAGTGCGCATATTCTTCATCGTGGCGCTCTTCCCGCTCGCTTTCCGTTTCCTCGCGGGACCGCCCGGTCAACGGTGATCGGCGCCCACAGCCTCGGCAACATTGGTGAAACCATCCGCCTTGAGCAGCTCGGCGAGCTGGCGCTTGATATGATTGACCAAACCGGGACCGCGGTAGACGAGGGCCGAGTACAACTGCACGAGCGAGGCTCCGGCGCGTATCTTGGCGTAGGCGTCAGCGCCGCTTTGGACGCCGCCGCAGCCGATGATCGGCAGTGCTCCGTTTGTTAACCGATACATTTCGCCAAGCACCTGGGTCGACGACGCCATAAGGGGCGGGCCGCTCAGGCCCCCCACTTCCGCACGGTGGGGATCGGCAAGGCTCGCCGGGCGCTCTACCGTGGTGTTCGTGGCAATCAGTCCGTCTATTCCGACGGCAAGGGAAATTTCAGCGATATCGCTCTTGTCGTCGCCGGTGAGATCCGGGGCAATCTTGAGCAGCAACGGTGGAGGCTGCACGAGCGCTGTCTCGCTCAGCGCCGCTTTCACCTCCGCAAGCAGATCGCCCAGATGCTCGCGGCTCTGCAGTTTTCTGAGCCCCGGAGTATTAGGCGAAGAAACGTTGAGAACCATGTAGTCGGAAAATGAGGCGAGGACTCGAATCCCCTCCACGTAGTCGGAGGCAATGTCCCGACTGTCTTTGTTTTTTCCTAAGTTGATTCCGACAACGCCCACACGTTGGCGGCCTCGCAACCGATCGGCCACGGCATGCGCCCCTTCACTATTGGAGCCGATGCGGTTGATAACGGCCATATCCTTTTTCAGGCGAAACAGCCGCGGGCGTGGGTTTCCGGGCTGCGGACGGGCCGTCACACTCCCTGCTTCCACGAACCCGAATCCCTGGGCAAGCATGCCGTCCACCACTTCGGCGTTCTTGTCAAAGCCGGCGGCCAACCCGATGGGATTTGCGAATTCCCGGTTCCACACCTCGGTTCTGAGGACGAAATCCTCATAGGGCGCGGGTCGGGGAACCAAGTTGTTCTTCAGCGCCTTGATCACCAAACCGTGCGCGGTCTCCGGGTCCAGCAACCTGAGCAGGGGCCCGAGGACACTATAGGAATCCACGGTTGTCCCGTCCCGCTGTCAGCGACCCACGAGCGGGATCGCCGGCGGAAAGACATGCAATCCGTCCGGCCCCAAAGGCAGATCGTCCTCGTGGAGAACTGCGGTCAACTGAAGCGTGCCGTACAGGTGAGGGAACGGCTCACCGTCTCGGGAAGGTTCCCACTTCAAGGAGTTTCCAAGGACGTTTGGTTCCACAGTAAGCAGCACCAAGCCGCTTTGGCCGGCCCGATGTTTGGCGGCGCTTCGCCTCACTTGAGTCCCCGTCGAAAAATGGATGAAGCCGTCACTGATGTCCTGCGAAGAGCCCCGATATGCGCCCGCCACCTTTCCAGCTTCCCATTCGACACGCTGGCAAATGTGGTAAATGGGCTCGCTGGACATCCGATGAGACTAATCGAAAGAACGGTTCAGGCATAGGGAGTGCCATCGCCTTCCTCTCTATGAACCGCGACGCTAGACTGGTATCGAGGAAGTCGTTCCCTTCACGCGATGATCGGGGGAAACATGTCTGAACACGCGGCGGTAAATTTCGCCAACGAAGCATTCTATTTGGCATTTTCCACGCGCGATTTGGAAGCCATGGACGCACTATGGGCACGCCAGGCTCCGGTGACCTGCATTCATCCGGGCTGGAGCGCCTTGAAGGGGCGCGATGCCGTGATGGAGAGCTGGCAAGCGATCCTGAGCAACCCCAATTCACCCGCCGTCGATTGCAGGAACTCCGTCGCCCACATGTTTGGGGACGTGGGCTACGTCATTTGCTACGAGACGCTTGACCAGGGAATCCTCGTCGCCACGAACATATTCGTTCGCGAGGAGGGAACTTGGAAAATGATCCACCATCAGGCCGGGGCCACTGAATCGGTTCCCGAGGAAGATGGTGATTGGGACCCTGCCGACACGGTACAGTAATTGAGGTGACGGCTAAATAACGCCCTTCTTCCGAAGGTCGGCCAGTTCCTGCTCGTCAATGCCGAGCAATTCCCGCAGCACTTCGTCCGTCGACTGTCCGAGGATCGGGGGTGCGTGTCGATAGGACGGCGGCGTCGCGGACATCTTGAGGGGGCTGCCGATCAAGTCCACCGGACGATTTTTTGTCGCCGGATGGGGCATTTCTATCTTCATTCCGCGGGCCTCCACCTGCGGATCGGCGAAAACCTGATCGATCGTATTGATCGGACCGCAACTCACGCTCAAAGGCTCGAGGCCCTCGATCCAATAACGCGACGGATGCGCGGCGAGAACAGGATTTAGAATCGCCGTCAGCGCATCACGGTTTCGAACCCGGGCGTCGTTGGCGCTATATTTTTCTTCGCTCGCCACCTCGGGAATACCGGCGAACTCACAAAACCGCTGAAACTGGCTGTCGTTTCCGACGGCCAGGACGATGTCCCCGTCGGAAGTCGAGAACACCTGATAGGGAACGATGTTCGGGTGGACATTTCCCAGGCGCTTGGGAACTTCCCGCGACGCAAGATAGTTCAGCCCTTGGATAGACAGGGTCGCAACCTGGGTATCCAGCATTCCGATATCGACATACTGCCCCTCGCCAGTCACCTCGCGATGGCGGAGAGCGGCGCTGATCCCGATCGCGGCGTACATTCCGGCGATGAGGTCGGCAACGGGCACCCCCCCCTTCTGGGGCTCACCGTCGGGGGCTCCCGTGATGCACATGAACCCGCCCATCCCTTGG
>JAQBVM010000533.1 GCA_027623095.1 Verrucomicrobiota bacterium
GAAACGATCCTTCGCGCTGCACGGCAAAGCGTTTGGCTTTTGCCAAATCACCACGTTTCGCAGAAGCCATCCCCGGTTTGTCATCTCGATAGCAAATCGGAATGGGATTGCACACAGAGACTTTGCGCTAACCGTTTGATTTAAACTCGACGGCGGGCGTTGATTGGAACCTGTTCGACGCGCTTTCCCGCTCAGCCTGTGCGAGGCCGCTCCCCATCTTCCAGCATAAGTATCGCCCAAGACAATCCAACACGTGCCGCTTGTCTTTAAAACCCGGTTCACTTCATCGAATATCTCGCACAGATGCTTGAGGTAGAGTTCGAAGCTTGGTTCGAGACCGAGCTGACCTTTCCAGGCTCCGCAGATGCGGCAGGAATGGGAACAGCGCCGGTCGTTCTGCCATGCGTCCGGTTTCTTCTGGACCGTAACCGTCGTTGTCTTTGCCGCCCTGTGTTTGAGATTCCCATTGGGTCGATCCGAGAGCCATTGATGGTTGCAGCCTGGATGGGCGTCCCAAATCGAATCCACAGCCGATCCATAATCCCGAAGCGACCAATACGGCGGTGAACAGACCACGCAATCAACCGAATCCTTTTTCATCGATCGAAGCACATCTAAAGCATTTCCTTCGATGATGTCGCAGTCTTTTGAAGGGTTCTCCATGAACGCAGATAGAAAAGCGAAGATTAAATAGGAACCGCACGATCGATTCGGAAGCGAGGCTGCCTGATGTTGCTCGAATTGCTTCCGTATGAGCGGTGGCGTTGTCAAACTTTCGATGAAGTGTCCTGGAAACCGAGAGTCATCGTGTTCGTGATCGGTCAAGATGTGACCGGCTCGGAACTGTTCTCGCCGTTTCTGACGAGCGTTGATTCGATGGAAGAAGAGACCGAGCTAGATTTTCTGGTTGATCTTGCGGATGGGATGGAGGAGATGATTGAAGTGAGGAAGGCGGGGAGTGTTTGGTTGGGGCTTGGACGTGGGTCTGCATGTTGAATCTGCCGGATATCTGTGGAGTATGAGACTACCCTGGAACTCAAATCCGGTCTTGGGGGGGGGTGAAAACTGGCGGCTAAGACATTCTTCGCCAATCATCAATCTCCACATCATTGTAGCGTTCGCACCTGGCCTGCCATTCCGGCAAGTGCATAACGATGGTTTTCTTGAGTTCAGCCATCTCCGCGAGCGTAACTTTTCCGGAAGACGCCAGGAAAGCGTAGAACCTATAAAGACTTGTGGCGTTGGCCTTGATGTGCCTGGGAGTTGACCACATCGCCTTCCGAATGAACCAGTCCCCTAAGAATTCAGAAATCTCATCAATGCCGTCAGCCGGTCGCTGCGGTCTCTCGTAGAGCAGAAATTCGTTAATGAAAAAATCCACGTTGCCCCGATGGGTTTTGATCGTGCTTAGAGCGAGCCTCTGGCTGCGCAGCATGCGGACAAAATCATCCAACAATAATCCGTTTTCCTTGCGAATCTGTCCGCAGGCTTTTTCGTATTCCTCGTAGTCGTCTTTCATGGTTGATGAAGCGCTATTCTTTGCCGGGGCTTTGTCTTCAGCACCAAATGCAAGTGGGGTTTTGTGGTCGAGAAATACTTTCAAACCGGAATTAGCAGGTCGTTGAAGTTTCGGTTTCACATTTCAGAATCCATTGGCCCGCTCAGATCCAAATCTTGCCGGGATCAGTGATGGATAAGTTATTGTATCGTCTGGCACGTTCTTGCCAATTCGCCGTCTCAGTCTTGATCGTTTTCCGCATCCGATCCAACTGCTCGGCGGTCACCAAACCCTTTTCCACCAAGAACGAATAAAACTTGCTCAGACTTGTTGCATTGCTCTTGACGGTTCCCGGGGTCGCGATCGGCCCTTTGCGGATGAACCAATAACCGAGATACATTCCGATGCTCAGAACTCCCTCTTGGGGCCGGAGCGGTTGCTCGTATAACAGGAATTCCTGGATGTAGAAGGCGGCATTGGAAAGGTGCATCCAAACTGTCCTTTCGGAGACGCCTTGCCCGCGAACCCACGCGGCAAACTCTTTGAGCAGCGCGGCATTCTCCACCCTGATTTCTTCACAGCTCCGCTCGTATTGTTCGAATTCTTCGCTCATATAGCCGATCCAGCAGGTCGGGCGAAACTCATTCCTTCTGTTCCAAAGGGTTTGTCACAGAACCATCTCTTTGAGTTTCTTGAGGGGGCGCACTTTCACTACGGTCGAAGCTGGCTTGGCCTTGAACATCACTTCTTCTTTCGTGAACGGGTTGATCCCCTTGCGGGCCTTGGTGGCCGGTTTGCGGATGGTCAAAATCTTGAGAATGCCCGGGAGGACGAATTCGCCGACTGAACGCTTGTTAATATGGATCTGGATTACATTGCCAATGTCATCCAACACAGCGCCCACTTGTTTGCGTGTGAGCTGCGTATTCTCAGCAATATGATCCAGGATTTGGGTCTTCGTGTATTTTGCGGTGAGGGTTTTGGATTGTTTTGCCATAGACTGTTCTCTTTTGTCGTTCGTTGTTTTGTTGAACTGTAATCACTCGCACGGTTAAACCACTTTCGGCAAGCCGATTTCGCGGCTCAACTGCGTGTTCGGCGGCTCAGGGGAAAGACACAATGCATCCGCGATTTCGACACCGGATTTGAGCGTATCGCGGTAATCTTCCCGGAACAGGAACCAACTCAGCGCTTCCAGCCAGTCCGAACCGTTCGTCCACAACCCTTTTTAAGTCTGGGGGCTCCGTTTCGTTAACATGCCTCAAAAAACAGGGAACTCGACAAAGTCAGGGAAAGAGCTGCTCCAAATTGCTCGCGAACTCCAAATCATGCTCGGCGAAATCAATCAGAAGATTGATCATTTGATTGAACGTTGCCGACGCTTTCACTTCATCACCGACGACCTCTCCCATTCACCGAAAAGTCGATTCCTTTGCTAAC
>JAQBVM010000534.1 GCA_027623095.1 Verrucomicrobiota bacterium
CAAAAAGAGACAGCTAATTCCCTCAGATACCTTGGAAAACGTGCCATCAAATAGCGAGACCGTTCTCAACAGGCCGCGAACATCGGTCTCCATGTCCCGATCAGCGCTCAGTTCACAATAGACATACGCGACAGACTTCGGTTGGATGCCAAAAAACTCTTCAAGATTCACCAAATCCAGGTCCGACCGAAATCGCGTCCATTTTAGAGTGGTTCCGTCGTTCAGCGTGACCCCATCGCCCTCCTTGGGCCGAACATTCGCTTCCCCGCCCACGTCCGCCAAAAAATCGGTCTCCATTTCCGGCGAAGGAAACGGACCTAAGACAAGCCATTCCCGGACATACGAGCCATCCACGTTATGGAGGGGAGGGGAGTTATCCGACTGCTGGGCTAAAGAAAGCTGGCACGCCAGACATAACAGCACAGCCAGCCAAGAACCTGTTACGCGCGGGTTTTGCATCGGACAGTCGGGCTTTGCCATTGTTCGGGTGGTTACCTGCTGAATGCTCGAATTCCCTTCCCGACTCAAGCCATATTCTTCTTGGACTTACCGGACGATTGGTTTCTAATCGTTCCGATCGCGGTTAAATTCGATTCTTTCGAATTTCGACGAACGATTCATTGCGCAAGCTTATGACTTCAAGATTTCCAAGAATAAGGAACCAGTCCGATGTTTCGAAATCAAACGCGGGATTCACTCTTATTGAACTTCTGGTTGTGATCGCCATCATCGCAATTCTTGCGGGAATGCTTCTGCCCGCGCTGGCCAAAGCAAAAGAGAAGGCGCGGACGGCGAAGTGTTTCAATAATCTCAGGCAATTGGGGCTCGGCGCTCATCTTTATTCGATGGACAACGATGATTGGGTGCCTGGAGACACCTATGGCGGAGGTTACTTTTTTGCGAATCTTTTGGCGGCATACGTGGACAAAGAGATTGATCCGAGTCAGTTCCAAGCCGGGAACGTGCTGTACGAAGCTTACAAACGAATCCCGGTGCTTCAGTGCCCTTCGATCAAGAAGAAACCCCAAGACCGCGAGCCGTTTGTGCTCCATTACACTATCAACTCGATCGACTTTAATCTGTACCGCAGCTCCAAGCGCTACGACGCGGCGCCGTACCAGAAAGTCACTTCCATTCCCGGATATTCCCAGGTCGCTTATCTAATCGAGATCAACGACGATGGGCCGCTTCAAACCCGCGGCTGGGGCACCTGGAACGTTTGGAGTCCGGATCACACGCCGTTCAATAACCGGAACCGAAAGAACAGTTCGCCGAGAATGATCCATGCGGATGATCCGCGCCATGCCGGTGTGACCACTGTGGCATTTCTCGACGGCCATACCGAAACCCGAAAACTAGGAAGTTTTCAGGTCGAACGGGGAATGTCTTTTCGGTTGTTTAATCCACTGGATCAAACCCTCGAGAATCTTGGCGGCCGGAATTGAAGCAATAAAGGTGAGCTATTCATAGACAAAGGTCTGGGAGATGCGGCCGGACCTCATTCCAATAAGCGATCAAAGTAAGACTAATTCCTATGAAAGATTCCCCTCTCCCCATCGGATGGGGAGAGGGAATGGGTGAGGGGATTTCGTCTCAACTTGAAAGCGAATTGGAATTAGGAGTCGGAGCGGGTCCGGACCTCATCCTCTAGGATTCACTTGCGTTTCGCCGTCCAATCGAGCGAAAACGTTTCGCCATCGGGTGTTTTGCCTTCCGATTTTCCTTTCATGATACTTCCCGTGATAACGGCGCTGTTCTTGATGGTTGTTGAACTGCCGTCCCGATCGAAAACGGTTTCGAAAGTAAGTGTGGAACCAGCCATTTTTGCGTTCTTAATTTCCAGGTTAAAATCGCTGTCCTCCCGGGTGAATGCTCCCGTAACGACGTTCCCGTCGCGCTTGAGTTTGAATGTCGCTTCCATCTTGTCCCCGTTATCCTGTTCCATGGACCAAGCCCAGGTTCCTGTGGGATCCACACCGGCTCTCTTGGCGACCCATTCGCGATCTATGTCCCGATCCCCAAACTTTATCGCGATGTTTCCCTTAAGCGAATCGCCCTCGACCGTTGCTTTGTAGTTCGCCGTAAATGAGCCGTTCTGCGTTTCGCGTGTCGTCTTAAACGAGAGTTCTTTCCCATTGAGTTTGCCTTCCTCGATGGTGCTGTCTCCGCGTCCTCCTTTTATGACGCCAGTGATCTTTGCGCCCTCTTGTTTCAATTCCATGGACGATTCCCGCGCTTGACCGTCTCGTCCCTCGAAACTCCACGACCAGGTTCCGGAGACATCAGTGGCGGCGAACAGGCTTGCGCTGGAAACGTATGCCACTGCTGCGATTAACAATGGGGTTATCATGATGCGAGATGATTTCATGGATCTACAGACCTTTCTTTGTTGAGAGACGGTTCTCTGTTGTTTCTGGTACACGCAATAGTAAATGCATCCGCAGAGATCCAAGTCAATCGGGAATCGAAGATCGCGCCGAGCGCATCTCTGAATGAGGGCAAGCGCGAACCGCAGTTTCTTCTTCAACGGATTGAGGAGAGGAGCGCGGAGGCTGGTGAACCCAGGAGAGCTCATATTAAGGATGAACGGTGCAACTGGTAAGATTCGAGTTTCAGCCCCCTGCGGTCCGGTGGGGCGACACTCCGTGGAGCCCTGATCAACCTTGAGGCGAAAAACCCGAACGAGAAGGCACAGTGGAAACACCGCGACATCCAAGCAATCCGGCGTTTCCACAGCTCCGATTTGCAAACCACCCGTCCCACAAGGAGAAGTCAGGGCTCCACGGCCTCCGTCGCGCCGAAGCGGCGCTGTGGCGTGCCGCATAGGCGGAAGTGTCGCCCCACCGAGAGAAACGAGAGTCGGCGCGTCCTCCCCGGCGGAAGTGCGGAGGGTGGGCCTGTCCTCATTCGGAGATGCGCCCG
>JAQBVM010000535.1 GCA_027623095.1 Verrucomicrobiota bacterium
GCGCAATCTCCAGAAACGGCTTTTCAGAATCTGTGCCCAGCGGGGCTAGTGCCGCCAGCCATTCGGCAGACTTCACCGTGCGTCCACAACCGCTGGAGGAACATAGAAATCCCAAATACTACGCTACTATTCAGAGCTTCGAAAAACTCACAGGCGTGGGTGGCGTGTTGAACACGAGCTTCAATCTCCATGGCGACCCCAGTGTGCTTGGCCCGCTGGAGGCGTTGAACACGCTGCGCAATTCCGACCTCGACGCCCTAATCCTCGGCGACTAACTGATCTCCCGATCAAGCCATGAAGTACTGCACCGAATGTCTCGTCCCCGACACCAAGCCCCACGCGGTATTCGACGCGCGCGGCGTTTGCTCGACCTGCGAGGCGCACCGGCTGAAAAACCAGTGGCTGACCGGAATCGACTGGAAGGCCCGTGCCTCCGAATTCGGTGCGGCGGTACAGGAGGCCAAGACAGACGGCAAACCTAGCGGCGGAAGCAGATCGTGATCTGTGGACGCACCCGGCAGGTACGGATGCAGAGCCGATCCCGGAACTGGAGTTTGATCAGACCTTGGGGTTGTAAATCTGCGCTGCGTAAATGGCACCAGCGGCGGAGCGTGGGTGGGTGTGGTTCAGACACTGGCAGGGTGCGGTGAGAGTTGCGGTCTGCCAATGCCGGCGTATCGAAGATGTGCAGTTTCTACATGTTGGGCCGGTCAATCCTTGCCTAATATTGAGTAAACGTTGTTCCTGATTCCAGGACAATGGTTGGGTGGAGGTTAGCGGAAATTGGTACTTGACAGCGGGGGAGGAGGCTGTATTATGTGGAGGTGTTAGGGAGCTTGAATTTCCTATCCGTCAGAAGAACAACACTGACGGCGATAAAAGATGTGCGCGACAAACTTGCCGATGCATTATGGATGCGGCGAATGTTCGATCGGCGCGGATTGCGGGTGGCTCACTAACAGCTGGAGATACGATGGAAGATTATCTGCAGGGCAACCACGACTACTGGCAACAAGGGTACGAGGCGGAGAACGTCGAGAGTTTCGTGTTCCGGCCGTACGGGCGCATTCTCAAGGCGGAGCTCGGCCTGGATGGCTCACGGCACGAGCGGCTGCTCGATTTTGGCTGCGGCTCCGGCGCCTCCCTCCAGTTTTTCAAGCGGAAGGGATTCGACGTCTACGGCGTGGACATCGCGGTGCCCGACATTGAACGCTGCCAGCGCCGAATGCCGGACTGCGCGGACCATTTTGCGGTCATCGATCCGAAACCCAGCGCGGGCACGGTGTTCTTCGGAGGGAACTTCGACATCATCATGGGCATCCAAGCCTTTTACTATTTTCCGACCGACGACTTTCAGGCATTGATGCAGTCGATCTACAACCAGCTGCGGCCAGGCGGCATCATCTGGGCCACCATGATTGGGACGAAATGCTGGTACTACGAGAACTCGGTCGACGCGGGGAACGGCCTGCGCGAGGTGCGGTTTCAGCGTCCCCGCGTCTCGGTCGACCGCTATTTCATCCAGTTCACCAGCTCAGAAGAGGACCTGCTGGCCAAGTTCCACCTGTTCGAGAAGGTCCACGTCGGTTATTACGACGCCTGCTACCACGAGGACGAGGGCTCCGATTTTCACTATTTCTTTATCGGTCGAAAACCGCTCAAGTGACGCATGGGTAGAGAATTAGGTCAGCTGGGCCAATAATTTGGTTGAACCAGTTGGATAGCTAAGTTACCGTAGGAATGCACACGAAAAGGGAGTACCAGACAGATGCGGATCCTGTTCATTAAACATGGCCGTCCGGCTCAACGCTATCGCGAAACTGCCAAATGTCGGCTTGGCATACTTCATGACCGCCGCCGAGCGGGCACGATTCGACTTCGACCTGATCGACATCGACGCGCACCGGTATAGCGAAGAACAAGTCGAAGCGCTCGTCCGGCAGGCCAAGTGCGATGTCGTCGCCATGGGAACCTTGGTCAGTGTCTATGGCCGCGCCAAGCAGCTGTTCAAGATGGTCCGGCGCTTCCATCCGCATGTGAAGATCGACGTCGGCAATACGCTCGCCACCTCGATTCTACGCATTCTCCTGAGCAAGACCGACGCCGACATTTGCGTACTCGGCGAAGGCGACGAAACCTTCGTCGACCTGGTGCAGGCGCTTGACGAAGGTCGGTCGCTGCACACTGTGCAGGGCATCGCGTTTACGGAAAACAGCGAGTTAGTACAGACGCCGCAGCGTTCTTTGATCGCGAACATCGACGACATCCCGTATCCGAATTACGACCTGATGAATCCGGCAAATAGCAGCGTAAATGTTGAGAACTACCTTATGTTTTTTGTGGAAAACGAAGAAGATTTGGTTGCCAAATTTGAAATGTTTAATCCTGCACATATTGGTTATTACTCTACCAAGTTAAGATCAAATGAGGGCGACGGCTTCCATTACACGTTTTGCGGTGTAAAGTAAGAAATAGCGGTAGAGAGTTTGATCAAACCAACTCCACTGCAGCCCTAACCACGCTTGGTCGCAGGTCTATGTAGCGTTGCGTTGTTGCTATCTGACTGTGTCCCGCTAACGCTGAGGATCGCGCCCGTCTGTTGGAATTTCAGTTTCTGCCTTGACGATGAGCAGCGCTGCTGGCATATTTGGGGCGATCGCAGTCCGTAGTTGCAGAGTGCAGTGCGCCGCCGTGTATCAACGCCGGCGGCAAGAGCGGACTGCGGCGTACCAGATGGTGCGGCAGAATTTGGAGATGTGGCTGGCGCAGCGGTGCGCAGGTGAGTTTTCCCGATAGCCGAGAATAATAAAAGCGACTAATTCTGAGAAAACCCGGATGCGCGCTTGACCGCAGCCGCCTACCTAAAACTCGCAATCACCTCCAGCGCCTTGCGCGCAATATCCGGTACACGCGCATTCGGC
>JAQBVM010000536.1 GCA_027623095.1 Verrucomicrobiota bacterium
GCGCTGCACGTTGGAAACGATGCTCTTGCGGCGGCGGGCGAGTTCGTCCTCGGGGTCTCGGACAATGATTTCGACCTCTTTCACTCCGGCGGCACGAGCCGCGCGGGCACGGCGATGGCCGGTGAGGATTCGGAACGCGTCGCCCTCGGGCATGACGGTGATGGGTTCAATCACACCAAACGCCTTCACGGACGCAATCAAGCCTTCCATATTGCGGAAGGTCTTACGTTCGTTCTGCGGGTCTTCGAGCAAACGGTCGAGGCTCACGACCAGACGGCCACGTTTGGCCAAGCCTCCGATGAGACCGGCTTTCACCAGATCAAGACGGCTTTTTCCTTCAGGTAATTTCATGGCATTGAAACAGAGTCCGCAGGCGCGGAGTCCGGTATCGGGCTGTTCCCGTTAGTTGATAATGAAAACGATCCTCGAACTTCTTCGACGAGCTGTGCAAGGTCCAGCGCGCCCTTGGCAAAGGGGCGAAAGTGGAAAATGGAACCACCGAATTCGTCCACTTGCGCGAGCCAGCCGCACGAGCGGATCTCGGTCTGTGCGCCGACAATCTTGTCCTGCTCCATCAGCGACAGGACACGGGCGCGGAGTCCGGGCAACCGGGTGAGGTTGCTCAGGACGTGAAGGATGTCGTAGTCCCCGGTCGCGCGGAGCCGGAGCAGCAGTTTGAAGAAACTCGCATAGCTGCGGACAGCCTTCGTGCTCTCGAACGGCACAATGAACAAATCCGCCGGAAAGATAGCGTTCTCCATGATCGGACTGATTTGGTTCGGGCTGTCGATGACGATGAAATCGAAATCCGCCGCTAGAGACTCCGTGGCAAGCAATTGGCTCAAAAGCGACGGGTAACCTTCGTGCTCAGTGATCTGGCGTCCGAGGTCTTCCAAGCCATCTGCGCTGGCGACGAAGGATAGGTTCGCAATTCGGGTTGGTTGAATGACCTCGCGAAACGTCTGCTCTCCTGTCAGCGCGGCGAGCAATGTGCCCGTCGCGGTGAGACCATCGCCAGCCTTCAGCCACTGCGTGACCTGTGCCTGCGGGTCCATGTCGATGAGCAGCACTCTCCCCTCACGGGCGAGGCCGCTGGCCACGTTCATGGCGATGGTGGATTTTCCACAACCGCCCTTGGCGTTGATGACAGTGATGACTTTCATGATTGTGGTGTGGAGTTATGGGTCGCTTGCCACTGCTCGAAGTTTGGCAGTTGAAAAAAGCATTGGAGGTCGCTCAAACGGCGGGGCTCGGAATCGAACAGCTCCAGCCAACGCGGCGAACGTGACCATACTGAGTTGCTGCGAATAATCGTTTCGCGCTCGGCGCTGCGGTGCGCGAGGAAACCTGCGTAGTCGTCGGGCTGTCCGGTTTGGAGGCGCTGCTCTTCCCCGCGCAGAAATCCCCCGTAGTCGGGAGCCAGCGTTTTGACGTTTGCTTGGCGCTCGAGTTCTTGCGCTTCCCGCGCCGACTGTTCGCGTTCGACCTTGACGCGAACGAACAGCCGGTCACCCAACTGGCGCAAGCCAAGTTGAAGCGACGGGAACGGGTTGCGTTGCTCGCGTGCCAGCTTCCCCAAGGCACGACCAGCCTCGGACGCGGACACATCGGCGTTCACTGCGACCAGCCGGTGCAAAAACATCTCGGCGGCTTCGCAATCGCGCGGGGACGGTTCGTTCACCGGTTCGGCGTGATTGCCCGCGAATGCAGCATAAAAATGCTGAGCGAACACGTAACCCGGTTTCCCGACAAGTTGGGACATCCCAACTTTCATCGGCTCCGACCAATCCTGCTCGAGGGCCTTGCGGAGCAATCCCAGCCGGTTCCTTGACGGCGCACGGTCTTTCAGCCATTCAATCTGACGTTCGATGGTTTCCAACGAAACGTGTTCGGCGAGCTTTGCCGCCACCTTGGTTCCAAAGCCTGCCCCCTTTAAGAGTTCTGTGGCCTTCGCCTTGGGAGCAACCTGTTGTTTGTTAGTTTCGTTTTCTGGTTTCGTTTGAATACTGCTTCGGATTTCGGACTGTCCGGCTGCTTCGATTTTCCGACCGTGGCTGCTACGAGTTTCGGACACTTCCGGAGCTGCTATGTTTTTCTGACCGTGCCAATCGGCCGCCCAACGGAGAGCGTAGATGGCGGGCTTTCGCTCATCGCTGCGGTGGCTGAAGACACCGGGTTCCAGGCGCACGAGGTAGTTTTTCTCCAAGGCGGTCCGGAGCGCCTTGCTCAAGTCCATCGGACTGCCGATGCGGGCATAGCGCTCAATCTCTTTGTAGGAGAGGGCGACCTGCTGACGGCGGCGTCCATGTTTGGCCTGAAAACCGATGGAGAAACGGATGACGGCACCGACGGCCTTGATCACAGACAACGGTTCGTTCGGGATGATGACATCGAAAAACTCGTTGGGAATATCCGTGCGGTTGCCTTGGGCCTCGAAGAAGCCACGGAAATCCGACGGCTTTTTGCGATACTCTGGAGTGGCGTCCCATCTGAGTTGGTAGCACGCGCTTTGGCCCACCTTGCCAATTGCATTGGCACGACCTTCGTGAACGCATTCGATAAAGTGTCCGGCCACAGCCTCATTGAGAGCCTGTCGGATCATATCGCGGCTGATCCCGGCCTTGGTGATGAGCTCACGGTAACTGACGGAGATTTGCTCCTCCTGGGGATTGCCCTGGGTGTCGCACCAACCAAGGGTCTTGCGAATGAGGTAGGCCACTAAACGAACAACCCCGCGTGAGTAATAGGGGAGGCAGGCATCGAAGAATTGGTTTGGGGCGAAGGTCGTGTTGCTCGTGGGCGCGGCAAAACCGGCGAATGGTTTGGTTATTTTCGTTCGCGGATTGTAGGGGCTGATTATTCGGTTTTCATGGGTTGGCGAAGACATGGTTTAGAAGGGGATGGCCCTTTCTTCTTTTCTG
>JAQBVM010000129.1 GCA_027623095.1 Verrucomicrobiota bacterium
GAAATGTCCCGCGAAAAGTTGGAAATGCTTAAGAGTCACAACTCTACCACCCGTTCTGCCGAAGCCGTGTCTGAGGCCCGAACCAGTAATCTTCGTGGAAAGCAAACTAAGTTTCCTAAGTCTCGTCAGCCCTTGGAGGCACGCCAAACCTTCGTCAGAGATCTGGGCGTCCGTCAGGTCGAGGTCTTCCAGTTCTTTCAGGGCTTCCAAACGCTTCAACATATTGTCGGTAACTTTCAAGCGCGGCACCTTGGATTTCCACCAATCCTCGTCATTGATGAAGAAATCCACGCCGATCACAGGACGGTCTGCTCGAGTTTCATCATACGTGACCTTGCCGCTCAATTTCTCGATCTCGGCGATCACTTCCTTGTCCGGTCTTTCCGTCTTCGTTTGCGCGTCGGTGAGCGTGATGAAACCGAGAGCAATGACGGGCAGTGCCAGCAGCGCAGACCAGCGGGCGGGACGTTTGAATTTTGCGATCATAGTGATTCTCCTTTTGAGTTGGTGGGTGTTTTCGACAATTCCGATCAATCCAGGCAGACGTGCAGGCTGGGGCAAACCTTCCAGCAATTTGATGAGCATTTGGCCATAGCTCTTGTTCTGATGGTCTGGCGAGACTGTCAGCACTTGCTCGTCGCACGCGAGTTCGCGATCCGCGCGCATCCGGCCAAACGCCAGCCAAACGAGTGGGTTGAACCAATGGATCGTGCTCAGGACGAGCATCATCCAATTGACGACGTGATCGCGCCGTTTCAGGTGCGTCAGTTCATGGAGGAAGACCAGGCGGAGTTCGTGTTCCGAATAGTCCTTCCGGAAGTCTGCTGGGAGCAACAGCCTCGGCCGGATCAAGCCGAACATTGCGGGGACAGGCGTTTCGCAGGTCTCTACAAGCTGAACCGCCGTCTTCAGACCCACGCTGAGTTTAGCCTCCTCGAGGATGGAATGGACTCGGGCGTCGTCCAGACACCCATATCGGCGCACGCGGCGGTTGAACCGTACGATCTGCCACGCAAAACACCCCGCCAGCATTGTTGCCCCGGATACCCACAGGCCGATCAGCCAAGTCCACAGCCGGACAGATTTCTTTGGCTGCGGCAAAGGCGCGGAGGCCTCAGGAAATAAAGGCATTTGCGATACCGCCGACAATTCCGACACTGCTTTCCGCTCATTCCCACGGGTCAGCAGCTCAAAAGCAGGCCGCTCACGTCCACTCGCGGAACTCGCCGAGGTTTTCGCCAGGTTGTAAATGCTGAACGCGCTTTCAGGCAAGACTGGAACCAGCAGCCGGACCAGCACGAGAAACCAAAGGCCGTAACGCCAGCGAGCCGAGAGATTGCGGCCCAGGATCCCTTGCACTATTAACACCAGACAGACCAGCGCCGCCGCTTGCCAGGAGGATTTGAGCACGCATCCGAAGATCGATGTCAGCATCGAATTCGTTTCCATAGACTAGCCTCCTTCCTCTTCCAGGATTCTCTTGAGTTCGGCGATCTGTTTTCGGGAAAGCTTCTTGTTCTGGACCAAGTGAGTTAGCATCGGGTTCAAAGACCCGTTGAAGACCCGCTCCAGGAACGATTCGGTCGCCGCCAAAACGCAATCCGACTCCTTGAAGAGCGGTCGAAATTGGAAGGCCCTGCCCTCCTTCTTGTATCCAACAACCCCTTTGGCCACGAGCCGGTTAATGAGCGTTTTGACCGTCAGCGGGTTCCATTCGTTCTGAGGCGCAAGAGAGTCGGCCAGTTCGTTGGCGGTCTGCGGCGAGCGCCGCCAGAGCGCCTTCATGACTTCCCATTCGGCTTCGGAGATCTTCGGCAGCTCAGGCATAAGCGTGTAATTATTACGAACGTGATATATCAAATAGCACACTCGTAATTGTTAGGTCAAGGGCTTTCGGAAAAAACTTTGCCCGGGCCGGGAAAGGTGCCGAGGATTTCACCCGAAAGACGGCGAATAACGCTAACTAAGGCGCGGAGAAGCAAAGGCCGCATCGAATTGGAGGTTATGGACCAAAGAGTGACCACTTAGACCTCACCGGAGGGGTGAAGAGCGGTGGCTTTGGATAACCTTGCCTCCTCGCGTCTTGGCGTCTTGGCGTTAAGCTAAATAACTGCCGTTTTAGGATTCCCCGTCGCCAAGAGGAACTGGCCGTCGGAGCAGGAGCCGCCACAACAATCGTATCTCGATGGCCTTCCGCCAGAAGAGGAGAACCACACGAGGAAAGAAACCCGCCAAGCTCAGTGCGGCAGCGATCTCATGCCACGATCGGAGGGACGACCCTGCGAGTCCCTGGAATCCTCCATGCCCACTCAGGAGTCACGAACTCGCGCTCTTACTTTCCTTCTGGCGCAGCCTTGAGCTTCCATGCGAGCTGGCCGCCTCCGAGAGTGAAGCGGCCCACTTGCGCTTCGCCTGCCACGATTTGCTTCTTCTTCGGCTCCGTGATTGGTTAAGTTTTTCACGTTGGTGCCGCCCGCGTTGATAAGCACGATCTCGAAATTGCCGCTCCGGTTGGAGGAGAAAAGCAACTGCGGACCCTTCCGTCTCAGCCGCAATCGCAATGGACTACGGGGTGGTGGCCGCGCCGGACAGGAGGCCCGCCAGAATCAAAGCCAAAGAGTTTTTCATGTTTATGCCGCCTTTCGTTATAGGGAGTGGTTTTATGTTGTCGAAGCCAGGGTGGCCTCAGTGTTTCCAAAGCCAGAGCCCAAAGCTGGCTTGCTATCGTGGCCAATAGTTGGCACATTCTATGGCGTATGGCATTCGCATTGGCCAAAGAGAACGAAGCGTTCATCAAGCGCATGATCTCAAGCGGGCGTTTTGGGAACCAGAGCGAGATCGTTCGTGAAGCACTCCGCCGCATGGAACGCGAAGAGATGACTTATCTCAACCCTCCCCCAATGACGGCAGAACAGGCTCGGCAAGCCTTCGCCCCCGACGGAGAATGGGAAAAGGTGGAACGCGCCGCGGTCCGGAAGTCGGCTGCGTCGCTGCGACGCGTTAAGCGCTGGGAAGATTTGTGAACCAATGGGAAATTTATTCATACGATGCCGGCCATGGCGAGCATCCTTGCGTGATCATCTCGCACTCCCTTCGCGTCGCCAACAAACCGTTTGTCGAAATCTTGCTCTGTTCCTCCCAGCGTGGTATGCGCGTGCCGACCGCCGCCGAAGTCATCCTGGATCGGGCCGACGGACTTGATTGGGAAACGCTTTGCAAGTGCGATTTGATTGTAGGCGTGGACAAGAAGCAGTTTCGCAGCCGTCGCGGTGAAGTCTCGCCAGCCAGGCGTCGGCAGATCATCGCACGCATCATCGACGCTCACGGGTGGAACCTGATTTGATTTTTTGGTGATTTCAATAGTTTGTTCCTTCGCTATTCTTTACCCCACCCCATGACGACGCCTGAAATCATCGCAGCCTGCGCAAAGGTGGTCCAGAGACCCTTTTTGGTCATCGGGGGCCACGCGGTGATCGCCCACGGTTATTCGCGCAACACCGTCGATCTGGACCTTCTGGTACTCAAGGCGGACCGGACGACGTGGGCGGAGGCCGTTCCCGCCATTGGTTACACGAGCTTTCACACGCATGAATCCTTTGAGCAATTTCGATCCGCGAACCGAGACATTGATTTGGACCTGATGTTTGTCAGCGAGGCAACGTTTGCGGGCGTTCATGGCGCGTCAAGAGAAGTTAGCTTTGGCTCGGTTGCGGCGCGCATTCCTTCGCTTCAACACCTGATCGCACTGAAGCTGCATGTGCTCAAGCAAGGGATCGAGCACCGAATCCTGGGTGATCTGGACGATGTTATCCAATTGGTCCTCGTCAACGGCGTTGACCTCGATCAGGCGGAGTGGAAGCAGATTTTTGAAAAGTACGGCAACCAAGAATTCTATGAAAAAGTACGACGCGCCAGCCGAACCGGTTGAGGCCTTAACGCTGCACGAACGATCGGAAGCGATTTTCAGCCTGGAACTGCCCAACACACCGGATTTTGTATCGCGGCCATCTCACATTCCCCTGGATCGAATGATCCCTCTGATCGAACAGTACCGCCGATGGTTTCCGCCCACCGAATCAACGGTTGCCCAGCGTGCCAAGCGGAAATGCTGCGTGGAGTTCATACTTTAGGCAGGTGATTCAAGACAGATGAAATGCCCGTGCCTCCAAGGACTCACTGAAGGTCGCTCAGTTGCCTCATTCGGCTGAGAGGCTAATTGACCGCCTTAAACAAGGATCTTCTCAACCACCTTGCCAGCGATGTCCGTGAGCCGAAAGTCACGTCCCTGGAAACGGTAAGTCAAGCGTTCGTGGTCCACACCCAGCCGATTCAGAATTGTGGCGTGCAAGTCGTGAACATGGACACCGTCGCTGAGAATATTGTATGAGAAATCGTCGGTAACGCCGTGGGTCACGCCGCCCTTGATTCCGCCGCCCGCAAGCCAGACACTGTAACACCGCGGATGGTGGTCTCGTCCGAAGTTATCTTTCGAAATATTGCCCTGGCTATACGCGGTGCGGCCAAACTCCCCGCCCCAGACAACCAAGGTTTCATCCAGGAGACCGCGCTCTTTAAGATCCTTGATGAGCGCTGCGGATGCCTTGTCGGTTTGCCGGGCTTGAGAACGAATTCCCGCCGGTAATCCGCCGTGATGATCCCAATCCCGGTGCAGCAGATTGATAAACCGGACGCCGCGTTCCGCCAGCCTCCTCGCGAGCAGGCAATTATTTGCAAACGAACCTTTTCCCGGCTCCGCTCCGTACATTTCGAGCGTCTCTTTCGACTCGTTAGAAATATCCATCAACTCGGGAACGCTGGTCTGCATTCGGAACGCCATTTCATACGCGTCAATCCGCGTTGCGATCTCAGGATCGTTCAGCTGATTGAGTTGCATCTGGTTAAACGCCTGCACCTGGTCCAGCATCCGGCGCCGTGTAGCCTGGTTCACTCCGGGCGGATTGGAGATAAAGAGAACCGGGTCGCCTTGCCCGCGAAATTGAACGCCTTGATGATTGCTGGGCAGAAATCCGTTTCCCCAGTAGCGCGACTGGAGCGATTGTCCTCCCCGGCCCGAAAGCATCACGATGAAGGCGGGCAAATTGCTGTTCTCGCTCCCCAACCCGTAGGACGTCCAGGCGCCCAATGTCGGTCTGCCTGGCTGTTGATGTCCGCAAAAAAGGTAGGTGACCGCGGGATCATGATTGATCGGGTCGGTATGCAGCGTGCGCACCAGGGCAATTTCGTCCGCGACGGAACCGATGTGCGGCAGAACTTCCGAAAGCTCCATGCCGCATTGGCCGTTGCGTGTAAAGTCAAACGGCGAACCGACGCATAAGAGGTACTTTTGACCGCTGGTCATTCCTGTGATTCGCTGCCCCTTTCGAACAGAATCCGGCAATAACTGACCGGTCATTTCGCGGAGTTTTGGCTTGGGATCATACAGGTCAATCTGGGACGGCGCCCCGGACATGAATAGATAAATAACCCTCTTCGCGTGAGGCGCAAAATGGAGAGGATTGACAACTCCCGATAGTCCGGGATGTCCGGCCTCCGGGGCGGCTCCGACTATCCGTTCGTTCAATAACGACGAGAGCGCGAGCGAACCGAGACTCAGACCGGCATTCTTGAGAAAGGCGCGCCGGGCTATTGTTCGATGCAACTGATCTTCGAATAACATAATGGATGCCTTTGGCTAACCTTTGGTAATGGTTTCATCAAGATTTAGAAGCACTTGAGAGATCATGGTCCACGCAGCCAACTCGATCGGGTCCACATCGTTGGGCGGCGGCGTGGCGCCCACATGCACAAGCTGATTCGCATCCGCCCGCCGTTCCAAGAAATGCGCCAGTTCCTCCTGAAAAGCGGTGCGAATCCGGACCTGTTCGGTTTCAGTCGGATTTCGGCCAAGACACGTTCGAAACGCAAACTCAACCTTCTCGTCCAGAGTGTTTCCACCTTGCTGAATAATCCGGGAGCCGAATGTCCGTGCAGCCTCGACATAGACCGGATCGTTCATCAACACCAAAGCCTGAAGGGGAGTATTGGTGCGCGGTCTTTTGACCGTGCAGGTCTCGCGACTCGGCGCGTCGAACGTAACGAACGAAGCGTAAGGAACCGATCGCCGCCAATAGACGTAAAGGCCGCGCCGATAATTCTCGACCCCAAGGCTCTGCTCCCACTTGCGTGTGCCTTCGAAAGCGACCTGCTCCCAAAGGCCGGGCGGCTGATATGGAAAGACGCTCGGCCCCCCGACTTTCGAATTTAGAAGACCACTGACCGAGATCGCGAGATCGCGAACAGCTTCGGCTTCCAGTCGTTGCCGCGGGAAATGGGCCAACAGACGGTTTCCAGGATCCTTTTCTAGTTGTTGCGCTGTTCCGGCAGCCTCTTGGCGGTACGTGGCGGACGTCACAATCAGGCGATGCATTTGCTTCATGTTCCATCCGGAGCCAATTAACTCTGTGGCGAGCCAGTCGAGAAGCTCCGGATGGCTAGGACTTTCGCCTTGCGCGCCGAAATCTTCGGAGGTTTTGACAAGGCCCGTTCCAAAATGCTGCTGCCAGAACTGATTCACAAGCACCCGGGCTGTCAGCGGATGATCCGGATCCAGCAGCCATTTCGCCAAGCCCAAGCGGTTGGCCGGCAGATTCTCCGCCCAAGGAAAAATTGCCTCCGGAACACCGGGCGCCACCACTTCGCCTGGGTTGTTGTACTCGCCGCGGATCAGCAGATGTGTTTTTCGCGGCATCTCCATTTCACGCATCACCATCGAAACAGGAATCGTCTCCTGGAACGTCTTTCGTTCGGATTGTTTTGCGCTGAGAATTTTTGTCAGGTTTTTCGCTTCCTCGACAAATTGCTCGCGGTAGTACCGCTGAAGCTCCAAGGCCGTTTGAGAGGTGCGATCAGAACTTGGCACCACGAGCAGCGACCGAATGTTGTTCGGAAGCGAGAGAAAACTGTTCAAGTCGTTCGAGCGCGTCATCGCCAATCTGAAGTGCGCAAGCGTGTTGTGCGGCACCGGAGCGCTGAAAATCAAGCGAACGTCAAGTTCCGTGCCTTCGGAGAATCCGGAGGATTCTGAAAACCGAAACCAAGCGAAATGGGGGGCTTTTGCGTTATCTCCGTTCACATCGATTGACCAGCCAGTCTCAATTAGATCATCCAACGTTCCGCCTGCTTCATAACCGCCACGGTTCGCGTCGGCGCCGACCGCCGCGATTTTGACGCTTTGTTCGAGGACAGGCAGAAACATCGGATCCAGGGTAAAACTGCTTCCGTCGCCGCCAGAAGCTGAAACTTTGATTAGGAGCGAATTCCCTCCTTCCGAAATCGGCATCGGCACGAGATCGGGATTGCCGTTCTTATTTGCTTTCTTCGAGTGAATCAATGAACCGTTCAACCAAACCTTCACGCCTGCGGAACCGCCCATCTTCAGTTGCGCGAGGCCTCGAACCGGAGCTTCGAAGGTGTGATAAAAATACATCGCTCCGTTCGAAAGGCTGGCACCGTAGTCTTTGCCGTCTTCGAGATAGGCGACCTTTACCCATTTCAGCCGGGTGTCGTAGTAAGAAGCGCTCAGATCCGGTTTGGGCTCCGGTCCAAAGTTTTCGTCGAAAAGATTCGTCGAAGTGGCACCCCCGAATGAACCGATTCGCCACCACTCGCCACGTTCGATGGCCTGGACTTGAACTTTCGCCCTTTCAGGATTCGCACTGCGAGCGCTAACTTCGACGCGCGTCAGAATGAACTCGCCATTCTCAGAGCGTCCGGAGGCGCCATGGACTTGCGAACTATCCGGGAGAGCTTCGAGCCTGAGGCCGGAAATCCCGTCATTTGGCGTCTGCACCTTTACCCGATACGTGTCCTGCGCCGGATTGGCACCGGACACGGTTATGGAATTGTCGGCGCGCGCAACGAGATCAGCGCCATTCTCCGACGAGAACTGAACCGGAAGGAGGGGAAGCCAATTGTCGATATTTCGTTCGCGGTGTTCGTTCTCCCAGCGTTGTTGATCCGCCGTGTAGGTTAGATTCGTTTCTTGAATTAATCTGCGTTGCGCGGATTCCAAGGCGGCGACTTCGGCATCGAGCTGAGCCAGCCGCATTTCATGATCGGGCGTCTTCAGTTCCAAGCGCGGCATCGGATTCGATTCCCGGTCGAGTCCGTTCTCTGGAATCGTGTTGAAGAACGCGAAGAACCGATAATAATCCGTCTGCTTGATCGGATCGTATTTGTGATCGTGGCACTCCGCGCAAGCCAAGGAAGTTCCCATCCATACCCGGGCGGTGGTGTCGATCCGGCCGACCACATACTTGACCGCGTACTCCTCCGGCAGCGCGCCGCCCTCGGACGTCGTCATTTCGTTGCGGTGAAACCCGGTGGCAATAATCTGCTGGGGAGTGGGATTGGGAAGAAGATCCCCTGCCAACTGCTCGGTAGTGAATTGATCGAAAGGCATGTTATCGTTGAAAGCGTTCATGACCCAATCCCGCCAACGCCACATGTCCCGATGCGCGTCGTGGTGGTATCCCTGCGTCTCTCCGTAACGCGCGAGATCGAGCCAAAACATCGCTTGGCGCTCACCATAAGCTTTCGACTCGAGAAGGCGATCGACCAGCGTTTCATAACTCCCTTCACTTTCATCCGCGAGAAAACGGTCGATCTCCTCCACGGTCGGAGGAAGGCCGGTAAGGTCCAGCGTCGCTCGCCGCGCCAGCTTCTCTTTGGACGCTTCGGAGGACGGCTTTAGATCCACCTGTTCGAGCCGGTTAAAAACGAAACGATCGATGTCATTACGCGGCCAGGACTTATCTTGAACTGCCGGCGGTTCGATTCGTTGCGGTTTTGTGTACGCCCAATGTCCTTGCCATTCAGCTCCCTCCGCAACCCATTGATCGAGCAGTCCAATCTGTTTCTTCGAAAGCGGTTTGCCGCCCTTGAGCGGAGGCATGACATCGTCACTGTCGTCCGTTGTGACCCTTCGGACCAGTTCGCTCTTGGCCGAATCTCCTGGGACCACGGCAAGCAAGCCGGATTTGAGCGCACGGAATACCGTCTGTTTGACATCCAACCGCAGATCCGCTTTCCGCGCTTTCTGATCCGGCCCGTGACAAGCGTAACAATGATCGGAGAAAATGGGCCGGATATCGCGGTTGAAATCGACCGTTTGAGCGGCCTGTGTGTAAAATAAGAGATTCCCCAAAAGGAGCGGCGCAACCAGGCGAGAGATCATTCGCGCAGAATTCATTGTGTGACATTCAGGATTTTAGAAAACTTATACAGCAATTAAGATCCTTGGCAAAGCTCGAATCAAGGCAAGATCAAATTGCCGGTATGACAGGCTTATGCGCCGTATGCGTATCCGGTTTGTTGACATTTCGAAGATGCTGCGGGTCACAGACCCGCGCTCTGGAACGCGCCTCTGTGAGGCGCAGCAGCTCAATTCACCGCGCTTGTCAACAGATCGGATAAGCATGGTTCGTCGATCCCGTTTGTGAAACCGATTCAAAACATTTGGAACATCCGGTACCGGAGTGGAAGCAGGACCGAACCGAGCCCGGGCGATCCGTGGCTTGAGCGGTGGAAATGCCATTTCCCTCCGGCCGGTGGTTTGGCGCTCGATCTGGGTTGCGGCGCCGGGTTGGACACTGAATCGCTGACGCGGTTTGGTTTCCAGGTGACGGCGATTGATTTTGCCGAAGAGGCGGTTTCCCTGTCCAGAAAAAGGAATCCCCAAGCGACGCATTATGTGATCGACATCCGCAACGGAATTGGACTTCCGAAAAACGCCTATTCCATCGCTGTCGCAAACCTGTCTCTTCACTATTTTTCCGAAATTCAGACGCGCTCCATAATCGGCGAGATTCACCAATTACTCGAGCATTGCGGCCTGTTTGCCTTTCGCGTCAACGCCGAAGACGATCGAAACTCTGGCAATTCGGCGAAAACGGCGGCGTGGAACCTCGTGGAAGTTGACGGTGTTGAGAAACAATTCTTCACAAAAGAGAAAGTCCTCAGTTTGCTGGAGGGGCAGTTCGCTCTCGTCGCAATCGAGAAGATGCGCACGATGCGATTAGGAAAAGATAAGATCATCTACGAGTGCATCGCGAAAAAGTCCGCCGAAAAGACCGAGCAACTCCAATCAAATCGATGACTCGCAGATCTGACCCTTGTTGGTCATTCTGGCGGCACGGTCAACCGGCTATTCGTCGCGGCCGCCTCGATTCTTCGGTAGATCATGTCCAAGGGAGGATACGTTCCCGTGTAGCGATTCTCTTCGGCGCTCTGGCACACATACCATGCTTGCGCGACGCTCCCGGAGCGCCAGAGGCTCTCGGCCATTCGTGCAAGAACAATCCGCGGCGCCTCCGGGTCAATCGCGAAGGAGATACGTCCGCCTTTCGTAATATCCGGATCAAAAGCGGATTGTCCGAGCTCAAAACAGCGGTCGTCCTCACCCCGGTCCCAAGCCAGCTCCGCCAAATGCAGCTTATAGACTCGCTGGTTTTTGGGGTTTGTTTCGAGCAAGCGTTGAATCAATCGTTCAAGCTCCTCGGTGGGAGGCAAATTAAAAACGGTACGCTGCGCCCGATAGGTTTGCATCAAATAAGACGCATACATTCTCAACGGTTCGGGATCATTTTCCGCGCGCTCGAACAACGTGTCGCGCAGAGGCGCAAGCCGCAAGGCCTCAGATTCCGACGCAAGCGCGCCTCCCATTACTTGCGCCATCATCTCCATCGGCAGTGTGGCCTCGGGCTGCTCCCGTTGCCAGCGCAGTATGATCGATCGGAAAACGTTCGACTCAGGAAGCCGGTGGTCCAGATAGAATCGACCGAAAGCCTTGTAATCCGACTCTGCGAGCGGATATGTCTCAAGGTACTGTCCGAGCAGTGTCCTCGGGCGGGTCAACAAATTCTCGTCGAAACCCCGCCAGTGAAGGACTTCCCGTTTGACAAAGAATGCACGTTCGGACAAATGCTCCAATCCGGGGAAAAAATCGCTGTGGAGCGGCCCCTGCGCTGGCAAGAAAGCGCCGTTTTCCTGCGAGACTATTTGGCACGACAATAACACAGGAACCGCGACGATCCCCACACTTTCCAAATCTGATTTCACTTCGGGAACCTCGAAGCGGCGAGCCAGTTGATCCAGATCGACAGGGTTGGGTTCGAGCGTGCCGGCGAGAAGCAGATCGCCAACGGCTGTTCGCCAGATGCTCACGTACGGGAAAACGGTCGAAAACGTCCGGATCACCATGTTTACCATGTCCTCGGACGCTTCATACACTTGCAACCATTGCGCCATCAGGCCTCCGGGCTTCAGCCGCTCGCGGCAGCTTTCGTAATACTCCAGAGAAAACACGCCCGCCACGCCGGCCATCCACGGATTCGAAGGCTCGCTGATAACGATGTCGTACTGTTGATCCGTGAGTTTCAGAAACGATTTCGCGTCTTCGACCGCCAAGTTAAGGCGGGGATTATCCAGGACAGAGTCGTTAAAGTCCCTGAAGTGGCGCGCGGCTTCAGCCACCTCCGGCGAAATCTCCACTACATCGATTCTCTCAATCGTCGGGTGTCTCGCGATGCTGGCGCAAGTCATCCCGCTGCCCAGACCGATCACCAGAGCCTGCCGGGATTCGGGACGCAGAAACATCGGGATATGCCCAATCAAACGTTGTGTGATGACGTCGAGTTGCGTGCTTGCGTCCGGTTTTCCGTTGACTTTAAGGCCGATCAATTCGCGCCCCTGCTCGTTCCAATTCACCACGGTCACGGTGGATCCGGCGCCGTCGCGATGATACATCAGCGATTCATTTGCGATCATGTTCCGGTAGTTCTGAAGGCTCGCGGGCGGGGACAAATTCCGCCACAGACCGAGTGAAAAAGCGCGCTGCCATGTTTGAGTGAACAGGGTCCCGCAAAGCCAAACGAATCCCAAAGCAACCAACGGGGCGAACACAACAGTACGCCGGTTGAGCCGATCCCGATTCAAAATGGCGAAACCGATCAGCGCGTTCAGAGTTATGCCCACAGCGAACGTTCTCGCAAGGCCGGCGGCTGGAAGGAGCCAAAGACCCGTGACGACTGCGCCTAATACCGTGCCAATCGTGTTCACGCAAAACACTCTGCCAACCGACCGGCCAGTCGAGGCGACTTCCGATGTGGCGATGCGGCTGGCCAATGGAAGTGTGGCGCCAAGGCACACGGTCGGAACAAACATGACGCCAAAACAGACCAGCGCTTGAAGGAATTGAAATACCGGATAAGTCTCGGGCTTGCGGCTCAGCGAATCTCCAAGGTGTGAAAACCAGTAAGGCAAGTATTCGTAGAAGAACAGGGAGAAAAACAGGGCAACCGCCAGCGCGACTTCCGCCCACGCAAATGCGTCGAGTGTCCGCCGCAGGGTTTTCCACCGATAGACCGCCCACGATCCGAAAGCGATACCGGTAATAAATGTGACCAACATCAACGCGAAGGCGTGTGTGCTCGAACCTAGCACAAGCGCAAGAAGCCGGGTCCACGCCACCTCGTAAAGCATCGCCACAAATCCGGAGACTCCGATCGCGATGATCGCCATGCGCAGCTCCTTCGTCGAGAACCGTTCCACAACGCCGGCTTCGCTGACTGATTTCAAAGACTCCGCCGGTTTCCCCTCATTCATCCGACGGCTCAAATAGAGAGCAGCCACACCCGCGGCGAGGTTCAGAGCCGCCGCCGCATAGACCGCCATTTCCAATCCAATTGCAGGCACCCACCAGTATTGGGCCACTAGCACACCTGCCACTGCGCCGGCGCTGTTGGTCGCGTAAAGGGCGGCCACGCGTTCTCGGAGTTCGGACATGGAACGTGTGACGAACCGGGTTAGCACCGGAAACGTCGCGCCCATAAGAATCGTGGGAACGATAATCGTCAGGATGGCGAATAGGAATTTCAGAAGCAGCAAGCGGGTGCTTCCCATGGGACAGAACTTACCGGAAAAGACATACGCGTTATGGCAAAAAGCGTAGTAAGCCGGAAACAAGACCGCATAGACGGTAATTCCGATTTCGAGCCACCCATAGAGCGCCAAAGGACGGGATGAGCGATCCGCGCGAAAGCCGAACCAAGCGTTGCCAATCGCCAGCCCTCCCATGAACGCGGCCAGGACCGCCACAATCGCGTAACTAGTGTGACCAAGGAAAAGGGCCAGATACCTAGCCCACACGATCTGATAAACGAGGCCTGCCGCTCCGGAAACGAAGAAACAGGATATTACGATCGCGAATACGACGCGAGCCGACGGTTTCATGGTGCGGCATGGTAGCGAGGCACTCTCGTGCGGCAAACTTTTTCGGGCTGATC
The DNA here is from genome assembly GCA_027623095.1 of Verrucomicrobiota bacterium. Classification (GTDB taxonomy): domain Bacteria; phylum Verrucomicrobiota; class Verrucomicrobiia; order Limisphaerales; family SIBE01; genus JAIPJX01. The sequence continues at coordinate 13,344 of JAQBVM010000129.1, forward strand.
AGTATTCCCCACCCGTTAATCGCATCTTTTAGTTGAATCGTGGATTCTCTCTCGATACTGTCATGCCCGGTACCTGAGCTAGGAAGCAACCTTCTCCTTCTCGCGATCCCCTTTCGAAACGACGAAAACGTTGCCGTGAGCGCGAATTCGTCGATCACAGAAGTCTTGTCGTCAAGCGCTTCCGGGATGGTTCCGGAACAGGCAGCGACGCAGAATATGAATCAATTTATTAACCGAGTCTTTAATCGTCAGAGAATTCGCCAAGATTGGCTGGGCAATGTGCGCGCCGATTTGCTTGCGGGCACGGTGGTGGCGTTGGCTCTCATTCCCGAGGCCATCGCGTTCTCGGTCATCGCCGGGGTGGACCCGAAAGTCGGGCTGTACGCGTCCTTTTGCATCGCGGTGGTCACGGCGTTTTGCGGCGGACGTCCGGGCATGATCTCTGCCGCAACAGGCGCGATGGCACTTTTGATGGTCACGCTGGTCAAAGAGCACGGTTTGCCCTACTTGCTCGCTGCCACACTGCTGACCGGCGTGCTGCAAATCCTCGCGGGCTTGGCCCGCATCGGCGGCATCATGCGCTTCGTTTCACGTTCCGTGATGACCGGCTTCGTGAATGCGCTCGCCATCTTGATCTTTATGGCGCAACTGCCTGAATTCAAGGGCGCGGGACTGACCGTCTATGCGATGGTCGCGGCGGGCCTGGCGATCATTTATGTCTTGCCTCGCTTTACCCGAGCTGTTCCGTCGCCGCTGGTGGCGATCGTCGGGCTCACGATCGTCTCGATTCTCCTGAAACTCGACGTGCGCCGCGTGGGCGATCTTGGCGAGCTGCCCTCGACCCTGCCGATGTTTCTTTGGCCACAAGTGCCATGGACGCTCGAAACTCTCGGGATCATTCTGCCCTATTCTCTGGGGCTGGCAGCCGTGGGACTGCTGGAATCGCTTCTAACGGCACAAATCGTGGATGATTTAACTGACACGCCAAGCGACAAAAATCGCGAGAGCACGGGCCAAGGGATAGCCAATCTCGTCGCCGGTCTGTTCGGGGGCATGGCGGGCTGCGCGATGATTGGCCAGTCTGTGATCAATGTGAAATCTGGAGGCCGCGGCCGCCTCTCCACGCTCACCGCCGGAATAGTTCTCCTGATCCTGATTGTGGCTGGCGGCCAATGGGTGAGGCAAATCCCCATGCCTGCGCTGGTTGCGGTGATGATCATGGTTTCCATCGGTACGTTCTCTTGGGCGTCGTTCAAAAACTTGCGGTTGCATCCCAAAAGTTCGAGCCTCGTCATGATCGCTACGGTCGTCGTCGTCGTGGGCTCGCACAACCTCGCGCTCGGCGTGGGCGTGGGCGTATTGCTGAGCGCATTGTCTTTCGCGAGAAAAGTGGCGCAAGTGATTCGAGTGACCAGCACGCTGAATCCGGCCACGGAATGCCGCACCTACAGAGTGGCGGGCCAGGTGTTCTTCGCCTCAGCAGGCGCTTTCACCGCGGCGTTTGATTTCAAAGAGGCGCTGGATCGCGTTCTCATTGACGTGAGCCACGCCCATTTTTGGGACCTGACAGCCGTGGGCGAGCTGGATAAAGTGGTGTTGAAATTCCGCCGAGAAGGGGCCACCGTTGATATTGTTGGCCTTAACGAGGCCAGTGTGACCATCGTGGATCGTCTGGGGTCGCACGACAAACCCGGCGCGCTCGAGCGCATGTTGGAACATTGAACAAAAACGCATGCCTGTTATCCTAACTTGCACCGATGGCTCGCTTTACGCGCCGAGCATTTATCAACACGCAGCCTGGGCGGCCGCGCGCCTCTCCGGAAGTATCGAGATATTGCATGTGATTGATCATCACCGCGAGCACAGTCCCATCATCGATATCAGTGGCGCGATCGGTTTCAACGCTGCCGCCGAGCTGACCGAGGAGCTCGTCAAACTTGAGGAAGCCCAGGGCCGCGTGGCTCGGCTCAAGGGCAAAGCTATCCTCGAAGACGCACGCCGGCAACTTGCCAACATCGGCGACACCCAGGTGTCCGTCACACAGCGCCACGGATCGTTGATTGAAACCCTCGAAGAACTGGAACCCCACGCCGAACTTGTAGTCGTGGGCAAACGCGGCGAACACGCGGGCGCTGTGCAAAGTCCGCTCGGCTCGAATTTGGAAGATCTCGTGCGCATTAGCGTCCGTCCCGTACTGGTTGCTTCCCGGCTTTTCAAACCGATCCAGCGTTTCCTCATCGCTTTCGACAACAGCCCGAGCGCCCGAAAAGCCGTGGCTTACGCTGCTGAGTCGCCGCTGCTGCGCGGACTTGAATGCCACCTTGTGATGGTGGGACGCGCCGATGCCGCTCACTCGGCGGCCTTGGAAGAGGCGCGCGCGGAGTTAACCCGCGCCGGACACACCGTCGCCGCGAAACTTAAACCGGGCAAGCCCGCGCCAGTCCTTGCCGCAACAGTAACGGAAACGGCAATCGACCTTTTGGTGATGGGCGCTTACGGGCATTCTCACATCCGTGAGTTCATCGTCGGCAGCACCACAACCCAGGTCGTGCGCTCCTGCGCCATTCCGGTGCTGATGCTGCGATAAAGCGACTCCGGAAGAGATTCCCCTTTTCACCTTTTCATCGACGCCGAGCCAAGCAGCAACATGTCTCAAAGCACTCCCTCTTTTCAAAACGACTTCCAACCATTAGGATGCGTCGCAATGAAACCCAATTCTTTGCATTCCCTCGACTTGGCTCTTTTTGCGCGGATGCGAGCGAGCCTTTTAATCACCGTAGTTGTCAGCATCTCTACGTTCGGGTCCTTCGCTCAGACTCAATCCGGCGCTTATTCCCGTCCTCTGACCGAAGCGTCTCCCGAAAGCGCCGGCATGTCGCCCGAACGCCTGGCTCGCATCGGCGCAGTGTGCGCGAAGGCGGTGGCAGACGGAATGGTGCCGGGTGTCGTTGCCCTGGTGGCGCGTCACGGAAATATTGTTTATCACAAATCGTTCGGCATGGCGGACAACGCTGCGAATCGCCCATTGAAACGGGACGACATCTTCCGAATAGCCTCGCAAAGCAAGGCAATCACCTCCACGGCGGTCATGATGCTTTGGGAGGATGGCCGTTTTCAATTGGACGACCCGATCTCGAAATTTATCCCTGAGTTCAAGAATTCCGGCGTTTTGGCGACATTCAACGAACAAGAAGTTTCCTGGACCACGGAACCAGTGAAACGTCCCATCACCATTCGACATCTCTTAACGCATACGTCCGGCATCGGATACGGCGTGATCGACGGCGACGAGCGGTTCAAGAAAATCTATGCCAAAGCGGGAGTCACCGACTTGTTCACGACTGAGCCTGTGACCATCGCGGAGAGCGTCAAGAAACTCGCGAAACTTCCATTGCATCATCATCCCGGCGAGAGATTCACCTACAGCGAAGGCCTGGATGTGCTCGGTAATTTCATAGAAATTGTTTCCGGAATTCCCTTTGACGTCTTCTTGCGCACGCACCTGTTTGAACCGCTTGGGATGATGGACACAGGGTTTTATCTCCCGGCGGAGAAAGCCAGCCGGTTAGTCGCAGTCCAAAAGCCTGAGAATGGAAACTGGGTTCGGTATCCGGTGACTTTTTACGATCCGGATTACCCGATCAAAGGCGCGAAGACTTTCTTCTCGGGTGGAGCCGGACTTTGCAGCACCGCGCGGGATTACGCCACATTCCTCCAAATGTATCTGAACGGAGGCGAACTAAACGGCGTGCGCATTCTAAGCCGCACTACGATCAAGACAATCATGAGCAACCAAGCCGGAGATCTCTTTAGCGGCGGCGATAAGCATTACGGGCTGGCTTTCGGATTGATCACCGAGAAAGGTCTGGCCAAAGGCGGTGAAGGCAGCGCCGACACATTTGACTGGGGCGGCTATTTCAATACGCAATATTTCGCCGATCCCGAAGAACAAATCGTGGGAATCCTGATGAAACAAACGCAAGGAGGGGCAGACGATACGGGATGGAAATTCCGCCTCCTCGTGGGCCAGTCTGTCGATGATTGATACACAACTTGTCCGACGCTCGCTGCATTGTCTCCACAAAAGACAAAAGGGTCAAACTAGAGCATTGATTCCGCTGAAAAACTCCTGGTGACTATTTTTTTCGTTTTTGCGTTGCGGCCGGTGGCGCCAGGCGCAGCAAGCGCAAGTCTGCCCGATCCATCAACTGCCATTGGACTTGCTCGCCGGCCTCCAGATCCAGCGCGGCGGCCAAGGGCAGCGGAATGTTGACAAAAAAGCGGGGTTGACGCCGCTTGGATTTGATCACCTGAACTTTCATGACGTATTCCGCTTGCACATTCAATGGCTACTTTATAGACTAGCCAAATGTCAATGCCCGTTTGGGCTTTTCTGGAGCCGCGCCTACGAGCTTGCCCGCCTTTTCTAACCAAGCGGAACTTTTTTCGACGGTCAGCCTCTTTGCCCTCAGTGACCGTTACCGGCTTTTCGCCCAGTTTGTTTACCCGTGCCTGGCGGCGGCGCGCCCCACCTTGGCCAAGTGTTATTGCCAGGAGAACGGGCGCATGGCGATTGAGCCGGTGGTGCTGCTGGGGATCAGCATTTTGCAGGATTTGGACGGCGTGCCCGACCGGCAGGCGGTCGAGATGTTGCGTTACCATGCCGGCTGGAACTTTGCCCTGAACCGGCAGTTGGGGGACCGGGTGTTTCACGCGACCACTCTGGTCAATTTTCGCAGCCGGCTGGAGGAGCACGACCAGAGCGCTCTGGGCTTCACGACGATCTTGGAGGCTTTGGTAGAAGCCGGATTGGTTTCGCGGCAGAGCCGCCAGCGTTTGGATTCCACGCAGATGTTCGGACGGGTTGGCGCGGATGAGCCGGCTGGATTGCGTGCTCGAAAGTTTGCGGCTGGCGCTCCAAGAGTTGGAAGGAGCGACCCAGCCCGAGGCAACAGTGATTTACTCCCAGCCCGAAGAGGCGATCCAATCGCCGGCCGAGCCTGCTCTGCGGGAGCCGTCCAAACCATGGCCCGCCGCGGAGGCGACGGAGACGAGCACCGTTTCCGCCAACACGCCCGAGCCTTGCGCGCCCGCCGAGACGGCCGCCGCAGCGCCGGTTGAGGTGGTGCCTTAAGAGAAGGGAACCTTGAGTTCGCAGCCCGTGCAGTATGTCGATGCCGCGTATATCTCGGCGCAACAACTCGCCCAGGCGCAAGCCGAAGGACGGGAACTCATCGGCCCGGCTCCGTCTGCGCAGCGCAGAGAAGGCCGGTTTGGCACGGAAGATTTTCAAATCAACGTCCAGGAGCGCACCACCCTTTGCCCGGCGGGCCGAACCAACACCCAGTGCAGCCGCCTGGAAGAGGCGGCCACCGGCAAAGTGA
>JAQBVM010000130.1 GCA_027623095.1 Verrucomicrobiota bacterium
TTTCTCACTTTGATTTTTTGTTCACTTTTGAACCGACGAGAAATTCACTTTTGAACACTCGCCGACACCGCCTCGGAATTAAGTTGCCAACGGCCAGAAAGTGCGGCTAGGTTTGGCAAGCCGAAAGGCGCTCGCATCAAACCAGTCTGGATGCGTTCTGGTGGACAACATTAGCGGCATAGTTGAGTCAGGGCACCTCAGTTCGCTCTGACGAATGCGTGGCTATGGTCCAAAGGCGATCAGTTTGCGCGTTAAGATCTTGTCTCACTTGCCGGAACTTGGCGCAAGCAAATCTTTCGTTGTAACAGCCTCTTCAGAAATGTGGTCGCTCAAAAATCTAGCCATTCCGTTGAAGCTCAGGCTAGTAATCCTGTGCGCCACAACCGCGGCCTTGGCGGTCACGTGCGTTGCCCTTTTCACCTTCGAACGTATCGCGTTTCAGTCCAGTTTGGAGCAAAACCTCTCCACGCTGGCACAAGTGATCGGCGACAATTGCGCCGCGTCCCTTAATTTCAGGCAGCCGGAGGAGGCGAAAAGATTATTGTCCGCCTTGGAAGCAGAACCGCAAATTGAGGCTGTTGGCATTTATGACGACCTCGGGGAAATATTTGAATCCTATGAGAGGTCCGGGACGGCCTGGCGCGCACCGGCTTTCCGGCCCGAGGCCGGTTTCCACTGGGAAGAGGATCACGTTATGTTCGTCGGCGAACTGTTCTACAAGAAAGCCGGCCAAAACGTCGGGACGATTTGCCTTCAGGCGAATTTCAGCGCCATGCGCAAGCGATTCCGCCTCTATGCTCGAGTGTTTGGCGGGGTGCTGCTCGTGTCGTTTTTCGTCGCTTACTTGTTGTCGGGCCCGTTGCAGCGGATCGTCTCCAAACCTATTCTTAATTTGGCCCAGACTGCCCGGGCGATTTCCTTACACAGAGACTACTCCGTACGAGCCCAGAAACTTGGGAACGACGAAATTGGAACTTTCACCGACGCGTTCAATACAATGCTGACGCAGATCGAGCAGCAGAATCAGGCCTTGCAATCCGCCAAAGACGGGCTCGAGGAGCGGGTGACGGATCGCACGCGGGAACTCCAGGAATTGCAGCGCCAGAACGAACTCATCCTCAACTCCGCGGGTGAAGGCATTTATGGTTTGGATCTGACCGGTTGCATCACCTTCATCAACCCGATCGCCGCCCAGATGATCGGCTCGACCGTGGAGAGACTGGTCGGCCAAGGCGAGCATTCTACGGTGCGCCATTCAAACTCCGAAGGGCACCCGTATCCGCTGGAAGACTGCCCGGTCTGCGCGGGTTTCAAGAGCGGCCAGCCGTATTCGAGCGCGGACGAGGTGCTTTGGCGCATGAGCGGCACGCCTTTGAACGTCACCTACATTCGAACTCCGTTGAAGGCGGATGGACGGCTTGTCGGCGCTGTCGTCGTGTTCCGGGACATCAGCGAACAAAAAGATGCGGAACGGCGCTTGGCGACCCTAAACAAGCAGTTGAACGATACGTCGCGCCGGGCGGGCCGGGAAGAAGTTGCTACGGCAGTCTTGCACAATTTGGGAAATGTCCTGAACAGCGTCAACGTCTCGACCACCCTCCTCAGTGATCAGGTTCGCAATCTGCGGACTGCGAGCTTGACGAAAGCGGCCGAACTGCTCCGTGAAAACGGCAGTGACTTGGGTTCGTTCTTGTCACAGGATCCGAGAGGGAAAATGCTGCCGCAGTTCCTCGAGGAACTGGCTTTGTATTGGACCCAGAAAAAAACGAATTGGCCCGCGACCTGAAGCTTCTCGCCAAGCGCGTCGATCACATCAAAGACATCGTGACTGCGCAACAGACTTACGCCAAAGTCAGCGGCCTCGTTGAAGCCATGCCGTTGGCGAGCCTGGTTGAGGACGCGCTCCAGGTTAGTCAGCGCACATTTTCCCAGCACGACGTTGTCTTGGTAAGGGAATACGCGGAGGTTCCGCCCGTGCAGATTGACAAACACAAAGCCTTGCAGATTCTGGTCAACCTCATCCAAAACGCGCACGACGCCTTGCAGAGCAGCCCTCGGCCGGATCGGAGGCTGACGCTCCGAATCGACCGGAATGGAAACGACCGAGTCAGGATCGAAGTGGCCGACAACGGAATGGGAATCGCGCCGGAAAACTTGAACAGCATTTTTTCCCACGGGTTCACGACGAAAACCGATGGCCACGGATTCGGCCTGCACAGTGGCGCGTTGGCGGCAAAAGAGATGGGTGGCAGCTTGACCGTGAGCAGTGACGGCCCAGGGAAAGGAGCCGCGTTTGTCCTGGACCTTCCGCTGTCGAAAGTAAACGCACACGCATGAGTACATTGGAGAAGAGAAACAACCGAATCCTCGTTGTGGACGACAACCCCGCGATTCATGAGGATTTCCGTGGCATTCTATGCCCGGTGGAAGATTCATTTCCCGAACTGACAACTGCTGAAGCGGTGTTCAGCGGTGAAGCGCCTCCGCGTCCGAAGGCCGTTTGTTTCGAGATTCATTCCGCCTTTCAAGGTCCGGAAGCCGTCGAACTTGTCCGTTGCAGCCGGGCCCAAGATCGCCCCTACGCTTTGGCTTTTGTGGACCTCCGAATGCCTCCCGGCTTGGACGGCGTGGAGACAATTTCACTGCTTTGGCGCGAAGATCAGGATCTCCAGGTCGTCGTTTGCACTGCCTATTCGGATTATTCCTGGGACGAAATCACGACCCAATTGGGGCAAACCGAGAACTTGCTCGTCCTGAAGAAACCCTTCGACAACATTGAAGTCCTTCAGATCGCCCACGCGCTCGCCCGAAAATGGTCTGTCACCCAGCAGGCCCGCCTGAAGCTGGGCGATCTCGACGCAATGGTTCGAGCACAAACGCAGGAACTGCGCGCAGCAAATCAACGCTTGGAGGCCGAGGTTCTGGAGCGCAAGCAAGCGCAGGACGCTTTGCGTCTTTCCGAAGAACGGTTTTCCCGAGCCTTCCGTTCCAACCCGATCCCGATGGCGATTCAAACGATGCGGGATTGGCGCTTTCTCGATGTCAATGATGGATTCTTGAAAATGACCGGTTTTTCGCGCGAGGATGTTATTGGTCAGAGCTCGCTCGAGATGCCGATCTGGATCACTCCCGAAATTCACTACCGTATCCTTCATGCCATTGAAAATGGATGCGCTGTGCGGAATGTCGAGTGCCCGATCCGGACCAAATCCGGCGAGCAACGCAATGGATTGGTCTCCGTGGAAACGCTCAATCTCGATCATCAAACCGACTTGCTCGTCATTACTCAGGACATTACGGAGGCTCTTCAGCTAGAATCCCAACTCCGCCACGCGCAAAAGATGGAAGCCGTCGGAAAGCTTTCGACGGGTATCGCACACGATTTTAACAACATTCTGACGATCATCCAATGCTGCACCAGTATGGCTCTGAATGCCGGCCATTCCGATCAAGAGATTTGCGAACCGTTAACCGAAGTTTTGGCAGCTTCCAAACGAGCCGCCACTTTAATCCTGCAATTGCTGGCGTTCAGCCGCAAACAGGTTATCCGGCCAAGATCGGTTGATCTAAATGAGCTTATCCGGCAGTTGGTGAACATGCTCGGACGGCTTATTGGCGAGAGCAACCGATTGGAGGTTAACTACGGCGCGGATCTGCCTCGGATCTGGGCGGACTCCGCCAATCTGGAGCAGGTGATCGTGAACTTCGTCATCAATGCTTGCGACGCCATGCCGGAACACGGGCGATTGGAAATCGCCACCGGGTGGCTGGAGATCGACGAAAGAAATCTCCCGCAACATCCTGAAGCCCGTCCGGGCCCGTATGCATGGTTCAGCGTTACAGACAATGGCGCGGGGATTGATCCATCGATTCAGGAACATATCTTCGAGCCGTTTTTCACCACAAAAGACGTTGGCAAAGGCAGCGGCATGGGTTTGGCAATGGTGTACGGGACGGTCAAACAACACAAAGGATGGATCGACGTCGCAAGTAAAAAAGATCAAGGCTCCACATTCAAAGTGTTTCTTCCGGCGACTTCGGAATCTACCAACGAGCCGGCAAACGAGGTGCCTCGTGTGTCAGGTTCGTTTGGGAGAAACGAAACGATCTTGGTCGTGGAAGACGAAATAGCCGTCCTTGCGGTGGTGAGCCGGGTGTTGAAGGAGAACGGTTACACCATCTTCACGGCTCGAAACTCCTCTGAAGCAATTGAGGTTTGGAAGCGCCACGCCGGAGATATTCACTTGTTGTTGACCGATATCGTGATGCCTGGGGGCGTCTCGGGCCGAATGTTGGGGGAACAATTGTGCGGGGAAAAACCCGAACTCAAAGTCATCTATTCCAGCGGATACAGCATGCAGGCGCTTGCCGCGAATGCGAATCCAAAGCAGAGTCCGATCATTCTTCCAAAGCCGTATCATCCGCAGCGCCTCATCGACGCAGTTCGCCAGGCGCTCGACTCCGGATAACAATGAACCGATGGCCAACGCCAGTTTCAAATTAACGGACCCTTTTCGGCTCCCGCAGTGAGGCTAGGCAAGAATCGAGACGTCCTCGAATTAAGAATGGGTATGAGATCGACGCGGCAAGCTTCCAGATGTTCGGCTCTGCGAAAAACCCGGGCTAGCGGGAAGCCGTCTGCAGGTCGAGGCGACCGAGGTAGGTTTTAATGGAATTGGACCAGATTTTATATCCATTGGGATTCATGTGAAGACCGTCCGGCATGAAAAGTTCAATCTTCGGCCTGCCTTTCTCGTTGAGCATTGGTTTGAATATATCGATATAGTCCACGTAAGGAGTCGCCTGGGCGAAGGCTTGAACAGCCGCGTTGACGCGTTTCATCTTAATCCGGAGCTTCCAGCGCGCGAGACTCGGTTTGATCGAAAGGAATCCAATCCGCGTTTCCGGGAGCGCTTCGTGAATCATTTTCACCAGGGCTTTGAAATCTTTCAGGATCTGTTCGTTGGTTTTTAGAGCTGCGACGTCGTTATCCCCTGCATAAACAACGACGACGCTGGGTTCATATTTCAAAATGATTCGTTCCGCATAATGAATGACATCGGATATGCAAGACCCTCCGAAGCCGCGTTTGAACACAGGATGCGGTCCGAGATCCGCTTTGGCAATGTTCCAGAGCCGAATGCTGGAACTTCCGACAATCAAGACCGCGCCTTTTGGGGGCGAATTTGTTTTGTCGCGCTCTTCGAACTCCCGGATCTGTGATTCCCACCACCCATGGTATTTCTGGGAACTGGGCCGTTCCCAAATAATCCGAACGATCGCGACGGTAACAAGAAGGCACAATAAACCGTATAATCGTGCGCGCTTTTGAAACCAAGAGGCCGACATACCTTGTGTTTTACCAAAGCGATCCAAATCGGGAAAGCACTTGATTCTGTTCCGATCTATTCGCAAGACGGCAAAACGAGATATTGCTTCGCCAAAAGAAGCCTTGACCCTGCCTGAATTCAGGTTAAATGAATGCAAGCCTGCAACAATTCGTCCCAACCAAGGGATTTGCGGGTTTCTGTTCAAATTGGCATCATATGAAAAACATACTTCTCTCGGCTCTTCGACGCCTCGCTGTCGCAATCGTTCTGATTTCATTAATCCCGTCGTTTGGCTGGGCTCAAGCCCCGAAAAAGATCCTAATGGTGACGGTAACCAAAGGTTTTCGCCATAGCTCCATTCCGACCGCCGAGAAAATTATCGGGGAACTCGCCGCCAAGAGCGGAGCGTTCACGGTGGAATACGTTCGGCAGAGTGATGGAGATGTGGAGATGAAGCAGAAAATGACGATGGCGGAGTTGCAAAAGTACGACGGCGTGATTTTTGGCAATACGACAGGAGTTCTCCCGATACCTGATAAAGCGGGTTTTCTCGATTGGATCAAATCAGGAAAAGCATTTATCGGAATGCATTCGGCGAGTGACACATTCCACGCCGAACACGGAGTTGATCCTTACATTGAAATGCTGGGCGGAGAGTTCCGAACCCATAAGCAACAAGCCGGCATTGAGTGCCTTGTCGTGGATCCAACGCATCCCGCCACCAAAGAGAAAGACTTGGGCCAATCCTTTAACATCGAGCAAGAGGAAGTTTATCTGCTGAAGAACTACGATTCGGCCAGTGTTCACGAACTGCTCGTGTTGGACAAGCATCCCAACGACAAGAGCGTGTTTGGCCGGTTCCCCGTTGCATGGTGCAAGAAATACGGACAGGGCAATGTGTTTTATACGTCACTCGGCCATCGCGAAGACGTCTGGGGGAACTCAAGGTACCAGAAACATATTCTGGGCGGCATCAAATGGGCTCTCGGACTGGAGGAAGGCGACGCGAAGCCTCAAATGAAATAGCGGCATTGCTTAGGAAGAATTCGATCGGGAGAACTTGGGCGAAATGAACGGACGGCGGCAGTCGTTCTTGTGAATGAAAGAATGAAAAACGAACCAACAGCGGAACTAAATCGAAGGAGCTTCCTCAAGGGTGGCTCCATTTCCACGCTCATGTCCCTCATCGGCGCGGTCGAATTGAAACGCGAGACTCCGGCCCAGGAGATTGCCGGCGTCACGATACAGGCCGAGCCAAAGGTGAATTGCGCGGTGATTGGACTTGGAAGTTGGGGTCGGGAAATCGTGCAAACGCTCAGCGTTTTGAAGGACGCAAACGTCATGGCGGTGTGTGACCCGTACCCGAGTTCGTTGCGCCGCGGCGGAGCCGCTGCTCCGAAAGCCGAGAAACTCGAAGACTACCGCAAGATACTCGAGAACAAGGATATCAAGGCGGTTGTGCTGGCGACTCCCTCTCACAAGCACCGTGAAATCGCGATCGAGGCGTTGAGCGCCGGGAAACATGTTTATTGCGAAGCCCCGTTGGCGCACACGATGGAAGATGCGAGGGCGATCGCACAAGCCGCGCGCAAGGCGTACAAGCAAGTTTTTCAACCCGGACTTCAATTACGTTCCGATTCGCAACGCCATTTTCTCCTTGGGTTCATTCGCGCGGGCGCAATGGGACGACCGGTGATGGTCCGATCGCAATGGCACAAGAAGCAGAGCTGGCGTTTCGCGTCGCCCAATTTAGATCGAGAAAGAGATTTGAATTGGCGGCTCAATCGACCGACGTCTTCCGGTCTCATCGGCGAAATTGGAATTCATCAGGTGGATGCCACTTCGTGGTACCTCAACGGGAATCCTGTCGCTGTCACTGGTTTTGGCGCTGTCCACCATTGGCGGGATGGCAGGGATGTTCCCGATACCGTTCAGGCGATCTTCGAGTATCCCAACGATGTCAATCTGATGTACGACGCCACGCTGGCGAATTCATTCGATTCGGCGATGGATATATTCTACGGCACAGACAGCGCCATCATGGTGCGCGAGGACAAAGCCTGGATGTTCAAAGAGGTGGATGCTCCGCTCCTCGGTTGGGAAGTTTATGCCGCCAAACGGTCATTCTATAACGAAACGGGAATCGCGCTCGTGGCAAATGCCACAAAACTCTCCGCTCAGGGAGTCGCGGAGCAAAAGGCCAAAGATTTCACGGATACCCCGCTAAACTCTGCTCTCGCAGCGTTCTTGGTGAACAGCCGGCTTATGGGAACAGCGGTTGAGGACTTCGTGGCAAATTATGGTGAAGACGAAGAAGGTCTGAAGGAATACCTTGCGGATATGGAGAAAAACAAGAATCCGGCAGCGGGCTACCGGGAGGGGTACGAGGCAGCCGTGTCGGTAATCAAAGCGAACGAGGCAATTCTCGGAAAGAGACGGATCGTTTTGGAACCGGATTGGTATGATCTCGGATAGTTAAGGGTTGTTCAGGTGAAGGTTCCGGATTCGAAATCCAGAATGCAATACGGTGACGCGGGAATCGGGTTTTCACGCGGTTATTTTGGCAGTTTACGAGTTTGAAATAGGACAGAATGGAGTCAAATACTATGAAATCGAAATACACTTGGATGAAACGGAGTTTGGCCGCTTGGCTGGCTCTCGTCTTGATGGTCCCCCTGCTGCAGGCGGAGACATGGATGCGGTACCAATCAAGGCCGGGAAGCAAGCTAAAGATTGAAGGCACTTCGACGGTTCATGATTGGACGGTTGAAGGGGGTATTATAAGCGGGTTCATGGAGTTGGAATCGAACTTCCCATTGGACTCGACCGCCGCAGTGCCGGAGTCGGCAAAGTTGAATGCCAAGGTCGAAGTCGTCGTGCCTGTTAAGACATTAAAGAGCGGCAAGACGCTGATGGATGAAGTGATGATGGGAGCGATGAACGAGGAGAAATTCAAACAGATCCAGTATAAAATCGAGTCGATTTCAATAAAGACCCGCAAACAAGGAAGCGCCCCCGAGTTCGAGGCCAAAGGCTCCTTGACTATTTGCGGCGTGACCCGCCCGAATTCGATGTCAGTGACTTTCGAGAAAGTGAGTGACACTCGGCTGAAAGTAACAGGAGAGACGCCGCTCAAGATGAGCGATTTTGGAATCACACCTCCCGCGCCAGCGATCGGCTTGGGACTGATCAAAACCTCGGATGATGTCAAAGTGGTTTTCGAGTGGATCACCGCGCTTCGGAAGTAGTTTCGATTACAGGATTCAAAAACTCTCACGTCGCGAGAATCCCATGTCATTTCATGGGATTCTGTTTGCCGGGTGGTAAAACCGGATTAGATTCTTTTGCTGCTGAGTGGCAGTACTTCCGCAAGCCCCTCTTCCAACGCGCCTACAATTCTGCGCGTTTGCGCCGGAGTTGTGCAGTACGGGGGCATGATGACGATCACGTTTCCGATTGGGCGCGTCAATACACCCCGGCGCGCCATCGCTTCGCAGACGCGAATTCCGATTCGATCGGCCAGTTTGAAGGGTTCGCGCGTTTCCCAGTTCTTTACCAATTCGATTCCGGCGATCAGACCGACTTGCCGGATGTCACCCACAAACGGAGATTTCCACAGCGCGTGAAGTTCTGATTTTAGCGCGTTCTGCAATCGTGCACGACGCTGAATCGAATTCCGGCTTTCCAGAATATCCAGGCTTGCGAGCGCTGCTGCGCTGCCGAGTTGATTCCCGGCAAAGCTATGGCCGTGGAAAAAGGTTTTAAATTCGGAGTAATCTCCTAGAAAGGCATCGAAAACTCTTTGTGTCGTTAAAGTCGCTGCCATGGGGAGATACCCCCCTGTCATTCCCTTTGCTACTGCCATAAACTCCGGCTGCACGCCCTCGTGATGGCACGCAAACAGAGGTGGAGAATCTTTCGGGAAGGAGAGTGGCCCGATTGGGAAACCGGTCCTGCCAAAGCCGGTCATCACCTCGTCCGCTATCAACGGCACGCCGGCAGATTGGACAATCTGAGAAACGCGCCTGAGCCAGCCATGCGGTTGAGGAACGAGTCCGGCAGCACCCTGAACAAGAGGTTCGATCACCATCCCGGCGCAGCGGATTTCTCGGCTCTTCATCTGCGCCAGCTTTTGTTCGACTTCGTCCACACATTCCCAATTGCACTTCCGGTACTCCCGTGCGTCAGCTCGTTCGGGATGCGCGCGGTTGAAAGGGCATCGGTAGCAATGAGGCGCCATTACTGTCTCGGTTCGAAACAACAATGCTCTGTATGCCTTGTGGAAAAGGTCGATCTTTCCGAGACTGACAGCACCCACCGTATCGCCATGGTAACCGCCGGAGAGCGATAGAAAGCGAGGCCGTTTTCCGGGCGAAGTCCGTCGAGAAACTTCGAAGGCGAGTTTTAACGCTACCTCCATTGCGGTGGATCCATCGTCCGAGAAAAAGACCTTGGCAAGTTGATTTGCACACCGGATGCCTGAGTGCGGCTTGGGCGTCAATCGCGCCGCCTTTGTTAATCGTTCCGCAAGAATAGAGGCCGGTTCGTTCGCGAAACCAAGAGCGGATGAATGCGCGATCTTTCCAAGCTGCCGCCGGATCGCGCCGTTGATTCGCGGATTATTGTGCCCGTGCAGATTGGTCCAGATCGATGCATTGGCATCGAGATACTCTTTTCCATGAACATCTTTTAGAACCGAGCCACACCCTTCGACGATCACCACCGGCTCGCTCTTGAGCCAGTCCCGCATTTGCGTAAACGGGTGCCACACGTAGCGGCGGTCCAATTGGGCGAGTCTGTGCAATTCCCCTTTCGCGATTCGCAGCGGTTTTGCTGTCGTCGTTTCCTTCTTCCCAGCGTGTTTTGGATCGTATGCCACGGCCGCATCAGTATTTGAGGCCTCTGTCTGTCTTTTTGTGTTTCAAAAAAGCTTGATCAATCGCCTGGTTAGAGGGATAAATTACGGGAAGCAACTCAAAACTGAATTTACCAGCCATGAAAAACTTTCCGTTGATCGGCATTTTCCGGCGTGCATTTACCTTGATCGAACTTCTGGTTGTCATCGCGATTATCGCAATCCTGGCGGGCATGCTTCTTCCGGCTCTCTCCAAGGCGAAAGAACAGGGCCAACGGACACGGTGCATTAGCAACGTTAAACAGATTCTTCTGGCCACGCACATGTACGTTTTGGACAACGACGATTATTTGCCCTACACGTCTTGGAGTTCAGGGACGTATGACCAGGCGAACTGGTGTTACACACGCAAGCGGGGTGTGAATCCAGAGCATGTCGTCGAATTGGGGACACTTTGGAACTATCACAGTGAACGGAACATTTACTGGTGCCCGCTTGACCGGACCAACACCGCTCTTTTCCGCCAGCGTGAAATGAAGGTTTGCAGCTACATGATCAACGGCTCGGTATCCGCCTATTCAACCGGACCAAATGGGCAATGGACCACCTTTAAGATGGGCCAGTTCAATCCGGATCATATGCTTTTCTGGGAGGCTGACGAACGGCTGCCTTCAAATTACGACAACGTGGCGAGCCGTCCCAACGAAGGTGTGACCGAGCGACACGGCTCAGGCACGGTTATGGGAATGTTCGGCGGACAAACCGAGTACATGCGATTTCAGAAATACTATGATGAGGCCGGTATTGGCGGCTACCCAGGAAAGCGTCCTGGCCGTTTCTGGAATGTTCCAGGATCCCGAACCGGTGAATGATGCGAATACGAATCATGTCGAAAAATCGTTCTCCTTTCATCCCAAGATTATGAACATTCCAATTCAGCGATTTCCAGTTCTGCTTTCCATCTCGTTGACCTCCGTGCTGCTTGTGGGCGGATGCGGCTCGAAATCCGAGGGATCCATGAGTTCGGCCAATCCCGCCGAGGCGGCTGCCGAACTGGATCGAACATTCAAGAATGCCGACGCCGCGACAAAAAAGAACGCCGATGCGGTTTCCGAGGCAATGAAACGCGGAGAATTTGAAAAGGCCGTAGTCTCCCTTCAGAATGTTCGCAGGAGCGGGAGCTTGACTCTCGACCAGGGAGTGGCCGTCCATCGATCCGTGATTTCGGTGGAGAGCGAATTGATCAGCGCGATGGAGAGTGGTGATGAGAATGCCCGCAAAGCCTATCAACTGCTAAAGCAAATGAATCGCAATTGATCGTCCGGCGGGATGCGCCTGGCGCGCGCTGTGCTGTAAAATACTCGTGGCATTCCTTTTCTAAAACGGCTGAAGCAAGATTTTCAATCTGATGGACCGCGAATCCGCTTGGCATCTGCTCAAGGAGTTCACTCAATCCGAGTCACTGCTCAAACACGCGATCGCCGTGGAGGCGGCGATGCGGCATTATGCTTTGAGGATGGGTGAGAACTCCGAGCAATGGGCCGTGGCCGGTTTGATTCACGATTTTGACTACGAACGATGGCCAAATCCTCCCGAACACACGCGCGAAGGCGCTCGAATCTTGCGAGAACGCGGAGTGGATGAAGAGATTGTCTCAGCAATTCTATCTCACGCCGAATGGAATCAGAACGATTACCCGTTGGACCGCCCGATTCGCAAGGCGTTGTTCGCGGTGGATGAATTGTGCGGGTTTGTTACGGCGGTGGCGTATGTAAGACCCGAACGGCTCAAAGGAATGGCTCCAAGCAGCGTCAAGAAGAAGATGAAACAGAAGTCTTTTGCGGCTGCCGTGAAACGGGAAGATATCGAGAAAGGAGCGGCGCAATTGGAAGTTCCGCTCGATGAACACATCGCTCTAGTCATAACAGCGCTGCAGTCTGTGGCGGGACCGCTCGGATTCGAATCCGCGGCTTGAAGAGCTGGGTTTCAAACCATGAATCCTAATCCAGACATCCGCTGGAAACAACGCTTCCAGAACTTCGACCGCGCTTTTGTTCTTCTTCGGCAGTCTTTGGAGAACGGTCCAGCGGCGCTGAACCAATTGGAGAAGGAAGGCGTCATCCAGCGCTTCGAATATACCTTCGAGCTCGCGTGGAAAACCGTGAAAGACTACTTGGAAGAAAGTGGAATTGTATTCGCGATCGTCACTCCGAGGCAGGTCTTGAAAGATGGGTTCGCCGCCAAGGTTATCGCAGATGGCCAGGTTTGGATTGATATGGTCGATCATCGAAATCTGCTATCCCACACCTACAACGTCGCCAACTTCGAAAAGGCGGTTGATGCCACCGCAGCGCGTTATCTCCCGGCGATGGCGGCACTCCACGAATTCTTCCTCCATGAGGACGAGAAATGAATCTACCGCCGTTGACTCCGCACGAGATTGCTTTGATGAACGGGGTCTTCCGCCGCCATCCGGAGGTCGCCTCGGCGACATTATTTGGGTCTCGAGCCAAGGGTTCCCACACTTCGCGATCTGACGTGGACCTGGCTGTATCCGGTGCGGTGGATCCTTTGCGGGCCGTGGCGATCGCCTCTGAGCTGGACGAGCTCCCGTTGCCCTATCATTTCGAGGTTCAATCTATCGATCACATCACCCACCTGGCCCTGCTTGAACACATTCGGCGTGTTGGCATCCTTGTTTATCCCGAACCAGCCGAATCCAAATGATGCGGCCCGTTCCACTTTTTCGGTTAAACCGCGTCTTTCACGCAAGGGCGTTCCTGTGCCTCGAAACGCACGCTTGTATGAGTGGTTCAGATTCGATATACGGAGATTAGTCCATACGAAAATTCCTTGAGAAAGCGAATCCTATGCAGCTATCCAGACAGCGTTCTTCAAATCTCGATCGGGCGGTTTCCAATCAAAAATCCGGATTCACGCTGATCGAATTGTTGGTTGTGATTGCGATAATTGCCATCCTGGCGGGAATGCTCCTGCCGGCGTTGAGCAAGGCGAAATCGAAAGCCACGGGCATCACATGCATGAACAACACCAAACAACTGATGCTCGCCTGGTTGTTTTACGCGGGTGACAACGACGAGAGAATTACACATGCCTATGGAGCAGCGCATGGCTGGATGGGAACAAGCTCTCTCGATTTTAATGGTGCAAACGCTTCGAATTGGGATGTGACTCGAGATATTCACAAGAGCCCTCTCTGGACCTATTCGGGCAGCGCGGCGTCAATCTATAAATGTCCCGCCGACAAGAGCACGGTAAACGTCAAAGGAACCGTGATGCCGCGCGTGCGCAGCATGGCGATGCTTTCTTGGGTGGGGGGCAACGACGGCAAACATACATGGTACGGCGGGCCGGAATGGCGAATGTACTTGAAAACTTCGGACATGGTGGATCCGGGGCCATCCCAGACGATGGTGTTGTTGGATGAACGGGAGGATAGCATTAACGACGGATTTTGGGTCGTGTGGATGCCCGGATATCCGAATCTGGCCGAAACCCGGATCATTGACTATCCGGCCAGCTATCACAATGGAGCTGCGGGAATCTCTTTTGCGGATGGCCATTCTGAGATCCATAAATGGGTTGACCCGCGCACGATTCCACTGCTCGAAAAAGGTAAGGGAATTCCTCTTAACATCCCGTCCCCGAACAATCGCGACGTCAAGTGGACGCAAGACAGATCCACTCGGCTCAGAGCCGGAGCCTGAAGAACCCTGGTTCAAAACGCGGCGTTCATCATCCTTTACAAGAGGAATTACCGAGGTTGACTGCTTCATGGCAGGCTTGCTCGATGTCGAAAGTCTCTCCCTCAAAAATCGCCGCCATTGCCGGATTTCTTGCAGTGGCACTCGGAGCCTTTGGCGCTCACGGTTTTCGTGAAATCCTTGCCAAAAATGAAACGGCGGCGATTTGGGACACGGCCGTTTTCTATCACTTCATTCACGCCGTGATGCTCTTTATCCTCGCGGAGAAAGAGCCATTTCGGCGCGGGGCTTGGCTCTGTTTCCTGGCGGGAATCGCGGTATTTAGCGGAACACTGTATCTCCTGGCCCTTACAAATATTAGGTGGCTAGGCGCAATCACCCCCATAGGAGGCGTGAGCCTGCTGGCCGGTTGGTTCTGGCTGGCGCTGGCCTCAAAGCAAGTCTCTTCCAATCGATCCGTCTGATTGGCATTACAGACACACTTCGGGATAACGGCGATCGGAGGGACGAAGTTCTCTGAGTCCAAACGTTGATTTCGCGACCGCCTTCCTTGACCTCCAAAGGCCTCGGCAATTTCTCTCCAAGTGTCGTTGTTGGTGCTATCCACGGATCACGCCTCCCTCCATCGGCTCTTGGCGAAAGTTGTGGTACGCCAGCATTGCCAGCATGAACGCCGAAAAATAGTATTCGGCTGAAAGCGTCCACACGCAAAGGACTGTCGCAGTAACGAATCCAATTCTGGCAGTCAGTGATTCCCTGCGGGT
The DNA here is from genome assembly GCA_027623095.1 of Verrucomicrobiota bacterium. GTDB lineage: Bacteria > Verrucomicrobiota > Verrucomicrobiia > Limisphaerales > SIBE01 > JAIPJX01. The sequence goes on from JAQBVM010000130.1 coordinate 14,675, forward strand.
ACCCAAGAGATCTCTCAGGATTTGCCCCCCATCGAGCGGAAGAATCGGCAGCAGGTTTAGAAGGCTCCAAAGAATATTCACATAGATTCCGTATCGGATCGCGAGCGTCAGCAACTCGGGTTCCCCTCTGACGGCACGATCCAATCCCCAAATGATAAGTCCCAGTAGAAACCCTGCGCCGGGTCCGGCCGCCGTCACAAGTATGTTTTGAACACGGCTGAATCCGCCTGCCGGCAGGAAGGTTGATCCACCAAAACCGTGAAGTTTGATGGCAGGATCTGCACCGAAGTATTTACCAGACAACGCGTGTCCAAGTTCATGCACAATGACAGACACGAACACAACAAGAGCCCAAACTGCGACTCGAATCCAAGCCTCCGGAGTCTGAGCCGCGAATCCTCCGCCGAGCAGAACACAGGTCAACCAAAACCATCCCTCAACGAGGATCGGGATCCGGAACAGAGAGAATTTAATCATTCCAAACACTCAGGGGAATCGAGGCGCGATTCTCAAGACCAATCTTTCCAAATCCAAAAGTAAGCCGGACCTTGACTCAAACAAGGTGCCCATTATGATGCGCCGTCGATAAACAATCGGTTTTCTTAAGATCTGAATCCGGGACACTTTTCGAAGGTGCTCTTGGAGCCGTTGGAGGGCAGCGTTCCACCGCTGGCCCGAATCAAGATGAATTGAGCCCGATCAATTAACAGGCGTCGGTGGAACGTCGCCTCTCGAATTTCGAATTTTTTGACCAATAATTATGAGCCTAATCTCCGATATCCAAGCCCGTGAAATAATTGATTCCAGAGGGAACCCCACAGTTGAAGTGGATGTTCTATTGGCCAGTGGCGCTGTTGGCCGCGCCGCCGTTCCTTCAGGCGCAAGCACAGGAGAGCATGAAGCCCTCGAACTGCGCGATGGCAATCCCAAGCGCTTTCTGGGAAAAGGAGTCTCCAAAGCGGTCAAAAATGTATTGGAAAAGATACTTCCTGCCGTTCGGGGAATCGATGCGCTGGATCAACTGACGGTTGATCGGACGATGCTCGAACTGGATGGCACATCCACAAAATCGAAACTTGGAGCAAACGCGATTCTTGCGGTGTCGCTGGCAAATGCAAAGGCGGCCGCCGAAGCGATCCAAGTGCCTTTGTTTAAATATCTTGGAGGACCGAACGCCAAAGTTCTTCCAGTTCCGATGGCGAACGTGATCAACGGGGGCGCTCACTCTGACGCGCCTATTGATTTTCAGGAATTCATGATTGTTCCCAAGGGTTTCTCCAACTTCTCCGAAGGTTTGAGGGCAATTACGGAAATCTTTCATGCGTTGAAAGGCGTGTTGAAGAAGAGAGGGCTCTCCACGGCGGTCGGAGATGAGGGCGGATTCGCCCCGAATCTTGACAGCACCGAGGCTGCCATCGAAGTCATCCTACAGGCGACAAAAGCCGCGGGATACAAAGCCGGTAAACAGATCTTCCTCGCTTTGGATGTTGCTTCATCGGAGTTCTACGATGCGAAGTCGGGAAACTACGTTTTCAAGAAGAGCTCGGGTCGAAAGGTTTCCGGGGCTGAACTCGTGGAATTCTATCGGAAATTGATCGGAGCTTATCCAATTATCAGCATCGAGGACGGGTGCGCTGAAAACGATTGGAAATCATGGAAATTGTTGACCGACAAGCTCGGTGGCACAACACAGCTCGTGGGAGACGATCTGTTTGTTACGAACGTGAAGTTCTTGCAAAGAGGAATCGACGAGGGAGTTGCAAACTCGATTCTCGTGAAAGTCAACCAAATCGGTTCTCTGACCGAAACGCTCGATGCGGTCGAGCTAGCTCAGGAAAACAACTACACAGCCGTGATCAGCCACAGGTCGGGTGAGACAGAGGATGCGACGATCGCCGACATCGCTGTAGCTACCAATGCCGGCCAAATAAAGACGGGCTCGTTGAGCCGCACCGACCGTGTAGCCAAGTATAATCAGTTGCTCCGCATCGAGCAGATGCTCGGTAAGAACGCAGTTTACGGCGGGAAACTCTAGGTTTGGTTATTGAATCGCGATCGGTTCCGCCATCTGCCCGGCCCACCTCTAAAGTGAGGCCCGCAGATTGCGGGTGGCATCGGAAAACGGTATGGAAAGGTTTGTCTTTTCTGCGACGTCGTTTGCTAGGTTGAAGAGCTGGAATTTCAGATTCTAACGCCCGGAACCTTGGCGGACCGTGTAGATGCGCCCTGGCTCGAACGGACCCAGTTCCTGCTCCGAATTGTCAGGCCATTTCACCACTGCCTTGTCCACACGCTTTGTCGCACCGAGCCCGAAGTGAACCCGCGGATCATTGCTCGAGCAATAACCCTGATTCGGGTTCACGCTCCGCCACTGGACAAGTCCGCCCGCTTCGATTTTCACGGTTGCTCCAATGGCATCAACACCATTCCGATCCAGCAACCTCATTATGATCCAATTGCTCTCGGATGATGATGCCCGATTGCGGAGCAGATGAACCGGAGCATCGCGGTTGATGATGCAGATATCGATATCTCCATCGTTGTCGATATCGCCGAGTGCCAATCCGCGACTCGTCGCGATTAGCGCCTCCGTCGTGCCGCCGGAGGGTTCTATTTCCTCGAATTCACCGTTTCCGAGGCCCTTGAGCAAATTGTTGGGTTCGGCGTAGGGATCATTCGGATTCAACTGGCTCTGACCGTACTTTACGCGGCCGTTTGCGACATATAGATCCAGTTTTCCATCGAGATCGAAGTCGGCAAAACCGATCCCAAATCCGGTCAGAGGCCAGCTCGGAGCCCCCGGACCTCCTGGACGGACGGTGTCCATAAAATAGCCCTCCGTATTGATATAAAGCCTGTTTGCTTCACCCGCCAAGTGAGTCACAAAGAGGTCCTTCAATCCGTTCTGCTGGAGATCGACCGCCACGACCCCCATGCCCGCTTCCGACACTCCCAGATAATTCACCGCGCATCCGCGAATCATTGCCTCTTCTTTGAATCGACCGTCTCGCTGGTTGATCCAGAGGTGGTTTGGCATCGCATCGTTTGCTACATAGATATCCGGCCATCCATCGTTGTCGAAGTCCGCGCAAGCCACGCCGAGGCCGTTCCCGGAAGCTCTGTCGATTCCTGTCAATTTTGTCACGTTCTCAAATGTTCCATCGCCTCGGTTCCGAAAGAGCGCATCGATCGCCGGCGCTTTGTAGTTCAGCGGTGAACAGTAGTCACGCTGCCCTCCCCGGGCGTTGCACCGAAGTTCGCGATCTTTCGACCAATGAATGTAGTTTGCGACAAAGAGGTCGAGATTCCCGTCATGGTCGTAATCCAGAAACGCCGCGCTGGTTCCCCATCCCGGGTCCCCGACGCCGGCTTCTTGCGTGACATCGGAGAACGTGCCGTCACCATTGTTCCTGAAAAGTGCATTCGTTCCGACGTTCGTAACGTAAATGTCGATATCCCCATCGGCATCGAAGTCGGCGCACGCGCTACCCATTCCAAAAGCACTGCCGCGCACACCTGCCTTCTCGGTTACGTCCTCGAATCTTTCGCCGCGAAGGTTTCGATAGAGTCGGTTCCCTGGCTGGTCTTTCGAATTCTGCTCCAGAGATCCACCCTGAACGCAGAAAATATCCTGGAAACCGTCGCCGTCGTAATCCAGCAACCCAACCCCGCCACCCATCATTTCAGGCATCCAGAAATTTCCAGACGCTCCCGAGATATAACGAAAATCGAGATTCGATTGCTCCGCGACCTCTTCAAACCACGGCTCTCCGGCTGCCGTCGAGATCGCGGAATCTGGCAGATTCGAAGTATCAATCGATGGGGTTCTCGAGCATGCTGTCAAAGAAAAGCAAACAACGAGCGTGGTGCCAAAAACAATCGATGTCGTGAAAATTCTTGATGAACCTCGGATTTGGTGGGGCGACACTGCTTTTCGCGAAGCGAACATCTCATGTGGGCGCCTAACACTACAACGACACTTCGGTATTGGCGCGCGGCCTTCCAGGCCGCAGCACGTTTGTTTAAGCGACACGCT
>JAQBVM010000131.1 GCA_027623095.1 Verrucomicrobiota bacterium
TGCACGAAGATTGGGGAACGACACCCGCCGCGATCGATTGCTGCCTCCGCGTCGCGGACGAACACGACGTTCAAGTGACGATTCACACGGACACGCTCAACGAATCCGGTTTCCTCGAGGCGACCATCGCCGCGATTGGAGGAAGGGCGATCCATACCTACCACTCGGAAGGCGCCGGCGGCGGCCACGCCCCGGACATTCTCCGGATTTGCGGCGAGCCGAACGTGCTGCCGAGCTCCACCAACCCGACGCGCCCGTACACGGTGAACACGATCGATGAGCATCTTGATATGCTCATGGTCTGCCATCACCTTGACGCGAACCTTCCCGAAGATGTCGCTTTCGCCGAGAGCCGAATCAGGGGCGAAACCATCGCCGCCGAAGACATCCTGCACGATCTCGGCGCCATTAGCATGATGAGCAGTGACAGCCAGGCGATGGGCCGAATCGGCGAAGTCATCACCCGCACTTGGCAAACAGCCGACAAAATGAAGCGGCAGCGCGGAACGCTGCCCGGGGAACGAGGAGAAAACGACAATTTGCGCATCAAACGATACATTGCCAAATACACCATCAACCCCGCTCTGTCGCATGGTGTGGCTCATTGCATTGGTTCCGTCGAAGTTGGCAAACTAGCGGATCTGGTACTTTGGAAACCCGCGTTTTTTGGAGCCAAACCCGAGATTGTCATCAAAGGGGGCGTGATCGCATGGGCGCAAATGGGCGACCCAAACGCGTCCATTCCCACTCCGCAGCCGCTGTTCATGCGGCCAATGTTCGGGGGCTTCGGCAAGGCGCCCGGAGCGCTATCGCTCGCTTTTGTCAGCAGCGCTTGCAAAGACCGCGGCATCGCCGACGGATACCGCCTCTCCAAAACGATTGAGGCCGCGCACGGCTGCCGCAAACTCGGAAAGAAGGATATGCAATGGAATGATGCCACGCCGAGAATCACCGTGGATCCCGAAACCTACGAAGTGCGCGCTGACGGCGAATTGTTGGTTTGTGAACCTGCGCACAGTCTGCCCTTGGCTCAAAGGTACTTTCTTTTCTAAAGCATTTAATTCTTTTTGAGCGAGTGAAATACAACGTCGGGACGGAAGAGACTAACACAACTGACGAACTGGCCCACCGTTGGTGCGCGCAAAGAATAATCCTCAGACTTCAGCACAGAGAATTAGACAAATCAGAATGAAAACTCTGGGCTTTGAGGCGCAATCCCTTTGGGATTGTCGTTGGATGACGCGAAATGCGTGTAAGGAGCAGTCCGCAGCCTGGCACTCCAGCGCCCGCTTCATTTGTATTCTAATAGTTCTAATAGTCGGCACCTTGTTCGCGGGCGGAGCAAAACCTGCGAACGCCGCCGAAGTAGAAGGACAACCTTTGGCTGCGAATGTGTTGCGCGTCATTCAAGCGCTTGAGTTTCTCGGAGCGCCACTGTCATCGGCTGAGATCGCTTCCTTAAACAGCGCCGCGAGCGAAAGGAATTCGGAACTTATTCAGGAATTGTTAGATCCCCATGCACTATTCGTAGTGGAGATAAACCCGGAGGTTCGCGTGAAAGTTTCTCGCGGGCCGGGCAAAGCCGTGCTTCAACAGGGGGCATTCAAACCATTGCTGATCAAGGTGCTTAATCAGAGCACGAGCACACAGCAACTGGAAATCAGCAGTCCGCAATCCGGTCCTCCCTACGCCGGAGTTGCGAAGCTGAGCATGGATCGTCAGCAGCAACAGCAGCTTCGGGAGAATGAAAACGAATTCGGACGAACTGACAGATTTCTGGAGATCGAAATGTTTCATCAACCCCCGATGACTCGGAATCTGAGTGGTCTCGAAATCGAATACGCAATCGGCCTCATCTACAGCAGTGAGACCGGCAAACGGGAAGCAACCATCGCCTTTGACATCGGTGAAGGAACTCAGGATCTCGGTTTCCGGGGAGAATTGCCCGTGTTATTTGACATACACCGCGCTGTTGCCGTGTCGCTGAATGTCGAAGACTACGACGGCAAGCCGGCGACAGGCCGATTTATGTTTCTGGATCGCGCGGGCCATGTGTATCCACCGCAAGCAAGGCGGCTCGCGCCGGATCTCTTCTTTCAGAAACAGATCTATCGTCATGATGGAGAGAGCGTATTCTTGCCGCCCGGCGAACTAACGATGTATTACGGGCGCGGTCCCGAATACCGGTGGCTGCAACGTGCCATTACGATTCCGAATTCAGCCGATCATACGATCAAGGTCCGTTTAGAACGATGGATCAACCCGATGGAGCAGGGCTATTACGCGGGCGATCATCACATTCACGCCGCGGGCTGCGCTCACTATCAATCTCCAACACAGGGTGTTATGGCAAAGGACATGTTTCGGCAGGTCGCCGGTGAGGGATTGAATGTGGGATGCATTCTGACTTGGGGACCCTGCTTTGATTTTCAGAAAAACTTCTTCGATTCGAAAATCGATCCCGTGAGCCTTCCTTTAACTGTCGTGAAGTACGACATCGAGGTCAGCGGATTCGGTTCACAAGCGCTCGGGCACGTTTGCCTGCTTAATCTCCAGCAACAGATTTATCCGGGAGCGGTGGGAAGCAAAGACTGGCCCACTTGGACAACCCCGGTTCTTCGTTGGGCAAAAAGTCAAGGCGCTGTCACCGGTTATGCGCATTCCGGAAGTGGATTGCAGGTTCGTCCCGAGGCAGCCGCAGGGCGTTTGATCGCAAGCCTGGACATCGACCTCGATGAATATGTCTCCGAGACCGAGGCGAATGCGGGACTTCTGCCTGAGGTCTTCACCCGAGCCGACGAAAATCGCGATCGGCGGCTTTCCCGCGAGGAAATCATTCACAGCGTCGATCGCGCCGCGGATCAATTGCCGAACCTGGCAATACCCGAGTTAAACAGCGTTGGGGCGCAAGAGATTTTTGTCACAACGGCTCTCGGCCTTTGCGACTTCATCAGCGCAATGGACACGGCGCGCCTGCTCGAGTGGAACTGCTGGTACCATCTGCTGAACTGCGGATTTCCGCTCAAGGTGAGCGGAGAGACCGATTTTCCATGCATGAGCGGCACGCGCGTCGGACAGGGCCGCGTGTATGTTCAATTGGGGCGCGTTGATCGTGTCGATTTCTCCGCGTGGTGCAAAGGATTGGCCGATGGACGTTCTTATGTTTCAGATGGTTACGCCCACGCGCTCGAATTCAGAGCCAATGAACGCAGCGTTGGTGAGACCGTTGAATTGCCCGAGTCGGGAATCGTGAAGATAACCGCGACTGTGGCATTCTCGCCCGAGACACCAATCGAGACAGCTTACGGTGGAATTCTGCCGGTGGGAGGAATGCGGCTTGTCGGGGACACCGTCAACAAACATGAACCGGCCTCCACGCAGGGAGATTCGCGCAATGTTGGCATGCGCACGGTCGAACTCGTGATGAACGGCAAACCTGTGATGGCGCGTGAAGTGGCGGCGGACGGTCAGAAACATCTGCTTGAGTTTGAACTAAAGGTCCATCAGAGCAGTTGGATCGCGCTGCGGCATTTTCCTCAAATGCACACGAATCCAATCAACATTATTATCGGAGGCAAGCCGATTCGGGCTTCGAGATCGAGTGCTCGATGGAGCATTGAATGCATCGAGCAGCTTTGGAGTGTTCGGGGAAAGAGTATTGCTGCGGAAGATCGGGATGTGGCCCGCGCGACATTCGACCAAGCCATTCAGACATACCGCCAGATCGCCCTCGAAGCGCCGGATGGAAGTTAGGCACAGTCCGGCGGGGCAAAAAAAAATTACGTTTCCAAAAGGAAATTGCCGGTTAATCATCTTCGAATGTCAGTGCCTGAGCACAAAGGTGAACGGATAATCCGCGGCATTCCTGTTTCTGGAGGAGTATGCCGCGGAAGGGTATTTGTGCACGGAAAGGCTCGTGACGCTATTTCAAATCAGGGGATCACGGAAGGGGAGATTTCCGGAGAGTTGGTACGGCTGGAGAATGCGCTCATTGCGACGCGCCACGAGATCTCGGAAGTGCAAAGGCAAGTCCGCGAAGCGATGGGAGCCGAACACGCCGGGATCTTTGACGCTCACCTGCTGGTGTTGGAGGATCCGACTCTCATCGACGAGGTTTCCCGGTTGGTTCACAATGAACATTTCAATATCGCGCATGCGTTTCAACATGTTGCGGACAAATATGTAGCAACGCTGGCGGCGATTGAGGACAACTATCTGCGCGAGCGCGCCGCCGATATGCGCGACGTCGCGGCTCGAATACTGAACAATCTGCTGGGTCGCTCCAATGAATCCGAACTGCGGCATCTTCGTGTACCATCCATCGTTATAAGCGAGGATTTGTCGCCATCCGGGACGGCACTTCTCGACAAAACGATGGTTCTCGGATTTGGCACTGAAATGGGGAGCCGGACATCGCACACCGCGATCATGGCACGATCGCTCAAGATCCCTGCGATAGTGGGATTAAAAGATGCGGTTCATCAGGTGCAATCGGGAGAGGAAGCCCTTCTAGACGGATTCAACGGTTATTTAATTATTAACCCGACCGATCAGACCCTTTTCGAGTATGGCCAATTGGTCCGCAAACAGCAGTCGGTTGAAGAAGGTCTTCGCGAACTGCGCGACAAACCGGCAATCACACTTGAAGGGAGCCGGATTATCCTCTCTGCGAACGTGGAACAAGCAGCGGATGCGGTTGCAGTTCAAGAATTTGGAGCCGAAGGTGTTGGGCTTTTTCGAACGGAGTATCTTTTTCTCAGCAAACAGACACTGCCTTCTGAGGAGGAACAATATCAGGCCTACCGGCAAGTAGCGGCAACGTTAAACCCGCAGCCGGTCTTAATCCGCACTCTCGACATTGGCGGGGACAAGTTTGTTTCACACCTGCAGATTCCGCAGGAAATGAACCCATTCCTAGGGTGGCGCGCCATTCGTTTCTGCTTGGAGCGGCGGGATATCTTTCGCCACCAGCTTCGGGCTGTTCTCCGGGCGAGTGCCGATGGCAACGTCAAGCTGATGTATCCGATGGTTTCCGGTTTGAACGAGCTTCTTCAGGCGAATGAATTGGTCGAGCAGTGCAAGTCGGAATTAAGCTCTGAGGGAATTCCGTTTAACAACTCGATCGAAATCGGGGTGATGATCGAGATTCCCTCAGCCGTAATGATCGCCAATACACTGGCGAAACATGTGAAGTTCTTTAGCATTGGCACGAACGACCTCATTCAGTATTCGCTGGCGGTGGACCGTTTGAACGATAAAATCGCGCACCTTTACGAACCAACTCACCCGGCAATCGTCAACTTGCTCAAGATGACGATTGACGCCGCCCACCGTAATGGAATCTGGGTCGGTGTTTGCGGTGAAATGGCGGGAGATGTAAGCATGGTTCCCCTGCTCTTGGGCCTGGGTGCGGATGAACTCAGCACGAGTCCCTCGCTGGTCCCGGAAATTAAGTTTCTGATTCGGCGGATGAAGTTGTCCGAGGCGAAAGACCTTGCCGACTGGGCGCTGACCTGCGAATCGGGCTCGGAAATATACGAACGTTGCAACGGAATTGCGCGGCGCTTGGCTCCGACGTTGTTCGAAACACAAAAATAGGCCGCGCCGGTTTTATTGGAATCTTTCCCCTGCGTCCGCTATCCTCTTCGCTTCATGAAACCTAGTTCGCCACCCCAAGAAACGCGGGAAATCACTTTACTGGCAATTCCGGTATTTCTGGTCGCTGGCATCCTCTGTGCCGGCTTCTGGTTCAAAACCCAACCTCCGGGCCGGGATCCCTTCATCGAAGCCATGAACCTGGGAAAGACCTATTTAGACATGGGAAACGCCGAGAGGGCTATCGAGTCATTTGCGAAAGGCGTATCATTGATGCCAACGCACGCGGACGCTCACTTGAATCTTGCCAACGCCTATCTGCTGGCCGGTCAAGCAACCGAAGCAATCCTTGCGGCCGATCAAACGCTCAAACTCGATCCAAACTCACCGGCTGCTATGTATGTCAAAGGCTGCTCATACCTGCGACTGAATCAATTCGAGCTCGCGGTTAAGGCGTTGCAAGAGTGTCTGGCCTTCGACGGCAGTATTCCCGCTGTTCATTTTCAACTGGGTTTGGCGCAACAGGGAATGAGGCGTTGGGAGGAGGCGGCCGCCTGTTTCCAAGCGGCGACAGATTCTGATCCCAAGCATCCAGCGGCGCACTACAATTTGAGCCAGGTGCTGATTCGGCAAGACCGCCGCGAGGAGGCGAATCAAGAGTTAATCCTGCACCAGCAAATCGCGGCTCAAGCGACCGGCCAGAGCAGCGGAACTGCGGCCTACGAACGATGTGTTTACACCCAGGCCAGGGTCCCTTTTCAACTGCAACAACCCGATCGTCGTGCGATCCGTGTGGCGTTCCGAGACGCGACGAGTGAAGCGCTCGGAACTGGAGACCGATCGCATTTGTTCCGCGGCCCTGTCGGGGTAATCGATGTCGGAAAGGACGGTTTCAACGACCTGCTTGTAATAAATCGAGAGAATGGGTTCCAGATGCTGATCAACAGCAACGGTGTCTTCACCCCGTTCGGAGAGGCGTTGCCCGGAATCCCTGGAGCCACTTACGGTAAATGCCTGGTAGGAGACTTGCAGAACGACCGAAATGAGGACGCGATTGTCCTCGGCACTCACGGTTCGCACGTTTTGAAGTTCGCGACAAACGGCGCGATGACAGACGTATCTTTGTTCAGCAGGCTCAACGGTCTCCAGGCGATCGACGGCGCGCTGGTCGATTTGGATTTCACCGGGAAGACAGACCTTCTCGCGGTCACCACCACAAATACGGTTCAAGTTTTTCGCAACCTGGGGAATCTCTATTTTAAGGACATTACGGCAACATCCGGGGCGCCCGCATCCGTCACGACAGCGCGAAGCATGATTGTCGATGACTGGAACAACGATGATCTGATGGACGTGTTCCTGACACGCAAAGAAGACGCGCCTCTCTTCTTACTGAAGCAGCGCGGAGGCCTCCTCATTGAGACGAATGCGGTTCCAAGCCTTCCGAAGGCTTCCGCGCTGGCGGTAGGGGATTTGAACAACGATTTGCAAACGGATCTTGTTGTGGGAGATCACGAAAAGCTGGAAGTATTTTTCCACGGCATCGAACCGAACGGGCGCGTCAGCATTCCGATTCAAGGTGAACCGGTCCGCAATCTGACTTTGGTGGACTACGACAACGATGGCTGGCTCGACATTCTTGGATTCGGAAACGGCTTGCGCCTGTGGCGTAATCTGGGGACAGCGGGTTTCCAAGAGATGTCCAAAGAGTTGTCTCTCGACCGAATTGCAGACGAGATCAGGTCGGTGACGCTTGCCGACTTTGACAACGACGGCGACACAGATTTCCTCCTCGACACAGCCCAAACCGGTCTGAAGTTGCTCAGAAACGACGGAGGGAATTCGAACCTTCAGCTCAAACTGCGGCTAATCGGAAACCGGTCAAACGCAAGCGGCCTCGGAGTGCGTGTCGAGTTGTCAGCCGGTGGACTGCGTGAAATCCGGACCGTGAGACAACTTCCGATCGAGATCGGAGTCGGAAAGCACGCGAAGCTGGATTCCCTGACCGTGCGATGGTTCGACCTGGCTTGGTTTGAGTTGGATGTACAGGTGGAACAGGGTGTGGTTCAGGACAAGATTGAACTCAATCTGCCGACGGGTTCCTGCCCGTATCTCTATGCATGGGATGGGAAACGATTTCGATTCGTCACCGATCTGCTCAGCGCGTCCCCGGCCGGTTTGCCGATGGTCGAGGGTGTTTATATCACGGCCGACACCGATGAATTCGTCTGGCTGGGAAACGACACCACAGTCCAACCAAAAGGGGAAAACTATGTCTTGCAGATAACCGACGAGCTCCGGGAGGTCTTGTATTACGATGAGACGAAACTTGTCGTGGTAGATCATCCGGAGGGAACAGAGATTTTTCCCAATGACAAACTGCTTCCCGGAAAACCATTCCCACCCAGCGAGTTGATGACGCTTCAGAATGCCAGACCGGTCTTGAAGGCCACTCGTAGTGACGGGTTAGATGTCACCGCAGCTCTTCAGTCAGTTGATGAACAAATGGTGTCGCCGATCCGATTGCGCGTGCCACAATTGCGCGGCCTAGCCGAACCGTTTAGCATCACACTCGATTTTGGACCGATTTCCGTCGAGCGCCCCCTTGTCCTCGGGCTCCTTGGCTGGCTTCATTTTGGCGGTGGAATGGCTAACGTCGCCGCTTCTCAGAATCCCGATCTCCCGTTTCCGTTCCCGATGCTGGAAGTTGAAACCGAACATGGAGAGTGGAGCCCAGTGGATGTCCGATTTGGAGCTCCAGCCGGAAAGACCAAGAGAATCATGGTGGATTTGTCTGGCAAGTTGCCAAAGGGAAGCCGTCGTCTGAGGATCACTACAGCATTCGAGATTCATTGGGATCATATGGTTTTGTTCGAAAAGGGGGATTCCACACAGAATCGGGTCGTTTCACTCGCTCCGGACTCGGCCGATCTACATTGGCGGGGATTCGGGGTTTACGAAGATTGGCCGTGGTATCTGCCCCTGACTCCGAATTACGACAACGTTCGCCAAAACCCTCCGTGGAGAATCACCCCCTCGGGTTGGTGCACGCGATATGGTGATGTGACCGAACTGTTGGAAAAGCGCGATGATGCGATGGTGATTCTGAACGGTGGAGATGAAATGACGCTTTTATTTGCGGCACGGCATCTTCCTCCCAAGCCGGATGGCTATGTTCGCGATTTCTTTCTTTACGACGACGGTTGGGACAAAGACGCGGATTTCCACGTCGCGCACGGAACAACCGTTGAGCCGATTCCCTTCCACGGAATGGATGATCAGCGCTACGGAATGGAAAACCGGCCAGTGATAAACGACGATGCCTGGATCAAGAAATACAACACGCGATGGGTCGGGCCGCTCACTTTGGATCGAGAACGGGTTCGGAAAATGGCGAGGAACTAGGCGAAACCGAGATCGGCGTCGGGACGGGCGAGTACTTATGAACCACATGCTCATCCTCGGAAAACACGCGCCAAAGTGATTTTGTTGAACATAGAAACAGAACGTTTGCCATGAACGATCACTTCGGCTTTCGAGCCTTCGGTTTCATCTTGGTAACTTTATAGACCTCTCCCTTTTTATCATAAGTGGTCCAGTCGCCGGTCTGCTCTCCATTCTCGAAGTATCCAGAACGAAGTCTCGAACCGTCCTTTCGGAACCACTCCCAATATCCTGTCGGAGTATCGCCAAGTACTTTTCCTTTGGCCCAAATGCTTCCGTCCTTGTGATACTCGATGTGTGGTTTTGGCGATGACGCTTTGTGTGGCATGCAGAAATGAGCCCCGAGTGCCTACGCCTTTTCGACCGTAGCCTCGAGGTTCTCAACCGTGATGTAGTTGCTTTAGTTGGAATCCTGATATCTCGCGAGAGTGTAGTCAATTGGAAGAACGTGATGCCGATATCCGCAAGAATGACGTGTTGAAGAGTTCGTGACACGATTTTGTGCAGCAGCCCTTGGCCTCCACTCCTCAGGCTTGCGGCGATTGGTCCAACGCCAAAGGGCCTATCGCTTTTGCTCCAACGAGAAAGTCTCCTTCAGTGCAATCAGACCGCGCCTTGTCCCAAGGCGCAGCGATCCCGATCAAATGGCTAAACCTTTTCTTCCTCGAAAATCTCCTGAATGGTCTTGAGATCGTGGCGCATTGAAAAGATCTGAAAGGTTTCCCCCGCTTCGCGGTGGTCGAGGTAAGCTCGCAACATGCCTAAAATCGCAGGCATCATGCTCTCGAATGACAATCCGTGGTAAATCTGACGCCCAATCGCGCGATTGTCTCCGAAGCCGCCGCCTATAAAGACATGATAGCCCTCGACGGATTCGCCGTTCACCTTCACGGGTGTGGCGAGCAGGCCGATATCTCCGATGTAGTGTTGGGCGCACGAATGCGGACAACCGGTCAAATGGATGTTCACCGGCTGGTCGAGTTGAATCCGCTTCTCGAGATATTGCCCCAGTTCCAGCGCGTGGCGTTTGGTATGTGCTTGCGCGTATTTGCAGAAGGCCTTCCCGGTGCAGGCGACGATGCCGCCTCGGATGTTGGAGCTGCGCCAGTCCAGACCCATTTTAACCAAGGCCTTTTTGACGGTTTCGACGTAAGCCTCCTGGCAGAAGAAGATTTTGCCATACCGTCAGCCGAACCTCGCCCGACCCGTAATGATCCGCCAGATCCGCCAATCGCAGCATCTGTTTCGGCGTAATTTGACCGGCGGGCAGGGCCACGCCGATATAGAACAGTCCGTTTTGCCTCTGCGGGTAAACACCGATATGCGAGTGGGGCGTCTTCGGGAGTTGCCGGGTCTCTTCAATAGAACTTTGCTCCGCCTCATCCAGAGGCGCCCGGATCAACGTCCGGCCCAGGCGCATTTCAACCTCGGCCAAATACCGGGCCAAATCCCAATCGTCGAGAAGGTGTTTAAGACGCGCTTTTTTTTCGGTGCCCCCGATTGCCGTTGTCGATATACACTCGAACGATTTCCGCAATCACTCCAACGACATCGACCGGCGGAACGAGGACGCCGAGATCACGGGCAAACGCCTGGTGCCCAGTGGCGCCACCCAGCGCAACTCGATAGTAGATGCCGGGTTCGATACCCTGATCGTTCGCAAGAATTCGAACCGCCCGCACCCCGATATCATTTGTGTCCTCAAGCGATCCAATCAGGCCGCCGCCGTCAAAGGCGATGTTGAACTTTCGCGGAAGGTTATAGAAAGCGCGATCATTGATGATGATCTGCGCGAGTTCATGACACGCCGGGAGCGTGTCAATTAGCTCGTTGGGGTCGAATCCCGATGTCGCGTGCGTCGTCAGGTTGCGAATATTATCGGCGCCCGCGCCCCGCGTATGCAGACCGACCGACTGGATTCGGCGGAGCACCTCGGGCGCATGTCTTGGTTCAATCAGGCGAATCTGAAAATTGGCCCGGGTGGTTATCTGGACGTAACCGCTGGTCAAGTCTTTCGCCGTCATCGCGATCTCACGCAATTGAAAAGACTTCACTTGGCCACCGGGGATTCGGAGGCGGGCCATAAAGCCCTCCTTGGCCGGGGCGAGAAAGAACAGACCGTGCCATTTGAACCGGAAGGCGGCTTCCTTGTCGGGCGGTTGGTTGGTTCGGGCGTTTTCCGAAATCTGCGCGAATGCGTCGAGGGGATGGAGCTCATTCTTGATTCGCTCTTCGAGGATCGGGGGCGTCGTCTCCGCTGGCGATCGCGCAATCGGGTCATCGGTCAAATCGGTAAACCGGTATCCCCGTTGGCGGAGCCCGGCAAACAGGCCATCCAAGTAGAGTTCCTGCTCGTGGGTCAACGGTTCGCCTTGAATATCACGAATGGGCAATGTCAGGTTCATATCAGTGGGATTGCCGGGAAAGGAGTTTCAATACACGTCCCTTTGGTAGCGGCGATCTTTCTTGAGCTCACGCACGTAGGCTTCGGCGGCTTCCGCGGATCGTCCCCCCTCTTGCTCAACAATTCGATGAAGTGCGGCGTCCACGTCTTTGGCCATGCGTTTTGCGTCGCCGCACACATAGACATGAGCGCCCTCCTCCAGCCATTTCCAGAACATGGCTGACCGTTCGAGCATACGATTTTGAACGTAAATGCGCTGCGCCTGGTCTCGGGAGAATGCCGTGTCAAGCTCGTGCAAGATCCCGTCCTTTTTCATGGCCTCGAATTCTTCTTGGTAAAGGAAATCGCAATCCGCCTGGCGATCGCCAAAGAAGACCCAATGCCTGCCAACGGCACCGATTGCGCGGCGTTCTTCCAGGAAAGCGCGAAATGGCGCTATTCCGGTTCCGGGCCCGATCATGATCATCGACCTGCCGGATTCCTCGGGAATCCGGAAACCATTGGAGGTTTGAACATAGACTGGCACGGGCGCATTGTCCGGAGTTCGGTCGGCCAGAAATGTCGAACATACCCCGTGCCGAAGACGCCCGTGGCTTTCATACCGCACGACCGCCACCGTCAAATGAACTTCGTCGGGATGGGCCTTCAGGCTTGAGGCGATCGAATAAGAGCGGGCGGGCAGCTTTCGGAGAAGACTCACGAATTGAACCGCGCTCAACCCCGAGTTCGGCGCCTCCATCAGAAGATCGATCGTCTCTCTACCGTAGAGGTAGCGCTCGAGCTCGCTCTTTTGGTCCGGAACCAGCCAGGGTTGCCAAGGCACATCGGGTTTTCGCGCCGCCAGCTCTTCTAGCAGTTTCAAGGGCGGCTTTGTAACTTCATAGTGAGTCAAGAGGGCATCCCTAAGGGAAGTTTCTCCTTTCGTGGGAGTAGGAACGACAATTTCCGGGACGAGGCCGAGCGCATGGATTAACTCCTCAACCATCCTCGGAAAATTGCAAGGTTGCACCGCCAGAGCATCACCAACCACGTAATTCAGATTGGACCCTGCCAAAGAAATCTCAAAGTGACGTGTGTCCTTGGACGATCCCTCCCGGTTCAGTCTTCGATTCGCCAGGAACCGGGCTGGAAACGGATTCTTGCGATCAAACACCAATGGAGCAGTGCTGCCATTCGAAGACGCCTGAGCGCTTGGGCGGGAATCCGGATTCTCCGAATGGCGAACTCCACCATGTCCATTCGCTTGGAATGCCTGCCAAAGGCTCTCGATCCACTTGGCAGCCACTGCATCGTAATCCGCATCACACTCCGTTCGATCGAGGATTCGCGACGCACCAAGCGCGGAGAGACGAGCATCGCACTTTTTTCCGAAACCACAGAACTCGGAATAAGTGGAATCACCGAGTGCCAAGACCGAATAGCGGCGTCCGCTCAGCGAGGGCGCTGTTTCGCTTTGTATCCACGACCAAAAGCCCGCCGCGTTATCAGGAGGATCTCCGTCGCCCCAGGTGCTGGTAATCACGACATAATCTTCGACGCCGCTGTTCCAGCGGTTCGGGAGCGCGTCCAGTTCCAGGCATTCGCTTTGGTACCCGTGCCGTGCCGATTCCGCGGCAATCCTTCTAGCGAGCTGTTCGGCGTTGCCGGTCTGGCTCCCGTAGAGGACGAGCAGCGGACTCTTTTTCACCGGCGAGGAACCGTTTTGAATCTCTGGGAGCGCAAGTGGCGAAGGCGCACTGGGCGAAGTCCCGACTAGTCCCAGCAGATATCCATTTAGCCAGGCGCGCTGCGCCAGGGTGAACGGCGCCGTTTCGGGAATTTGAGGAATCGACATGGTTTCAATCACGGGCCATTGCCGCGCGGCTGCTTCTCTTTATCTCGTGTTCGTCATCCCCGGCTTTTCTTAACTTCACCGCGCAGGCCTTGTAAGAGGGCTGCCGAGAATGCGGATCGAATGCGGAGCAAGTCAGCCGATTCGTCTCCTCGTAGTGCATCGGGATGAATACCTGTCCGGGCGCCACCCCCGCCGTGACAAAGGCCCTCGCCTCGAGTTCGCCGCGGCGCGAGGTCACCTGAACGCGCTCATATCGCGCCACCGAGAGCGCAGCAGCGTCGGTAGGATGTATCTCAATATAGATTTGCCTGGGGTAAAGCTGCCGCAGGACCGCGGACTTGGATGTTCGAGTTTGCGTATGCCATTGCGCCGAGGTTCCCCTTCCAGTGAGAAGCCAGAATGGGTATTCACTGTCAGGGGACTCGTCCGGTTCGCGGGGTTCGGAAAAAATAAAGCGCGCCCGTCCGTCCTCATAGAAAAAGCGTCCCTCTTCGAAGAGTCGCCGTTCAGTGGCCGTCGCAATTGAGTTCTCCGGATAGGGCCATTGGATCCCACCGGCATTTTCGATCATTTCATAGCCGCGGATTCCGGTAATGTCACACGGCTGCCCCCGAGAAAGGCGTTTCAAGATTTGGAACGCCGCTTCTGGAGATTCCCATTCTTTGAAAAGATCGGAACAACCCCAGGCTCTGGCCACGGAGCGGAAGATGTTAAAATCGGACATGGCTTGGCCCGGCGGACTCTTGACCTTTCGACACACCCCGACTCGACGCTCGCTATTAATGAAAGTGCCGTCTTTCTCGCCCCAACCGGCCGCAGGAAGGATGAGGCCGGCCATTCGAGCAGTTTCCGTTGTGTCGTAGAGATCCTGGACGACAAGAAAATCCAGGCGGCTCAGCCGATCCCGGCAGCGCCCTTGATGAATCCAGGAATGCGCCGTGTTCGTGGCAACAATCCAGAGCCCTCGAATTTCCCCTCGATCGATTCCGTCAAGGATCTGGTCGTAAGCCCAGCTCATCCGCCACTTTCCGGCGGTGTTCCGGCGACTCGAACTCATGCCCGCCCAGCAAATTTGTGATGTTACTAAACAAACGCGAACCCATCGCGTTGCATTGCCCGGTGATCGAATTGGCGCCCGTTCCGGGTTTGCCGATTTGACCTGTCATCAAGGCCAGGTTGATAATGGCCTGCGCCACCCGCGTCCCTTCATGACTCTGGTTGACCCCCATCGTCCACCAATACGACACCCGCTTCCCGGGCCGCAGCAGACTCGCCATGGACCTCACCTCATCCTCACACAAACCCGTCGCATCCGTGATTCTTGCCAGAGAGAATTCGGAAACGTGATCGACAAAGGCTTCGAAAAAGGACGTATGCTCGCGAATAAATTCCTGGTCCACCCAGCCTTCTTGGATCAGGAGATTCGCAAGGCCGTAGAAAAGAACAAGATCGCTCTTGGGCTGGATCGCGTAATGACGAGTCGCGGCACTCGCGGTTTCGGTCTTCCGGGGGTCCACAACCAGGATTTCAGGCCGATTGGGGTTGCCGAGAACACGCTGCCAAAGAATCGGATGCGCGATGCACGGGTTTGCGCCCACAAATACGAGAACATCAGATTCTTCAAGATCCGAATAGGTGTAAGGCGGCGCGTCAAACCCGAATGATTCCTTGCAGGCCGTCGCGGCCGTTGCCATGCACTGGCGTGTATTGCTGTCACAGTGCCGAATTCCCATCCCAAATTTTGCCAGCGCCCCGAGAAGAGCCATTTCTTCGGTCATCATCTGCCCCGTGCTCAGAAATGCGATGAACTCCGGCCCGAAGGTGGCTTGAATTGAGCGAAAACGAGAGACCATCGTTTCAAGAGCTTCATTCCAGGAGACGGTTTGCAGACGTCCGTCTGAATCGCGAAGGCGAGGCGCCAGGGCACGATCCTCGGAGTAAAGCGGCGTGAGCGCCTCCCAGCCTTTCGGGCAAGCCATGCCCTTGTTGACGGGGTAAAGTGTGTCCGGACTCACGTTCACGGCAACGCCGTTCCGATGGTGAATTCTCAAACCGCAGCCGGTTGAACAAAACCCGCAGACAGCGCCTGTGGTCCCATCGGGTCGCAATCGTTCCGGAACCTGGCCCAATCCAAGGTGCCCCGGTGTCTGCCGCAGCAATTGAGTGTACGGGCCATTCCATCGGCGTAAGAGGCCTTTCATGTTTTGCAACTGCCCGGATGGTTGCAAGATCGCGTCCTTCATGTCCGGATTCCTCCCGGCATTGATAAAGCCAGCGCTAATCGAAAAAACAAAACTCTCTCCGCTATCTCACTCGCGAAGACGGCCCCGAGCGCAGAGAATAACAGGACATTGCCCATCGGATAGCCCGATCGCACAGCTCCGCTCCAAACGAACAGAGCAACCATTCCCAATAAGCCGCCCCACACTCGGCATCGCGCGGCACCGGCTAACTGATATCGAATGAGGGTCCTCGCCGATGCGTGCACCGGCTGACGAAGCACTAACCGTTCGCAAACGATTTTCACGCACGCCGCGAGAGCGACGCCGAACGCCATCGTGCCCGCAAGCTGCCGGCCGCCAGCCTCGAAGGCGAATTCAGTGCAAAGCAGCACGGTAAGACAGATGACGCCACCGAGGGAAACCACGGTTCCCAAAAAGCGAGCCGCGACGGTACCCAATCGCCACCACGGACGGCCTGTGTCCACGTACACCATTACGGACGCCCCCACCGCTGCGATCCCAACGCCAAAGACAAATAATGGCGACACGTGCTCCGGCATGACAAGCGAGCCGGTGCAAGCAGATGCATAACCACCAAACACAATGATTTCCCGGCTTAACCATGACCGGCGCCACCCGAGAAACGCGCGCCAGGCGCGTGTGGGCTTCCCGAGATGGAGAATACTGGCCGCCAGACCCGTGAAACCGATCATCGAAGCAAAAACGGCCGCCGGCTTCCAGAATCCCGACGGTAGCGGCTCGGACACGAGGTGCGCGAGCGCAAGGAATCCCCACACCCCAACCGACCCCTGAGTCAGCAGCAACATCCAAACAAGCGGCCAATGGGTTTTCTCCGGAACCACCGAATCTTCGTCGGCAGGCACAAGCGCAAGATTGTCTTCGCGCGTGGACAAATAGACTGTGCTTGGACGTGTCACGGAAGAGAGCGCGGCGCCGGGTACGAGTCGAGTCTCGGGTCCGATTCCGTTGGCGATTGTCGCCTGATCCACGATCCGAATTTGGATAGCTGCATTGGGACAACCCTGCACGCAGGCGGGGGCTTCTCCCTCGGAAAGGCGGTCGTGGCACATGTCACACTTGCGGACGATCCCGAGATCCTTGTTATACTGCGGCACTTCGTAAGGGCACTTGAGCACACAGTATTGGCAACCGATGCATTGGTCATCGAGATGCCGCACAATGCCGGTGACCGAATCCTTTTCATAAGCAAGAACCGGACAGCCTGTGAGGCAACCGGGATCCACGCAATGATGACACGCGGTGGTCACGGTCTGAATGAATCCGCGTGACGGTTCGGCGCTCATGAGTTGTCCCACGGATCGCCACACCTCTCCGTCCGCGAGACCGTTCAATCGATGGCAAGCGGTCACACAGGCTTTGCACCCCGAACACTGATCGAGGTCCACTTCGAACGCGAATTGTTGCCCCGGTTCGGGCGCTGTCAGTGGAATGAGATTCCGATAGTAACGTTCCTGCGCGTTCAGACCTTGCCACGACTCGTAAGCGAACTGCGCGACCGGCGCCACCGTTTGCTCTTCCGCAAGGAGACGCTTGATCCACGGACCTAGTCGATCCGTGTCGCCGGTTGCGACACTTGTGGAGGTTCTAGGTATCATCTAAAAGAGTATTCTCCGAGGTGGTTTAACATCACTCTGGGGTCTTGCATTCGACTCAGACACACGCAGGTTCAGGGAGCGTAGCCGCCTGTGGTGTGCGGTTCGAAGGCGATACCTTCGAGATCCGCGCATGTTGTGGCGATGGCCCGCCAGGCGAGCCAGTGTCAGGACTCTCCACCGAAGCCCGCCGCGCGTGGGATTCCAGAAAGCCGATCAAGTGTTCGCGAAGCCGGTAGTAACGGGGGTCCTCCATCACGTCCTTTCGCAGGCGCGGGCGGGCAAACGGCACTTGAAGAATATCTCCAACCTCAGCCTCGGGACCGTTGGTCATCATAACGATTCGATCCGCGAGAAAAAGGGCTTCATCCACGTCATGTGTCACCATGAGCGCGGTCTTTTCTTTTCGAGACCAAAGATCGATTAACACCTCCTGCAAATCAAAACGCGTGAGAGAATCGAGCATTCCAAACGGCTCATCCAGCAGAAGCATTCTCGGGGCTAGAGCAAAAGCGCGCGCAATCCCAACCCGCTGCCGCATTCCCTGCGACAAAGCACCTGGCCGCGTCTGCATGCAATCGGCCAAGCCCACGACGCTCAGATAATACTCCGCGATCTGCCGGCGTTCCTCCTCGGACGCGGTGTAAAAAACTTGATCCACCCCCAAGCGCACGTTTTGGTACGCTGCCATCCATTCGGACCCGGCCACGATCCGGTTGAATCAACCCGGCCATCATGGAGATCAAGGTTGTTTTGCCAGAACCGGAGTAACCGACGATCGCTACAAACTCGCCCTCGCGGATTTCGAGGTTGATGTCGTGCAAGACTTCAACTCGACCGGATCCTTGCGAACCGTAGCCTTTCGAAACCCCGCTTAGTTCGAGAAACGCCATAATCGTTTAGTTGTCCTTGAAGAATCAGGCCGCGTCCCGGTCAACGCTTACCCATTGCTGCAACGCCATCATGACGGTATCGAGGAGAAATCCGATGATCCCGATGGTAAACACGGCGACCATGATCATGGACAATGTCTGGCTGCTCCCGTTCTGAAACATATCCCATACGAACTTTCCGAGCCCCGGATTCTGCGCCAGCATTTCAGCCGCGATGAGAACCATCCAGCCGACGCCCAACGACAACCGTAGTCCGGTGAAAATGAAAGGCAGCGCAGACGGCAAGACGATCTTCAAGACTTGCTGCGTCCAACTGAGCCTCAACACTCGAGCCACATTGAGATGATCCGGGTCAATCGACGAAACGCCTTGTGCTGTGTTGACGAGCGTCGGCCATAACGAGCAAAGCGCGACGGTGATCGCCGAGTTGACAAAGGAAATCGCGACAATCGGATCTTGCGCCGTATAGACCGCGCCGACCACGATCCAAACAATGGGCAGCCAGGCCAGAGGTGACACAGGTTTGAAGATTTGAATCAGTGGATTCAAAGCCGTATTAATAGTCCGGCTGAGGCCGCAGAGAACCCCCAGCGGAATCGCGATCAATGAGGCGACAACAAAACCCGCGAACACCGTCACCAAACTGGTGCGAATCTGATCGAAATAGGAATCCTTTGAA
>JAQBVM010000132.1 GCA_027623095.1 Verrucomicrobiota bacterium
TCTAAATGCCCCCTCCAGGCACCCTCCTTCGGAATTTTTTTCACCCCGCCGCTTAGGCGAGGATTTGGGGTTTCGTTACGGTCTTGTGGTTCGCGTTTGAATGCACTACCATTCACAGAAATCCGCAGGCCTGTCTTTAAACGTCCCAAACGCAAATGGAATCCCACAAGGGTTCACAACAACGACTTCGGTGCTTGACCGCCAATCAATTGATTCATCGATTCTCGACACAGCCGGTCGGCAAGACCGGACCAACATGATCGGGAATCGAGAAAAGGCCGGAGTCGAACCAATCGGCACGAATGACGGAAGAGGCCTCACGCGTCCCAATCATCTGAGCCGGCTCCACATCGGCCTTCTCATTGGTTGCGTTCTTTTAACAAGCATTTTCCCGCGATCCGGAAAGTGTGATCCTATTACAGTTTATTTCTATAATCCCGAGAACAACATTAACAATTACAGCCTCCTAAAGAGCGAATTCGACGCGTATCTCACGAAGTTCGGCGACTATCGATTCCAGCCTTTCAGCGACCGGAAAACATTTGAGAGATTTCTCGCGGACGATCCGGACGGGTTGTTTCTAATGTCCAGTTGGCATTACCGGCAGATTTCGATCCGGGATCGCCTCAACCCAGTTCTGATCGGCGTTCTTCAGGCAAGAACCACCCACAAGCACCTGCTTTACTCGCATCAGAACATTAAGGACGTTGAAAGTCTCAGAGACAAAAAAATTGCGGCTTCGGGCACGCCGGAGTTCGCGGCGGCTTTGTTGGAAGCGATTTTTGATTCGAGCAAATCCGACGTTGCCTCCACCATAAGAATCCTGACGGTACCCAAAGATATCGACGCGCTCATGGCGGTCGGATTCGGAATCGCAGATGCCGCACTGACTTCCGAAAACGGAATTGAAAAGCTGGCCCGACTGAATCCGAAGCAATACCGCTCGCTGCATCACCTGGCTTCAGGCCAGGAGTTCCTGCTTCCGGTAATCGCAATGTCCGCAAACCCAAACGACACTCATACGGCCCTGATTGCGGTGCTCACAAAAATGGGCGCCCAACCCGATGGAGCGCGTCCGCTTAAACTTCTGGGCCTCGAAGGCTGGCAAGAATTGCAAAAATCGCAGAAGACGCGGCTGACAGCCAGAAATCCATGATGCTCATGAAACCTCGAATCACTCGAAATCGCTACGGCACCAAATTCCTGAACGCCGCGCTTGAATCGCCATGCGCGAAGGTTCGGAACACTGGAACGCCGCAATATCCCGGTTTCCGCAAGGCGGGCACGAGCCGGCTTGCACGCGCGATCGCCGCCGTGGCCGGGCTCGTTGCGTTCGCCCCCGCCCTGCTATGTCAAACGCCCGAAGCGCGTCCGGTGTTGATTCTCAACTCGGACATGCACGTCGAGAAGTATTTGGTCGCGCAGTCCACTTTCAAGAGCGCTCTGAACCGTCCAACCTTTGAGATTGACTTGGGCAAGAACTGGCAGACCGAAGGGAGGCTCGAGGAGGTGATTCGCTCTCAGAATCCGGAAACGTTTTATTGCATCGGCTCGAAAGCGTTCCTAGTTGGCTCCCGTTTGGCCAATAATCGCCCGCTTGTGCTTTCCTCGGCGATCAATTGGGAACGGTTTCCAAAGCGCAACAACACGTTCATCATTGCAAACGAGCTGCCGGTGGCCGTGCAGTTGACTTTGTTCCGTTATTGTTTTCCGAAAATTCGAACCCTCGGAGTTTTATACAGCCGGGCCTTCAACCAGCAATGGGTGGACGCCGCCATTCGCGAGTCCAAAGAATTCGATCTCAGCGTGACTGCCCGAGCCGTGTCCAGCCCCGAGAATCTAGAGTCGGAGCTTCGGCGGTTGCTGCCTGTGGTGGACGCGCTCTGGATCACATCCGATCCCGTGGTGTTGGCAAACCGAACCAACGTGGAACAAATCTTCCGGCTCGCGGATCAGGATCGAAAGCCTATTTTTGCCTATTCCACGGCCTTCGCCGAGCTGGGGGCGGCTCTGATCATCTCACCCGACGATCCAACAATCGGACGCCAAGCCGCGGGAATCGTTGAAAGCCTGTTGAGCAACGGCTCATTCGATTCGAAGGCGCAATTCCCAGCCGGATCGCAGATCGTGCTCAACTTGAAAAAAGTTGAAGCGTACGGTCTCGAATTCAACGAAGACGCTCTGGACTCGGTGAACCGGATTCTCCGTTAGAACCATGCTCCCCAACGAGCCCGCCATCCATTCCCGCATCACGCACGGGATTCGCAAAAAACTGCTCCTGGCCATGATCGGACTGGTCACCTCTCTCATGGCGGTGCTGACTTGGTTCCAAATCTCCACACAAACCGAGGTCCTGCATAACGAACTGGGACGGCGCGAATCCCTTATGAAAAACATCTTGCAGGAGCGTGGAAAAACTCTCTCCGATGAAATTGCGCGGCAAGCCGAGAATGATATTGCTTCGATAAGTATTTCAAATTTGGCCGAACTGAGCGCCCATGCCGTCAAGGAAAACCAGGTACTCCGTTACATCATCCTAATGGACCGGAATCGGATTGCCAACATCCATACCGAGCATCCGGAACTGGAATTAGAGGTACTCAGCGAACCGGAAGATCTATTTGCGGTCGAGCAGGGTGAACCCACTATCAAAGAATACCGCTCCGGAGGCGACCCGCTCATGGAGTTCATCACACCCATCTACGTTGGCATCGACACATGGGGAGTCCTGCGGCTCGGATTCTCGTTGAGCTCGTTGAACCTCGAAATTCAGAACGCCCGTGAAGCGATTTCCGTCCAGATTCGCAATATGGTTCTCCGCGCCATCGTTACGACTGCGCTCATCATTCTTTTCGGATGCGTGGCCACTCTTTGGATTTCGACGAGGCTCGCAAAGCCGATTACGAGTCTCACCGAATCCGCGCTCCGGCTGGCAAAAGGGGACTTTTCAGTGGCCGATCAAATCCAAGTCCATTCGAAAGACGAAGTGGGCGTCCTTTCCGACGCGTTCAAAACGATGGGAGAAAACCTGAGAGATTCGTACGCCGCTTTGGAAGAAACCAATCGCACTCTGGAATTGCGCGTTGACGAACGCACCCGCGAACTGCGGCAGAAGAACCAGGAATTGGAAGAAGAAATCGCCTTGCGGCGCCGGGCTGAACAGACGCTTTCGCTGGTGTTTGAAAAGCAAACGGAACGCTTTCACGCGGGAGGAACGCTTCGGCACGACGCTCCTTCGTACGTGGAACGGCAAGCTGACGCACAGTTGCTCGAGGGGTTAACCCACGGAGAACTCTGCTACGTCTTGACGGCGCGGCAGATGGGAAAATCCTCGCTCATGGTTCGGACGGCCAATCAGCTCAAGCAAAAGGCAATTCACGTGATCACCTTGGACCTGACCGCCATCGGGATCAATGTGACATCCGAACAATGGTATGATGGATTGCTCACCCGATTGGGCTGGCAATTGAAATTGGAGGACGAATTGGAGGACTTCTGGACCCAGTATTCGCGCCTCAGCCCCGTGCAACGCTTCTTCGACGCCATCCGGGAGGTCATTCTCACCCACAAACCGGGCCCCGTCGTGATCTTTGTCGATGAACTTGACATTGTCCGAAGCTTGCCTTTCTCGAGCGATGAATTCTTCGCCGCCATTCGGGAATGCTACAATCGAAGAACGGAAGACGAGCGGTTTCACAGGCTCGCGTTCTGCTTGCTGGGCGTGGCGACTCCGCACGATTTGATTAAGGATCCTCACACGACACCTTTCAATATTGGCTATCGGATTAGCCTGAACGACTTCACCGCCGATGAAATCGCGCCCCTCGCCAAAGGGTTGAATACGAACCTCAAGATTGCCGGAGAACTTATGGAACGGGTCTACTATTGGAGTGCCGGCCATCCGTATCTGACGCAGCGCTTGTGCAAAGCGCTGGCTGCGGAACAGAATATCCAATTGGCGTCGGAAGTTGATGACCTGTGCGATCGTATGTTTCTTTCTCCGCGCGCCCGCGAGGAAGACGACAATCTGGTGTTCGTTCGCGAAATGATCCTCAAAGGAGTGGGCAACGTGGAGGGATTGCTTCAATTCTACGATCGGATTCGTTCCGGCGATCCGATCGTCGCGGACTCCGATGATCCGAGTGCCAAACACTTGGAGCTTGCGGGATTGATTCAGGAAGACAACGGAATTCTGCGTGTGCGAAATCGGATCTACGAGCGCGTCTTTGACTCTGCGTGGATCCAGCGGCAGCTCCGGATCGTTAGCGCGGCGCCTCGGTGACTCAAGAGATTGAGCTCTCTCTCGGAGCGGGACCGCTGATTGGAACCGGCGGGTAATTTCCCTTCACCAGCTTGCACCACGCCTCCAGCACCCACCGCTTGGCGCTCGAGAGATCGCGCGTGATCGGCATCATGAGCGTGCTTTCAGTAGTCACGTAGTCTTGGGAAATCAGTGGGATGAATTGGTCCACGGCCGCTTCGACGCTCGCCCGATCACCCAATGGCATGTACCGTGACATGACCGGATACAACATGTCGTATAGATAGAGAATCCGCCCGTACACGAAATTCCAGGCCGCCTCCGGATCGTACGATTTGTTCCACTCCTCGACGAACATCTGCTGAATCCCTTCGTCAAAGGGCATGACCCGCACCGCCGCGAAATTGCCGTTCAACAGACCCGGAAAACAACTGATCACTGGCGGAACATACAGCTGTTCACCTGGAAGAAAAACGAGATACGGAAAACCCGGATTTGCGGCTTCGACAGTAACAGAGCAATTGCCGTTCGCATTGCAGTCGGCGGCCACCACGTCCGCGAATGCGGCAGGGGAAATCGGAACCGGCTCACCTTGGGAATTCAGGGTGCAGACCGGAAGACGAATAGTGGAGTTCTCCGGAAACATGACATACCGTTCCGGCGCACCGGATTCGATCACGTTGACTTTCTTCTCGTCGGCGGCCGTCGCCGCCGTTTGCAGATAGCGAACCACAAGCACTTTTCCGTCAATCGGGGGTTCCCCCCGAACGCGAACACCAACGGATACGGTCGCTCGCTCTCCTTCATCGAGATAAACCGCGCGTTGGTCCGTCTGGCTCGCCGTGACCCATTCTTTCGAAGCGACAATCGAGCCGCTTCGTATTTCGAGTGAGCCCGATTCGATCACGCTTTTCGATACGGGAGCCTTCGGGCTAAGTTCAACGATGCCCGAAGTCTTTTCGTAAGCTGCGGTGTTGTACTGGCTGAAATCCAGTGACGCCAATCTTGTAAAACTTGAGCCGGCCGAGACGCCAATCTCGAACGAGCCGAGATCGGCCTTCTCTCCGGATTCGTTCGATTCCGGAAATGTCGTTCCAAGATCCAAAACGATTCTGCCAACCGATCCGCTATCGTATTCCACTCGCGCGGAAACCGGGCCAAGCGGGGTCGGACACCCGCCGACGGCTGGCGGCACGGGCGTATTGGAGAACAGGATTCGGTCGTTCGGCGCTGTCGCAAGCTCGTTCCGATTCCACACGCCAATGACGCCCGCCACATAACTATAGGCGGGGTTGGAAAAATAAGGACCGGTTCCTTTGAACGCCGCTTCGTAGGGTTCCTTTAGGTCCTCGAAGGATCGGGGACGGATTTCAATATCGTTGAAAATCCCGTTTTGAAAATAAAGAGTCAGATACGTGCAAAACCGGATCATCAAGCCGTCCGCATGTCCCATTGCCTCACCGAACGACGCCAGCAATTTCGAGTCTCCCGTGTTGGAAACGGTGAGCTGTGCATTTGGAATGCAGGTCTGCCAGGTCGCGGCAGCGCCGCCGGCCTCCAAACCGTAGGTCAAATTGCGCGCGATGTTGATAAAGCGGGAATGCATCCGGTACTCCCGTTTGCCCTCAATTTTCACTCCCGGTGAACCGATCGCCAATTCGTCAAAGTAAATCTGGGATGTCAGCGTGGACATGGCGCTCAAATCGACCAAACGCCCGGGTGAAGCGGCGGAATGACCGCCAAACGGATTTCCAACCAGGGAAACGGGCGCATTAATCAACGGATCCGCGGTGATTGGCGTGCCATCATTCAAGACTCCCCCGATGATTCGCGTTGCCTTCTTGCCGTTGTTTACGAAGTTGCATCCGTTGCCGCCGAAATAATTCCAAAGACCCGGCTGCTCCGCCGGTTCCTGCTGCCCTTTCCCCTTTGTTTTTGGATCAACTTTGCTGGCCCAGATCGGAAATTGTTCGCGAAAATTCTCCCGAGTGACCGGTGGGTCAAGCTTGCCGAGGTAATCCCAATTCAATTCTCCGGATTCGGGAATCCATTGCGGCCAATACTTGTTGTTGTTGCAGGTATTGACATCCCATTCTATGAAACCGGTGAAATAAAGACGCGGTCGAGAGAGTACACTCATGCTATTCCTTTTCTAGGTTGATGGGGCATGGAAGCCTCCCCCTGGAGAACGCTTCATCGGGACCATTGGGCGCGTCGTAACGACCAGACGAAATCCAATCGAGTCCATCCTTCCAGTTTTTTGTCGGGCGGCATTCCCGTGTAATACTGAATTCCGCCACCATCCGCATCGACGACCGAGAACCATTCAAAACTCGGCTGCGCCTTGCTGGCGGCAACGGAATGGCAGGTGATGCAGGAGGAATCCGATTGAAATGCCGATTCGATTTGCGAGTTCGCCAATCGTTTCGGCGAATTGAAATCCAATTGCACTCCATTCAGCCTGTAGTTGGCGAAGATCGATCCTTGTGCTTTGAGCGCGGATTGATGCGTTTGGTTCGCCTGAACTGCGCTCGGCGGGATTGGCAACTCATAACTGGCTTTCGTATAATCGCCATTCTTGTCGTTTTCGAAAGTGACCCAGACCCAGTTCGGCTGAATCTTGCTGATAATGTGCATTCCCGTGAGAGCGGCGCGGCCAATGTTATACCCGGTTTCTGTTTCGTAGTACGCATGCGCGATAAAGTAGTGCGGACTCAATTCGGCATAGGCCTTTTCGTCGCCGCTCTCGATCCATATCCAGGACGTCTTCAATTCGTAGGCCGTTTCGGGAAAGCTGAGATTGGCGGTCAGCGCGGCCTGGCCGTTCGCATTGTAAACTTGCTTTTCCAACACATAGCTCAGCGCGTCCTCGTTCATGTACAACTCATATCGGACATTCCGCATGAAATCATCTTTCAACGGCAGCCCATCGACTTGCACGTACGAATCCAGATTGTGCCAAATGGTTGACGAAGGAATGCCCTCGCGCATTGCGTAGGCTTGGGCTTGGGAGGGAATAGAAGGAGTGTCTCCCCAAGGAAGGGGCCGATTCCCATTCTTCAAATAAACCTCGCTGCTCGGCCGCCAAGTTTCAAAGAGTTTGGGCGCGCTCCCATCGAGAGGGGAGCATAAAGCCAGGAACGCAAACCACGCGAAGGAACTTGGATTGTTCGCCAGAACACTCCGGGCATAAGTGGAATCCCGCAGTACGGAGCGGTTTTCAGCAGCGCTAGCGCCACCCAGCCAGAGCGATGTTAAAAGCAGCACAAGAACCGCTGCGCTCGTTCTTCGACAGGTCATCGCAAATATCCTTTCCATCGGTCAAATACTCAGAATTCCCAAAGCACTTCGGCAAACGCGCTAATTCCCCGGTTTGGGGTGAAGAATCCCCCCTCCCCAGGGCTCAGAAATCGATCATCCAGTAAATTCTTTCCAACCAGTTTTAGAGTGACATCCTTCGACACTTTGTAACTCAGCGCAGTACCGAGAAGCGCATAACCATCTTGTCCAAACATCGAAGCAATCGAACCGGAGTACGTGGCCGATACATTGCCATTAAATTTTCCGCGATGGTAATTGAGAATCGCCGATCCCAGGTGTTTCGGCGAATACCGGTCCGCTCCGTTGAACACAAACGAGTACGTTCCGCGCAAACCCAAGTGTTCGCCCAACCGGACAGCGCCCTCCAACTCGAAACCATCCGAACTCGCGCTTCCTCCATTCACCCACCGCACGGCGCCAGTGGGGCTGGCCGGTTCGGGCACCTGCACTACGAGATCGCTGAAGGCATTATGAAAATAGGTTATCGATGCCGTTCCCCGTCCAACCGGCTGCAAGTAAGCAAGCTCCACGGTTCGGATCTTCTCCGGCTGCAAATCCGGATTGCCAATCAAATCGGGATTGTTTTTTAACAGCAATTCACCAAAGCTCGGAGCCCGGAAGGCTTCTCCGTACATCAGTTTCATTCTCGCGTTCCACGGAGTGTTATAGATGACCGCGCCGCGGGGGTTCGCCGTGCCCCCGATTCCCGAATACTCGTCGAATCGCGCTCCGGCAATATATGTGAAATTCCCAAGCACCAATCTATCCTGTACGTACGCGCTGTAGATATTTCGCGATTCTGTGTCTGCGAAAGAAAATTCCCCGCGGAACAGCTTTCGTTCGGGGCCCACATACTCCAGCGTCGCAAGATTGTGAGTGGATAAAAGCGCCGTGTCATAAAAAGCTTCCTGCGCGAAACCCACCCCGGCGTTCACCGTCTGCCGGTCCGATACTTCGTAACTTCCATCGACATTGAAATTTTGGTGTGAAGTATGAACACTTCATCCAATCCTGAACTCATAAACGGTTCCAAACCTTGTCAACTCCAACAAACCGAACGCCACCTCAAGCAAGAGAGATACGGAACAAAACCTGCAAATTGACTTGTTGTCAAAATGAGGACCCATTTACAAGCTCGGGTTCGCAGTTCCACCGCCGAGTGACAGCGTTTACAATGCTCAGCATCGATTGCAGCAAATTCTCAACGCTCAGAAAAAGCCAAACCAACCGCAGGAATCCCGATGAATGGGTTTTCCGCTGCCCCGAAACGTTGCAGAAATACGTGGGACTACAGAGTCTCGATCGGATGGACGGTAAGCCAGATGTCGAGTTGGTCGAACCGAGATTTCAATGTCTTCTTGTAACTGATGAAAAAGTTCCGGTTTTCCGGAAGATCCTTGGCGTCCACAAAAACTCGAATCAATTCGTCGTTGTAGGTTGTGCCTGCATGTCGCCAGCGCCCATGTAGAACCTGCGTTTCCCATGTCGCGGCCCCGAATTGCACTTCCAATTCAGAAATGGTCTATGAAATCAGTTCTGGCCGCCCGTCATTAAACCGAAGTGGCAGCAACATTTCGAAGCGGCACAAGTCGCTCATACGAAGCAGGCCCTTCCACGGTGAATTGAAAACCTTTGGTCGCAAGTTCGGAGAGCGCTTCTCCCGGCACCGCCATTTCGCTGGTGGCCCAGCTTTTTCCAGGAAATCGACCCACCAAAAATGCAATCGCGCGCTTCTTGGTCTCGGCGTCGGAAAATCGAATGATCGTCACGGCCCCAAAGTAGAACCGTTGTTCCAGCTCGGCAAGCTTCCATGCCTCCAGGGCACCATGGCATCGATCTTGGAAGCGGGATTGGAACCGTGGGATTTATTGCGGTGTGGCGATTGGTCGGAGCCCGCTTTGTAACAATCGACCACGTCAAGTAACGCTTGTTGCATTTCATTGGAGAGACAGGCAATTTCGTCGAGAAATAATGTTCCCCCATTAGCTTGCTCAAAAAAGCCGATGTGTTGGTCCTTAGCGTCGGTGAATGCCCCTTTTTCATGACCCACAACTTCGTCAATGACGTTTTCAAGCTGCTCGTGCTTCTGCCGAAGCACATCCTCAATCCATGCGCTGCTTTCAATAAAAGCAACCGTATTCAAGACAGGTCTCAAGGTAGCCACAAGTTCCATTACGCTGGCTGGCTCGCGATGCAACGCTAAGACGAAAGCGCCAGCTTGCGGCCAATGCGGGTGCGGACTCTTCGCGTTGCCATCCTTTATCATGGCGCCAAGCGGAATAGCCAACCAATCCAAAGGCGACTCGATTCCCCATAACATCGTCATGTGGACTAAGGGGTAAACAGGAAAGCCGTCGGTCCGGAGTATTTCTCGAAACTCATCTCGTTCCGTCTGGGAAATGAACGCGTTCAGAAAAGAATTTAGAGCTCCAGCCCATGAAAGAGGCTCTTTTTTTTCAGAAGCGGAGCGGAGTGCATCTGCGTGGCGCGTAAGCGAACTAAGCCAGTCGGGGTTCGCAGCGGGATTTAGGAGCATTTGCAGGTGTTCTACGTCGTGGGGGCATTCCTCCTTCTGGTCCTCACCTTTGACTAAAACACGCGTGACTTCATGAATCCAAGTGGTAAAGACGTCCGCTTTCCTCGTAAGTGCTGCAAAATCATTGTTGGTGGAAGTGAGAAAACCAAGGGCCATGAAATCTTGTAGCCTGCTACTGCTCCGCGTCCAGAGTCCATCTCCTTGCTGCAGGCTACCGTACAGTTGGCGCAATCCAGTCTCCAAATCTAGATCACAAACTTTACTCAGCAAAAGCGGGCCTTGGCTAGCCTTGGTATCGCTCAATTGTTCCAGCACGACACTCCGAATGTCCGTGACCATCATTGCCCGGCGATCGTCCGGTTCACCCGTCCAAAGCCAAAGCAAGCTCAAGAACGCAAGCTCGCCAGCCGGGACGTATCGGGTCAGGATAGATCGTTCTAATGGTGAAAGTTCGTTTGGATTCAGCGCGCGGGCAAGAGACGCCAGCGTAGCGGCATGGCCTCGCATCGGGTCTGATTCCTTTTTGTCTCCGAGGTGGTGCCGAACTTCTCTCGCTGCCTCTCGCCGAGGATCCCCATGTCCCAATGGACGAATTTCACCAGAATCGAAAGACGCTGGGTCAATTGGCAAAAACTGAAAGCGGGCATTTGGATTCTTGTCGAGGTAAACGATTTGTGCTGCCCGCCCGCTCTCTGCCGGTAAAAGCACAACGACAGCCATGCTCACGACCCTAGATCGTGCCTGAAAATCGATGAAGTCGGGCTCGTCGAGGTACAAAGTCTTATTAAACGTTCGGAGAGCTAAGCCAGCGAGCCGGTCAACAAGCCTGGTTACTGCCGGGCTACCGTGCGTGTTTTGGTTGTCCGTTACCATCAGGCAGCCTCCAGAAACGATTTCAGCCCTTCAGTTTGGGGCTTCGCAAGGATCGACGCTGGTCCGGTCTCGGCCACGGTGCCGTGATCCAGGAACACAACATTGTTTGCAACTGCGCGGACAAAACCCACTCCATGAGAGATGGCCAACACGATAAGACCCGCGTCAGCCAGCTTTCGCACGAGTTTATTGACCAACAGCGCCCAGCGAAAGTCCATCGCGCTAGTCGGCTCGTCTAGCAACAGAATTTGTGGCTGGAGGCACAGGGTTCTGGCAAGCACAAGCCGCTGGCGCTGCCCGCCCGAAAGCGTGTTGGGGCGCGCATTGGCGTAGTCTTCGAGGTGAAAAAGGATTAGCCAGCGGCTGGCAATTTGCCGCGCTTCCTCCCGCGACTTCTTGGCCGCGACGATGAGCGGCAGAATCAAGTTCTCCTCCACGGATAGATGCGGGAACGGGTCGTGTTCTTGTGAAACGTATCCTATGCGAGCCTCCTGAAGTCGGACGCCATTGGTCAGGGCAACCTTACCGGCAAAGCGGTCCATCAGCCCAAGGAGGCTCTTGAGGAGCGTTGTCTTACCGCTGCCATTCGGGCCAAGGATGGCCGTCACGGTGCAGGTGTCAGTACGAAAGCTGATGTTCTTCAGCACGCTGACCCCATTGTAGCCGCAGGTAATACCGTCAATATTTAGGCCGGTTCCGCGGGGCAGCATTGTCCATCCGGCCAGGTTTGGGATATCAACGCCGGTCTCGACTTTGCCGTATTCATCGCGACCGGCAGCCTTCTCGCCGTTCCCATTCCCTCTCGTGAGCGACTGTTTCGAAAAGCGCGTCTCAAACACGCCTTGAAGATACGTACATGGAATGAGCATCAGCAGGAAAATGCCGGCCAGCACGGCATACAGTTCCAACGGTCGGAAAGTTTCGGTGGTAATCGTGTTGACCGTATGGAGAAGTTCGGGGACAGCGATAACGCTGGCGAGAACGCTCAGCTTGATTTGGTTAATGTACTGGCCGAAAAGCGGTGCCACCATGATTCTGAATGAGATCGGCCCCGTAACGTAATGCCAAATCCGCCATCGGGAGAACCCCATCACTTTCGCGGAATCGACATGGTGTTTTGGCACTGCCAGGATGCCCGCGCGAAAGATTTCCGCTACGAACGCACTCAGATTCAGAGTCAGCCCAACGGCAGCGCAGGTGAACGCGCTGAGACGGATCTGAAGCCCAGGCATCAAGGGAAGCGCGAAAAACAGCCACACCAGCAGCACCAAAGCGGGGAACGACCGGAAGAGATCTACGTAAACACGGGTAACCCCTCGGACAACCGGCGCGCGCGACAGCCTTAGCGCACCGATGATAAAGCCTAGCGCCGTGCCGACCACCAGCACGACCAGATTGAGCTCAACCGTGACGAGCAGCCCTTTCCAGAGAGCTTCTCGGTAACGCCAGACTTCATTGAAACGCAAAAGATCCATGCAACAAATCCTTCGGAAGTCAGTGTTGCACGCACCGTGCCACCCGTCGGCGACCGGCGACAGCGATAGCAACACGAATCAGAAGTTCCTGATTCCAAACCCCTTCAGCGTACGATGGGGCTTTGGCTGCAACACGCACCGAGTGCGAGAGCATCAAAGAAGCCTGAAACGTTTCTCGAACGTTTCGTATTTGTCGGAAGGCGTGGTCTTTGGCGGTATGCTTGAGCCGGCAGCCGGCAAAACTCAGAGCGACAAACTCTACGCGGCGATGCTACGCCCATGCCAAAAACTTAATCCGGCGATCCCGTTCTTAGATAGAACAGCGATCGCCACAAGCGACCTGTTTCGCCCCGTCGAATTAGGTCGGCAGGACTCTGGCCGTCAAATTCCTCCATGTCGGACGTCAACCAGCGCCCAATCTCGTCCTGTTTCATTAAATTCTTCAATTCATCGCACACACTTTGGATTTCGCGAAGCTTAGCTGCATAGACGGCACTAATAGGCTCGCCTTGCTCCCAGTTCACAATAGCCCGATCCGAGCAGTTCAACACTTGCGCCAATTGCGCGCGGCTCCAATCCAGGGCTGCCCTTAGCCGAGTCAGGAGGTTCTGATCCGGAGCCGCCGCAGTGAAAATTGACCGTGCGATCCTGCCATTGCCCTTGGGGTGAGTCATCGACTTCGCTTTTTCCGACCTTTGTTTAGCTACTGTGTTCATGTCTTATCTATCGGCAGTATCATGAAGTATTTCAAGAACATTTTCGAAACGATTTCGAAACGATTCAAGTCACCAGCCTGAGTTTCGGCACCGACAACTTGTCGGACCGACCCAACTTGGTTGGGAACAGCACTATAGCCCTGCCGCCCGGCACTTGTTGTGATGGTGCCATCATGCCTTGAAAGCAAACCTCTTTCGCGGCTCGACCGATGGCTTGCGAGATGGCTTCCCGCCGGGACTGGATTGTCCTCCAATGTACTTTCTCCGCATTCAGAATCGGCTCCAGGACGGCGGCGACTGCCGGAGTGCTCAGGTCGAGGATGCGAGCCGCGTTCACCTCGACTCCCGCCATGACCATCGGGAGCGATCTGTGGTCAGGCCATTTCATCCGGCGTGCCCGCGCGAGAAACTCCTGCAAGGCGGGCTCCGCACTGTCGCTCAGGTAAACCGTCCGGAATGAGCCGATAGGATTCCATCGTCCCCCATGCAGGCGGGCTCCCTCCCCAGAAGCGATCTGGTGTGCAAATGAAGTCTCGACGCAGCGATAGTACACCCCATTCAAATACCCCGCATGAGGCAAGAGAGATTTCACCACGGAAAGTATCATGACATACTGAGGGTGATGTCTAGCCGTCATGGGTAAAACCTACGTTTCTCTAGCACGTTCGCTTCTCGGTGCAAAGCAGAATCCAACCCACGCAGTAACGCAGACAATGATAATGCACCACCCTAAAATGCAGCGAAGCGAAACGTTTCGGAATTGTTTTGAATCATTCGCCCGCTGCGTGATTGCATTCAATCACAAGCGGGGGCGACTTCTCCCGAGCGTTCGTACAAGTTGCCAACTTTCACCGGCCTTTTGCAACGACTTACGGACTACAGGCCGAATAACACATCCATGACTGCAAACTTGGCACGGAATTTGATCATTGAACAAGCCACCAATAAGTAAATTGCCTGAAGAGGCGAAAGCCGGAAGGGCCAGAAGAAGCGAAGTAGAACATTCCCCAACGCACGCATCTCATCTGGTCCCTCTCGTTTTGAAGGAGTCAGGTTATGTCGAAACACAAGCGGCGCAAAGAACGTCAGGCCGAATACCGCGAGATGCTTCGTGCCGCGATGGACGATGAACCCGGATTCCGCCGACGCATTTTCCGAACCCTTGACCATGGGGGCTTGGACACGGCCCCCGACGGACGCCCAATCAAGGCGGACTTTTTCGGAGCCATTCGCGACTGGGAGAAGAAGGATCCGCACACGAGCCGAGCATGCCTGAGTCTCGTCGAGCAGGTCGTCCATCGACTCCAGATTAAGCCGGTTATCAAAGGCTAACAATGAGCTGCCTTGGAATTGAATTCGGCCTCCATCCGGACAGGTCGGACGCCCTTTCTTAAACCACATGAGCTGCTCGCCGTGGCCATTCGTTAATTCCCGTCCAGAACTCGTCTGTCAGTTCAACGTGCTGCTGACGAGCAACAGTGATTTCCGAGTTAAGTTACAGGGTGATGAAAATGCTTGGCGCCGCCGGCTGCGTAGCGTTGAACATGACACCCCTCCACCCCGTGACGTCATCGCCGGCCTATCTGAAGACATCTTGAGCGAGGAAGTTTCTGGTGTGAGTTTTTGGTATCCCGCAGAAATGAGATCATCGCGAACAACGGGAAGGAGCAACGGGGGTGGAAGGGGATCAGTTGGAAATAACCGACCTGCTCGGATTCGGCTCACGATCCATCCTCAGTTGATGGATCACCAACGCAAGTGAGATCGATGATTGCGGGCATCACCTCGATCGGCCTAACGCTTACGCTCAACGCACTCACCACGAAGCCAGACACGAGCGTTGCTTTGCTCGACAATCTCGAGAACGCGTGATCTGACGAGGCAACTGAGTTGGTTACTCGGTTAGATAACAACCTGACTGTCTTTGCTCCTTGAGAAAGCAATGTTTCATAACCGATTGAGAAACGTTCTCTATTTCAACACTCCAAGCGTGCTACTAAAGCGGAATTTAATCACGATTGCAGCTCATCTCGCGAGGTGAGCGACTTGGCATCCTCCATGCACAAGGTCAGGCGATTGTTGGAAACAATAGGATCGCCGATGAAATCTCCAACTCTGGAAACATCCCGCACCTCGTTCGAGAATCGCCTCATATGGCGCGAAGCTCATCCTCCTGAAATTGAAGTAATCGAGCCGTGCGAGGTCATCGCTCAATGGAATATGGAGGTAACGATGTGGGTCAACGAGGAGTTTCTTCCAAGTGTCAAATCAAAATCCACAAATGACGAATCAACAAACCAGATAGCTAACAACGCTGAAGGGAAACCTAATCCTTCCATACCCATTATGAACTCAAAACGCATCACACCAAAGGCGGTTTCCAGATTCGTAACCAGAGCCTTTCTTGCAGGCCTTGTCCAGTGCGCCGTGCTCAATTCCGTTACGGCTGCTGGCAAACTCAGTCGAGCTGAGTTGGATCAAGATATTGTTGCCGTCGAGGAACTCGTAACGCGGGCTGAAGCTGACGTGACGGTGGCCCAGCAGCTCGCCCGGGCGGGATTCTCTCGTCCGGCTCAAGAGAGCGGGGTCCACGCCCTCTTCGGCTCTGATCGCGCGGCAGAGTTACAATCCACCGCGAATGAGAAAGTGGATCGCCTAGCTTTTTCCTTCAAATACGAACGCGGAGCAGTCAAGCGCCAATTGCTTTCCCGCCACGAGCAAGCGACTCGCAGACGCATGGCTGTGGATGAGCAGGCTGCCGCCCTAGCGACTATCGCTCTCCAACCGAGCGAACGGTTGGTGTCTCTTTATCTCCTGCAGCGAGATGCTATCAGATCGCGCATCGCTCAGGGCGTCCGAAACGAAGCAAACGTAATCGAACAGTTGTCGGAGCTCGCGCGAATCCCTCTCACGTTTGTAACCGAGAGGATTGTGACCTTGGATAATTTGGCTCGATGCCGCGTTGAAGGGGACATCGTTCGTTTGCCGGACGGGAAGATACTCGCGCTTACAACAAACCAACTCGCAACCGCTGCGACCGCCGAAGACGCGAATCTCCGTTTGGATGAACTGCGGTTGGCCACGGAACAGTTGGGAACACAGGTAGAGGAACTCCGCCGATATGCAGCCACAAACAAGCCTATGATCGTGACGAACGTTACCGTTTCTCCGATCTTCATGCTTCCAACCACAAACGCCGTATCATCCGCAGAAACGAAACCAGCCAAACAGCCCGACATCAATTCAAGCGCCTCCCCTGACAACGAAGGTATCAGAACCGAGGTTGCGGGATCTGCTGAAACTAAACAGAAAATCGAAAGCAACCCCATCGTCGAATCGTCTGCCTCGATACCTCCACCCGCAACAAGGAGCGCTATCGATATTTCCAAACCTGAGTCGCAGGTCACGGTTGCTGAGACACTCTCCGATCAGACAAATGCGCCGCAAAAGGAACCTCTCACCGAGGACCAACAGAAGAACCTTCGGACCATGCGAGTCCTTTACGAGAGACCTCCCAATCGTTCGCGCGCCGTTCTGTCTTCTCGATCAGACTTCATGACCGCGCTTTTCCTAATCTCCGCAGTGTTAGGATTCGCCGCATTGTCGGGGCTTCTCGTAAAAGGATTCTTCCGCTTTAACCGCCGTCGATTCGAGGTCTCAGTTGCATCCCTTGATCGAGAGGGGATTTCGACTCTGACCACGTTGACGGTTCAACCCCGAGCCGACCGGATTATCCTCGGTGAGGGAAGACCCCATTGCGAGCCCGCAGATTTGCAGCGTTCAGCTCCAGTAACGGTCACTATCGATTCTTGGGGACGACTGACTCTAACGGCAAACTCCGCATCGGCCGTCGTCCGTGACGAAGCTATCGAAAATGCACAAAAGCGTTTGAGGATCGGGGACGAAATCCAGGTTCGCGGCCACGATGATCCAAGTGTCCCACAAACCTACGTTTTGCGCGAAGTCACGATTGCCGCCAGTGACATCGCAGATCTCGAACAGGCGGCGGAACCCTTAACCAACGAATCGATACTATGAATACTAACCAACGAAAGATAACGCGGCGTCCCGGCGGGCTTTTCACCGTCGGAACGACCGGCTGGCTGGTGGCTCTCTATTATTGGCTCTGGGAATTAACCTCAGGCCTCGTTTCGGAGAGCGCGCCAGGAAACCGGACTGCAAGCGCCAGGACTGTGCTGGCGATTGAATCGGCGCAATCCTCGCGCCAAATGGAATTGCGGATCGGACCCGGTCATCCGTTGGTCCGGCTTCCGGAAGAAGACGGATTCGTCTTCCCACCACGAAATGTCCACGATCTCGCCGAGGAATGCGTGCGCCACAGGGAAACGCTGCGATACGGCGAAAAATTGAAATGCCTTCCGCCGGGAGACACGGAAGACGGCGTCGGCGCGATTCCGCTTGTTGCGCTGGTGAGCGGGCTTGCGAATAAGCCGCAAATCGATCGAATGATAGAGCAACGAATTCTCGCTCAGCGTGATCGAAATCGCCTGGATCGGCATCAACAACAGGGCCAGTCGTTCACACTCGGAAGCACGAGCACCCAGATCATCGCCGGAAATTTCGGCGGCGGAACCTTTCCCGGCCTGGCCTTGTATATCGCCTCACGAATCGCCTACTACTGCAAAAAATACGGTCTTCCGTACGAAATCGTAATCTTCGGACTGACGCCGAGTGCATTAACCGGCGGTGATATTATTGCCGCTCAAGGCAATTTCGTCACGTTCATCCGACAGGCTGTCATCGCGATGATGGAGCCAAACCGGATCGTTTTTCGAACGTTTTCCGGCGAAGAACTCCGGCACAACGAACCTCTTGTCCATCGAATTGTTCCTTGGTCGCCCTCCAGTGGCAGACTGACCGTGGGTACACGCGACGAGCTCGCCGCGCAGATGGCCTTGGCAGCGGCAATGATTCTCGACACCGGTTACGGCGCGTTTAGCGAGGCACAGTTTAGAGATCATCAGCGCGATATGGCGGACAACGGGAAGTACGGATTCCGAGGATTTGCGCGCATGGGCCTCGCCCGCTGGGCCGTAGATAAAGTGCGGAACCAGGCTGTCGCACAGGCCGAAGGTACGAGGCTCGTAGCCGAAACCCTCCTTGAAGGAAATACCAACTCTTAACTCATCGACAAAAAACTATGAACACAAACGAACAAATTGACTCAGCCACTTCTTCAATCCCTGAGGATCACGAATGCGGACACGGTATCCACAAACTTCATGCCCGAGTTTTCGCTCGAACAGGTTCGGCACCGGGCCGAAGCAACCTACGGGGCGGTGGCAAACACAGGTCGCTTCCGGTATGCGCCTTTGGGAGTGTTTTGCATCATTATGGCGATTGCGCTGATCGCTGCCGCTGTATTTATCCCGTCAGCCAACTATGAACTGGCCGGAAGCGGCGCCTTGGTTCTCGCGATCGGCGTCAT
This sequence comes from Verrucomicrobiota bacterium, assembly GCA_027623095.1. Lineage (GTDB taxonomy): Bacteria > Verrucomicrobiota > Verrucomicrobiia > Limisphaerales > SIBE01 > JAIPJX01. Next base: position 18,632 of record JAQBVM010000132.1, read on the forward strand.
GCTGATCTTCCTGTTCGATCCGAACCCGGCGGTCCGCCACGTCG
>JAQBVM010000537.1 GCA_027623095.1 Verrucomicrobiota bacterium
CGCGTTCGGATTTGGCCTTCAGCGTTCCCTTATTTTCGCGTGCTGCGGCCTGGAAGGCCGCGTGCCGTATTGAAAAGTGTGCTGTAATGCTAATCGTAAACCCCCTCCACAAACCAGCCGTTGCTTTGGTGGGAAAGGCGGTACAATGTGCCGTCACGCGCTTGCACATCCCATTCGTCGCGCTGCCACGGTTGATCATCCCACCAGTTTCCGGAGCTGCGCCAAGGCCCTTGCGCGTTTTCGATCCGCGTGTTTCCCCGAACTCCAAGACCGATGTGCCGCGCGAATGCGGTGGCCGTTGTTTGGCTTCGCGAGCTCGGGGGTTTGGAGCCAAAATTCCATTCCGCTTGGAACATCGGCTTCACCACGGATTCGAGTCCGCCGGAATCCAGGAGAGCGGGCCGGTTATTCCGCAGTTCCACATTCACCGGAAGAGGCGGTCGCAATCGGCGCAGCGTCAAGCCCGCGGGAGGCAGTCCGCGCTCCGCCTCAGAACGCGCGGTCGAATTGTCGAAACGGACGGTTTCCATGCGAAAAGCATCGGGACGATGGGTTGATTCCGCCACGGGCGTTCCCACGCGGTCCGGCCCGAGCAATGCGGTGAGTCGCGCCAGTGTTTCATAAAAATGATTCGGGTCGCGCAACGACGTTTCAAACAGTCCAAACTGGTGATGTCTGGGTTTGCAGGGTTTTGCGTTCAGCCGAAGCGCGGTGATTGGATGGGCCATTGTCAAGTTCTCCAGATGCGTGTGCAACACCCGAAAGAGCGTATCCAAATTGCCGGTGGGCGATGGAATCCGGAAACATCGTTCGTACGAATCTCCGGAAGCCAGATCCAGTCGCAGACCAATTTCTTCCACCACCAAATAAACCAGTTCAAGCCGCCGGCAGATCTGATCGAGGAAACGCCGCAAAATAAAAAGAAGCGGCTCGGTCGATTCCACCTCGTGTTCAAATTCGATCACTTCCTCATAGATCTCCGGAGGATGACTGAGTCTTAAAGGCCGCGCCGAATTCGCGGATGCGCGGTCGAACCATTCCAAGCCGTCCACGCCCAGGCGCTCAGCAATGCGATCTCGTCCAAGCGCGATGAAATCGCCGACGGTTTGAATGCCCCATTTCCGCAGAACGTTCGCTATTTCGGACGGCGGCTCGATGTTTTCCAGAGGTGCCTTGGCCAGGAATTGAATCCGATCGTTGACCCTCAAAAATGGTTCGGCCAAGCGAGCCGCTTGCAGGGCGAGGCCGGGATTCTCAGCGATCCCCACTTTCGCCCGCAGATGAAACCGCGCCAGCAAATCGATAATCTCTCCGCCAAATTTCTCGTCGATCAGATGTCTCAGTCCTTTTAAGTCCAGCGTGCAGACGCCGGGAGCCGTCGCTTCGATGGATGGCGAGAATTGGCAAGCCGAATGCAGCAGCACATCGCCGGCGGTCTTCTCCTGGGCGAAGGAACGGTTCTTAATAATGATTCCGGGGCTGCGAGCCGTTGCTTGTGTGGGTGTCATGCCTTCAACCACACCGGCAATCCGCGCTGACTGAGTGAACTGGGAAATCGTTCCTTTCCCTCCGGCTTCATTCACCAAAGCAACCGGCGCCCCGTGCAACTCCGGCTCCGAACGCAATACGGCCTGCAACGAGAAATCCGGAATAAAGATAACGGCGAACATTTAGCAGTGGAAGGATTGGTGGGTTGCTCTCGGACTGTTGCAAGCGCGCTTTGGATCCTTGAACCAATGTTTTGAATGGTTCATGTAGAGTGAACTTGCAGCGCGGACTCGGCATCCAAAACCTCGCCGACGCGCCGATGCACAAGCTTGATGTTCAGTTGAGCCGAGAGTTCAGCCGCCAAGCGCCCCAGATCCCCTAACGCGAATCGGCTGTTCAAGGATAATCGTGTCTGGGCGCTGCTCACCATTGCGCAAGGCGTCACCACCAGCAGGGCGGCAGATGTCCTCTCAATGATTCTCTGCAGCCGATACCAATGGCTCGCGGTTACTTTTCGCAGTTCCCTGACGGGATTCATCGCAAGGTCGAGAAGTACCAGCGGCATATTTCCATCACGCAACAGCAAATCGGCAGCCGCCATCGCTTGATCGGCATTGCTGCAGCGGAGCCAAAGAATTCGGGACAGAGCGGCATTATCGAAAGCGGTTGGATCGAAAGAATCCCGGCCGTCGATTAAGCCGATCCATTGATGATTCTCGCAGGCTTTGCGAAGCAATGTCGTGACCACCAGCGCTGCGCCCGAACTCAACCTCGCGCTGACAAGTTCAGTGATCTCACCCTTGGCAAGGCGCCCCGCCAACAGGTCGTCGCCGGGTGACGACTCGGAGCCTCGGAAAGCTAAATTCCGACCGGGGCGCTTTTCCGAAACGCTCCGAAGGCCGGGAAAACGCTCCGCCAAAAGCTCCCGCAATTGTAGAATGTTCTTCGTGGGCTCCATCGCCTGGTAATTTGCGCCATTAGGGAGGACAAATATAGTCCGACCCTCACTAAAAGAAACCGGAATTTTCGGCGGCAATTTCGGAAGAGGCGCATCCGAATGAGGACAGCCGTTGCAGCACGTCGTTCTCTCTCCATGAATCCCTCGTCCAAAAAGGACGCCGCTTCGGATGAAAACATCGATTCAACCGCCTTCCTCGTTCTGTGCGGGAGGGTGAGACTCCTGTCGAACCCATTTTTGGCAGAATTCCAGGGTTCGGCGGGAGCCTCACCCTCCCATTTTCGGGGTAGGTCAACTTTCAACGTCCAACCTGCAAATGAATGTTCAAAGTTGGATGTTGAACGTTCGATGTTCGCATTCATCTCATGAGTGTTCTTCGCTTTCCAGGAACCGACCCACCCCTGCACCCCTCCCAGGAGGGGAACTGAAAACGCCGCCTGCAACGAAGCTCCCCT
>JAQBVM010000133.1 GCA_027623095.1 Verrucomicrobiota bacterium
ACGGGAAGTATTCCGAATCGCAATCATGATGGGTGGAATTTCGGCAATCATCCTTGCACACAACCATCCCAGCGGAGATCCAAGTCCATCCGAAGCCGACATCAAAATCACCCGCGACCTGATCCGCGCCGGACAACTCCTAAAAATCGAAATCCTCGACCACGTGATCATCGGCGCACAGACCCATTCAAGTCTTCGCTCGATGGGTTTCTTCTACTGACGCCTCGCCTCGACAACATTTTGTCGGGGCTTTTTTCTCCAGGCAAATTGCGTCCTTCTCTTACTCCACTTTTTGTAGCCTGCTTCAAATAGTCGGACCAAATAAGATTCCCAATCCACTTCCAGCGTCAGATGACACCACGAAAACCGGAGAGCACCCCTCACATGATCGTCGCTCAAGCCCATGGCTGTCAGCACGTGGGTTGGGGCGTAATTTTGCGATGTGCAAGCTGATCCGTTAGAGATAGCCACCAAGTCCTTCTGCGCCAGAATCACAGCTTCCGAATCCACACCAGGAAGCCCCAAACTCAAAGTGCTTGAAACAGACTTTCATGTAGAAGAATCCGTGAATTGCTCAAAACGAGTCTCCCATACTCGTATGAGCGGAATCCAATCATTCCGATCGCCCGAATGGAGCGCAGCGAAATACGTCTCTTCGCCAGTTCCGTCGGTGGGAACCAGATCCACGGGGGGCAGTTCGAGGCGAAGGAGCAGTTCCCTGAGGAACAAGCGCGTCACGCGACCGTTGAAATCATTAAAGGGATGAATACTCAGCAGCCGCCCTTCGGTAAATGCAAGAGTCTCGAGTAACAACTGATTCAAGTGACCGGAAACGTGCTCCAGGCGGATGCGGATGTCTTCCCCGTAGTCGCGCATCAGTGCGGGAACCCTGTGAGGAAGCGGCGGATGATGGACCCCGACGCGGACATCCACATTCCGCCAGCGTCCCGCCCATTCCGGAACCAGATCATTGGCGATTTGCGAATGAAACCGAAGGATCAGGTCGGGGCCAAACGGCTCCGTGTGGAATCGCCGCTCCGCGATGGATCGTTCGACCTCAAGGACTCGCTCAGCCAGGAGCGGGGCGAGCTGGGAATAGCTCAGGAGCCCGCGCGTGGTCTCAACGAAACGGGTGGCTCCTTCCGGTGGTGTAGTTCCTCCAGCCATGACTGTTCAACTGTTTCCCTCTCGAAAGCCATGGAAAGAGCGACTTGGCGAGGGATTCTCCGCCAGCGAATCTTCTGCTGGTCTTCCGCATTGAGTGTGCGCCAGCGTTCGATCGTCTCGGTCCATTTCATTCAATGGCACAATAGTTACTCTCGTTGGCGACGAAAAGCATCAAATTCCCGAAGTGGGAGTTATCGATCCGGATGACAATCTCATTTTCCGGACTCGGAGAACCTCAGCCTTTGCTAAAAGCTACGGCCGACAAGTCGTCCCTCCAAGAATGGTTCATGGCACCGATTCGCGTCCAATTGTTAGACATGTTCCCTTCTCATAGAAAACGTCCCGAAAAAATTGCGAACGGTTGGACGGTATTTGTCCTATCCCCCCTGATAATCTTGCGTGTTGATGGACCTCATTGCGGGTCGGGACCTTGAGATTCAGGTTTATTGGTGCAATCTCTCGATAGAAGCCTGGCAATCGGGACAGAGAAAGGAACATTATGAAAATTGCATTTGTTATCCTGGCATGTGTCAGCGTTCCGGTTGCGGCGGCAATCCAGGTCACTATCGTTCAACCCACCCCAGGTCAGCTTGCCGGTGACAGCGTGTTTGTGGCAGCGACGGTCACGAGCACTTTTGAAATCGCGTCGGTCACGGCATCGGTGGCAGATCGCACATCGCTTCTCACATTCTCGTCGTCGTCGGTTCCTGGGCGTTTCGGTGCCATTCCCGGTTGGACTAACACAGTTTCTCTCAACGGTCTGGAGCGTGGGGCGTTCAATATCACGGTCACAGCGAGAGACGTGTTCGGAGCCGAATCGTCGTCTCAGACATCCTTCACGCTGGATCGAAGGCCGGTTTTGCGGATCACGGCTCCGCTCCAGGACACCGTCACAAAATCCTCGGTTCCGGTCGATTTCTCCTTCTCGGACGATGGGCCGACCCTCGCGACGATTCGGATCCTCGCCGGTTCAACTCTTCTTGCAACGAATCCGGTTACCTCTCTCAACCTCTCCGCCTTCGACCATTCAAGCGTCACGCTGCGATTCGAGATCACGGATTCCGAGGGGCAGACCACCACCGACCAGCGCACGGTTTTCATCGAGTCCAACCCGCGCCTTCGAGCAATCGGTCCGGCGCCACCGCCCGACGATCTGAAGGTCAAGATCGAGGGTGATTGGATCGCATACCATGATGGCGGTATCTGGGCGGGGCTCAGCAACACCGTCACTCGCGTGGCATACGGCATCCAGTCCGATGGACCTCGCACACTGGCGTTGACCACTGACGGCACGCTCTACACCGATCCGGTCCGATATTTCTCGCAAGAGCGAGGCTGGTTCTATGCGGTAATGAAGCTGAAGGACGGCGTGGTATCCCCTGTCATGGATGAAGTGAAAGGGCGCAAGATTGAAACCGAGTTCATCAGCAATTTTGCTCCTTTCTGGGACGGCCAGCATGTTCTTTACATCAAACGCGATCCAGAGCGCGGCTACGCTCTGATCCTGCTCGCGAACGGCGTCGAAACGATGATCGCCGGATGGAACGATTCGATGCCCGCGTTCACGGCGCTGAATGGTTGGGTGGCCTACACTCAGAAAGGAACCAGCGGCCAGGATCAGATCTGGATGCGCGCACCGGACGGCAGCAAAGCACAGCGGACCTTCTTCGGCTCATCGAGCCGAATTGAAGTGCTGAACCCGAGCGGCGAGTTGATGCTCTCGAATGCCGGGGTCAAACACCTAAGCCAACCCGGCAAACCGCTCCTAGAACTCAGCGCATTCATCGGCCAACCCGCTTGGAGCGGCGATCATTGGTCCGTGACGATTGGCTCGACGCTCTTCCGTTTGGACCCGGCGGACGTGATTCAGAGCATCTCAATCCGCAACGGACAAGCGATGATCTCTCTGCGAACCGTCAACACGGGACCCGTCGAGATCCAAGCATCAACGGATCTAGAAAACTGGCAGACGCTCGCAACCGTCCCGCCCAGCGAAGGTGTTGTGGAGTTCTCAGATCAAGGATCCGTCGGACTTCTGCTGAGATTCTATCGAACTGTCTCGCAATGAGCGAAAATCAACCGAAGCATTTTCACGGTCGGAAGCTCATCGCGCGATGCGGCCATCACCAAATTCTTTTACGGTGCCCGCGCGGAATCCTCTTTAAGTTGAAGCGACTGGTTCGTAATTACGACGTTCTCTTCAGCTAAAACTCCATCCGAGGCCCAAAGTGGTTCCAAAAGACGCCGGGATGCTTTGGAATGTTCAATGGAAATTCCTGTCGCGTACGTTCCTCATTCTGGTAGATAATTCTATATGCAAGGCGTAAAAGTCTGCCGGGGTGACCTAGGGAACTATTTAGGATGAGTCATTTTACCTTCCCAGAGTTGATTGAGGTGATTCGCGGAGTGAATTCCAAGTATCACAAACTGCTTATCATAGCCGGCGCTCCGGGATCTGGAAAAACGTCCCTATTGAAACAGGTTTCCGCACATCTGCACCTGCCCGCCATCAATCTGAGCCTGCTCTTGAGCGAGCGATTGCTTGGTCAATCTCGGCGTCAGCGCGCACTCAAGGCCGAAGAGGCCGCAATTGACGTCATTGATGAACACTTTCGTTCTGGCCTCTGCCTCGACAACACTGAACTGCTTTTCGACTCGGCTTTGCGATTGAACCCGCTAGTCTTTCTCCAGGACGTTTCCCGTAACCGCGTGATCATCGCCACTTGGAATGGCGTTGTCGCCGGTGATCAAATACGCTTCGGTCACACGGGCCATCCGGATTATTTCTGCCAGGCCGCGATTGGCTATCCGGTGGTTTCTGTCGCCGATGAAAAACTCCAACTTCACCTGACCGCATGAAATACAGCGAATTGATCCAGTTCCAGCCTATCGAGTCTGTCGTTGAGCTCCGACAGGGGAACAAGAGCGACAAAGCGCGCGAGCACGTTCTGACCTATGTGATTTCCGATGACATGGCCGACCGCCTCTGCAACTTAGTTTTTCCGCAGCTTCAGTATGCCAAGCCCGGATAACCGCGGCTTGCTAATCGTCGGCAACTACGGCACGGGCAAATCGCATTTGATGTCTGTCATTTCCGGCCTCGCGGAAAACGAGGAGTTAGCGGGGTTGGTGTCGAACGAAAAAGTCCGCAGCACTGCGTCGGCCATCGCGGGTAAATTCAAAGTCATCCGGTTAGAGATTGGCTCGACCGAAATGTCCTTGCGCGAAATCGTCACGGGCCATCTCGAGGGAAAGCTCGCCGACTGGGGGGTGATTTTCCAATTCCCGCCCGCCGACAAAGTCCGCGAGAACAAAACTTCCTTGGAAGCCATGATGGACGCCTTTCACAAGAAGTTTCCCGATCACGGTCTGCTCCTTGTCGTGGACGAATTGCTCGACTACCTACGCAGCCGCCGCGATCAACCTTTGATTCTCGATCTCGGCTTCCTCCGTGAGATTGGGGAGGTTTGCAAGGAACTACGATTCCGGTTCATAGCCGGAGTCCAAGAAGCCATCTTCGACAGTGGCCGGTTTGCTCACGTCGCCGACGCCATTAGCCGGGTCAAAGACCGCTTTCAGCAAGTGAAGATTGCCACAACTGATGTGAAGTTCGTTGTGTCCCATCGCTTGCTGCACAAGACTCCGAAGCAACTGGCCGCCATCCGCGAGTATCTCGCTCCGTTTGCCAAATTCTACGGCAACATGACGGAACGAATGGATGCTTACGCCGCCCTGTTTCCAATTCATCCCGACTATATTGAGACATTTGAGCGCATTCCGATTGTCGAAAAACGCGGTGTTCTTCAGATCATTTCCTTTGCCATCAAAGAACTCGTAGGTCAATCCGTGCCAACCGACCGGCCCGGCATTATCGCTTTCGACAGCTACTGGAGCGCAGTCAAAGAGAACGCAGCGCACCGGGCACTACCGGAGGTCAAAGCCATTATCGAATGCAGCACAACTCTCGAAGACAAGGTGCAAAGCGCTTTCCCCAAGAAGATCTACAAGCCGATGGCTATTCGCATCATTGAGGGGCTTTCTGTCCACCGCTTAACCACGGGCGACGCTCCGATTGGTCTGACGCCAGAGGAACTCCGAGACAAACTTTGCCTTTATCATTCGGGGGTTGCCGATATGGGTGGCGACCCTGCGGACGATTTGCTTTCGCTTATCGAAAACACACTCCGCGAGACACACAAGACCGTCAGCGGTCAGTTCATCTCCTCCAACAAGGACAATCGACAGTATTACCTCGATCTCAAAAAGACCGATGACTATGACGCCCTGGTAGAAAAGCGCAGCGAGAGTCTCAGCGATGACGTGCTCGATCGGTACTACTACGACGCGCTCCGGCAAGTGCTCGAATGCACGGATCTCCCGACGCATATCCCCTGCTTCCAAATCTGGCAGCACGAAATCGAATGGCAGGATCGCAAGGCGGGACGCTTGGGGTATCTGTTCTTCGGCGCACCGAACGATCGCTCGACGGCTGTCCCCACCCGCGAGTTTTACCTCTACTTTATCCAACCTTTCGAGAAACCCGACTACAGGGACGAAAAGCGGGCCGACGAAGTCTTTTTTCGGCTCACCGGAAAGGACGAGCAAATCACGCAGAGCTTGAAGCTCTATGCCGCCGCGCTGGAACTCGGCTCGATTTCGTCGGGAATCAAGAAACAGACCTACGAAAAGAAGGCGCTGGAGCATCTCACCACGTTGACCAAATGGTTGCGCGAGCATATTTTTCAGGCCGTCGAAGTCACCTATCAGGGTTCACGCAAGAAGTTCGTGGAATGGCTCAAACTTGCCGGCGGCGGCACGTTGAACATCCGCGACGCCGTCAACGCTGTAGCCTCCAAGTGTCTGAGCGAACATTTCGCCAACCGCGCCCCAGAATATCCGCGTTTCTCCGCGCTCGTGACTTACGGGCAGGGAGGCAACGCGACGCAGGCGGCACAGGAGGCCTTGCGCGGTGTCGCGCATCCCAACCGAACCAAGCAGGCCAATGCCGTGCTCGACGCCTTGGAACTCCTCGACGCCGAGAAGATTGACCCCTCGAAATCCCGCTACGCCAAGCACGTCCTGTCGCTCTTGAAAGCCAAGGGTCAGGGTCAGGTCGTCAATCGGCAAGAAATTATCACTTCACTGGAGCCGGGAATCGAATTCATGTTGCCGGACAAATTCCGTTTAGAACCTCTTTGGGTCTGCGTCACGTTGGCCTCGCTGGTTCACTCCGGAGATGCCGTTCTCGCGATCCCCGGCGCTAAGTTCGACGCCACGAGTCTCGCTACACTCGCGATCACGCCGGTTGCCGACCTGCTCAATTTCAAACACCTGGAACGTCCCAAAGACTGGAATATCCCCAGCCTCAAAGCCCTTTTCGAGTTGATGGATCTCGCGCCTGGTCAGGCGGTGATGGTTACGCAGGGCAGCGTCGAGGCTGTTCAGCAACTTCATAAAGTCATTAACGAGCGCGTCGAAAAGCTTGTCCGCGCCAACCAACAACTTGCCAGCGGCATCCCCTTTTGGGGGCAAAATCTCTTCTCCGACGCGGAAGTTGAAAAACTTTCACCGTTACTCGTCAAATCCAAGGAGTTTCTTGAAAGTCTGCAAGCCTATAACACGCCCGGTAAACTCAAGAATTTCAAATACGACGCCGACGACATCAAGGGACACCAATCAACGTTCGCACGGCTCAAGGAAGTCGAGCAACTTCAGGCTTACTGCGCCGAACTCGCGCAGCACACCCAGTATCTTTCTACTGCCGAGGCGATCCTCCACGAGAATCATTCTTGGGTTGCGGAAAGCCGTCAGAAACGCACTGAGTTACTAACCGAAATTCGCAAACCCGCGCAGCGCGAATCGGAGGCATTCAAAACCGACGCCCTGAAACAGTTGAAAAAACTCAAGGCCGGTTACATTAAGGTGTATCTCGATCTCTACCGCAAAGCCCGGCTCAGTCTCACACAGGACAAGGAGAAGAAAGACTTGCTGCAGGATTACCGGCTCAAGCATCTGCGCCGTCTCGCCACCGTGAATTCAATCAATTCCGTCCAGCTTACCGAGTTCGACAACCAGATCGGAAAGCTTCGCACAGGCACCGTGCTTACGGAAAAAGATCTGGAAAACGACCCGAAATCACCGGATGGTTTCTGGCCGAGTATGGAGGATACCAGCGTGTCTGCCGAGGCGCGGCTCAACGGTCTCAAGACCGAGCTCGAAAAAATTCACAAAAGCTGGACCAAAAGCCTGCTCAATGACCTTGCCGACCCCGTCATCCAAAGCCACTTCGATCTGCTCAAACCCGCGCAAAAGAAGATGCTCAAGAATTTCATGACCGCAAAGGAGTTGCCCGACGACATCTCGCAGGAATTCCTCGCCGCTGTTCAGCAGGCCCTGTCCGGCCTGGCAAAACTGCCCGTGCGACTCGACGATCTGAAAAAGTCGCTGTTTCCCGACGGCAGCCCGGCCACACCCGCCGAGTTCAAGGAACGCTTCAACGCCTATCTCGACCAGATTCTCAAAGGCCGCGACGCCGCCAAAGTTCGCTTGGTTATTGAGTGAGCAGCCAATGACATTCCTCCACACAGCAGACTGGCAGATGGGCATGCGTGCCGAGTCGGTTGGCAAGATGGCGGAGCGTGTCCGGGAGGAGCGATTGGCTGCGGCGCAGCGGGTGGTTCAGGCAGCTCGCGACCACAACGCCGAAATGCTGCTGCTGACCGGCGATGTCTTCGAGGACAACGCGGTGGACCGGCTATTGGTGCGGAAAGTCGGTGAAGTTCTACGCAGATTTCCGGGACCGGTTTACGTCATTTCAGGGAACCACGACCCCTTGAGTCCAGGCTCGGTTTGGGAACATTCGGTCTGGAAGGAGGCGGGAAACATCACAGTCTTCACGAAGAATGAGCCGCTGGAGCTAAATACCTGCGTGTTGTTTCCTTGTCCGTTGCGAGAGAAATACTCCAGCAAGGACCCAACCGCCTGGATCAACGCTCACGATGCGACAAAGCCAGCAATCGCGCTGGCGCACGGAAATGTCGAGGGCATTCCGAGCGGCGAGCCTGATTACCCGATTCCTCGCGATGCGGCGACTCGCCGTGGTCTGGACTACCTCGCCTTGGGGCACTGGCATTCGTTCGCCCGCTACGACGACCCAAACGGAGAATGCCGCATGGCGTATTCTGGCACCCACGAAACCACCAAGTTCGGTGAACGCGACAGCGGCAACACTATCCTGGTCGAGATTTCCCGCCGGGGCGCACCGCCCACCCTGACCTCGATAAGGACCGGGGGCCTAGACTGGCGCACCATTGAGCATTCAGTGGCACAGCTGTCCTCATTGGAGTCTCTTGTTCAGCAGTTAACCGAGATCGCTCAGCCAGGATCGACGTTGATCCGTATGCACCTGGATGGGATACTTTTTCCCGAGGATCGTGATGCACTGAAGCGACTCGATGAAATTCTGACCTCCCGTTTTCTCTTCGGTGCCCTGGAAGCCACAGGATTAACTCCGGCACCCGACGGGGAGGGTTGGATCGAATCGCTGCCCGCCGGAACCTTCCGGGATGCCGCGCAGAAACTGCGTGCCCTGGCATCACAGTCATCCGGCACAGACCAGCAAGCGGTGGCATCGCAGGCGCTCCTGCAACTCTTTGACCTTTACGAAAGGAGCCGCGCATGATCCTGCACAGTTTGCGTGTCACGCACTGGCGAAGCCTCCTCAATCCGACCGAGGTTGGCCCTTTCGCTGATGGTCTGAATGTCATCCATGCTCCCAATGGCACGGGCAAATCGTCCTTGTTCGAGGCGATGCGACGCACCCTGTTCGACGCACACCTCGTGACCGGCAAGGAAATTGAAGCCGTCCGCCCGTGGGGCCGTTCGCTGGCACCCCAGGTGATGGTTGAATTCTCCCAGACTGGCGTCCGTTACCGGATTGAAAAGACCTTCCTGGACAGCGCCAACGCACGGTTGCTCCGGTTCGAGGATGGCCAGTTTGTGCCGCTGGCCGATGGCCGCAACGCCGACTCCAAACTGCGCGAAATCCTGGCGGTGACGGATGCCCCGGGTCGAGGCCTGTCGAAACAGGAACACTGGGGCTTGGCCCAGGTCCTCTGGGCACCCCAGGGCGCTCTGAACCTCAGCTCTCTCTCGTCGAGCGTCTCGGAGAATCTTCGCACCGCCCTTGGTGTGCAGTTGACCGGGGAGGGCGGCACTCGGCTTGAAGAACTGCTTGAGGAGCAATACCTGTCCTTCTTCACCAAGAGTGGCAAACCACGCACGGGCAAAGACGCGGCCCCCATTCTGGCCATGGAATCGCAGCTCGCTGAGATGACTCAAGAGCGGCAACGGCTCCTGGCGCAACAGCAGAGTTTCGAGGAGGCTGCCCGTGCCGTTGAGGATGCCCGCCAAAGACGCGCTCAGGCACGAAGGGAAGCGGACGCGCTCAGCGAACCGTTGGTTCAGACGCGCCGGCTGGCAGAATCTTTTCAACGCCTCCAAAGCGATCTGCAACAAAAGCGCCAGACGGAACAAACCGCCAAAGAGAGGTTTGAGTCCATCGGCCGGACCATCGAATTGATCGCAAACGCGCGGCAGGAGGTCACAGGCTTCAAGGCTCAGATCGAACGGAACGAAGCACTGCTCGCTGAACTGGCCGCGGAGTTGAAGACCGGAGGCGAGCTCGCGGATGAACGCCGCCGCAAACGAGATGAAGCTCGCCTGAGACGTGCCTCTCTGAACCAGCTCACCGCCGAAGTCGAAGATGCCCGTGGGTTCCTGGACGACACCAAGGCCCGGCAGACCCTGTCCACCAAGCTGGAGAAGCTACAGCAGGTCCAAACCGCTTTCACGACAGAGAAACAATCACGCACGGTATTGGTGGCGCCGGATGATAAAACGATTCGTGATGTCCGAAAACACCTCGCCGCTAGGGAAAAGGCGGAAACCACTCTTCAGGCATCGCTCATTCGTCTGACGGTTCGTCCACTGCAAGCCACCACTGCGACCAGGAAATCTCCGGAGGAAATCAAAACCATTTCCGCAGGGGAGGACGCGACGTTCACAGGCTCTCCCGAGGTGAGTATCAACATCGAGGGATTCGGCAGCATTCACGCGGCTGGCCCCGAGATGGACGTGGACGCTCTGCGAGACGAAGTGACCGAGGCCGACAAAAAGCTGGCGAAACTTACCCAACCCTACGGCACCCAGGACCCGGACCGCCTCCAGCTCCTTCGCGAACAGGCTACGGATCTCGACAGGAAGATTGAGACTCTAAAGGGCCAAATCGAGGAAGTCATGGGGGATGAGACCATGGAAGACCTGCAAGGTCAGGTGGCCAAACTCGATGCCCGCATCCTTGAGCGAACGGGACGGTTTCCTGCCTGGAAGGCTCAGCCACCGGCCCTGAGTGTTCTGCAATCCGCTCTGGAGGAACAGCGCAAAGAAATCGAGACAGCCGTGGTACAGGCTGAGGATGCTTTCGACCAGGCTCAAGCTGGCGCTCAGGCGGTCGAGAAACGCCATACCGAGACCGAGGCCGGACTTAAGAATGCGCGCCTCAACCTTGAAGCGGCCAATGGACGGCTAACCGATTTGACCAAGGACAGATTGGCCGACGATGCCCGCCTAACAGCCCGGCAGGAGGCGCTAATGGCTTGGGAAGCAGCCCGCAATCAAGCCAAGGACTACGAAGGCAAGCTGGCAGAAATCGGCGAGGACCCACAGAAATCCCTGGAAAAGCTGGAACGTCAGTTTCAGGCACAGGAGCAAACGGAAGCCGCCGCCCGTTACGACGAGAACAAGGCCGAATGGCGATTGCAGACCCTGACCGCCGAGGGCGCCTACTCGAAGCTGGCGGCCTGCGAGGAGAAACTGGCCGATCTCACCGACCGAATCCGCCGAGAAAAGCTTCGTATGGACGCTCTGAGACTGTTGCATGACACCGTAGCATCCTGCAAGGCCGCCGCCGTCGCTGCCGTGGCCGCTCCGGTTGAGCGCGTTGCCACCCGGATGCTCGCCCGTGTAGCGGGACCACGCCTCGGGACCATTCGCCTGACCGACCAGTTTGTTCCAGCCGGCATTCAGCCCGAAGCCCTGACCGAAGCGGTTGAGCTGGACAACCTCTCGGGCGGCGAGCAGGAACAGCTCTTCCTGATAACTCGCTTGGCGCTTGGCCAATTCCTCGCCAAGGACGAACGCCAATTGGTGGTTTTGGACGACGTGCTCAATGCCACCGACACCGGCCGCCTCACTCGGCTGCTTACTCTCCTGGAAGAGGCCGCCGACCGCCTACAGACCGTGATTCTTACCTGCCACCCCGAACGCTACCGGGCGTTGGAACACGCACTGTTCTTCCATTTGCAAAACCTTTCTAACGACGGTGGCGCTAATCCATGAGACTACACCGCATACAGATTGACAATTTTCGAGGAATCACCAGTTTGGACCTCACGCTGGGGGATACCACCGTCCTGATCGGTGAGAATAACACAGGAAAGACAGCCGTACTCGACGCCATGCGCTTTGCTTTGCGTGAGGTCAAATTGCGGCGAGGATGCGCCTTCGATGCCTACGACTTCCACCTATCGACGCCCACTGCTGATCCTGCATCCGCACCACCGATCAGTATTCGATTGACCTTTCAGGAGAATGTGGCCGGGGAATGGGGAGATCAGCAACTGGCACGTTTGAATCGCGCAAAAATCGCACAGATAGACGCTGGCGGATGCGCATCTGTGACGCTCAAGGTGGGAGCTCGCTTCGATGCTCTCACTCAAGAGTTCATCCAGGAGTGGGAATTTCAGAACCTCGCAGGCCAAGCCCTCACGGGAATCTCTGATTCCGCACTAGGCGTCCTGCACGGCGAAGTTTCATACTACTACCTGGCCGCTCTACGAGACGCGGCCAGGCATTTTGATGCAAAGGGAATATTCTGGAGGCCGTTTCTCAAAGAGTCCCAACTTACTCCTCAGAAGCGGACGGAAATCGAAACCAAGCTGAACGAAGTCAATCAACTCATCATTTCTTCTCACGCCAGCTTTGCACAGGTAGTTTCCAAACTGAAGGAGGTGAAGGATGTGGTGTCCATGACAGGTGGTGATGACATCGTCTCTGTCGAGGCCGTGCCTGGACGACTGTTCGATATGCTCTCCAAGGCGCAGGTTAATCTAAACACTGGCACCGGAGCGAAAGTTCCAATCGGCAGACATGGAGAAGGAACCCAAAGCCTGGCGGTGCTGACCTTGTTTAACGCCTTTTTACAGGCTTGGAACAAGGGATCTCCCATTGTGGCGCTGGAGGAACCGGAAGCTCACCTGCACCCTAGTGCTGTTCGCGCGATATGGCATCTGATCGAGAGAATTCCTGGTCAGAAAATCATTTCGACTCACAGCGGTGACATTCTTTCCGAAGTCCCTCCCGAATCGATCACTCGGCTGCACAAACCCGGCGGAAGCCTGAAAGCATCGCGTTTGGTCGATGTAAAACTTGATCCTGATGATACCCGCAAATTCAATTTTCACATCCGCCGCGACCGGGGTGAACTATTGTTCGCCAGATGTTGGATATTGGGGGAGGGCGAAACCGAAGCGACTCTGATCCCTGAATGCGCTCGAACCCTAAAAAAGGACTTCGAGCAAGTGGGAATCCGCTTTGTCACCTATCAGACCGGCATTTCACTTGAACCCTGTCTCCGTGTCGCGAACGGCATGGGCATCCACTGGATCGTCTTGGCCGATAACGACGGGCAAGGCGCCAACGACCACGCGGTAGTCCGGAAGTATCTTAATGGCCGTCCTGAGCGGGAAGCCTTGTTCGTGATGCCTGAGGAAAATATCGAGCAGCACTTATGCTCCAACGGCTTCGTGGACGTTTACAACTCTCTTCTAAGTGACCAGCCTAGAAGGCTGGTTACCGTTCTGCCATCGGATAGAGACTATCCCCTTCAGGTCGCCAAAGCACTGCCCAAAAAGCTGAAAACCCATGCCGCGCAGCAGGTCATCGGAGCAATGCAGGCCGGAAGACCTATACCTGACTTGTTCAAAAATGCCATAGATGCTGCCATCAAACTGGCCAAAGCTTCATGAATCTCGCCGACTACAAACTGAATCAAAATCAACGAACGGCAGTGGACTGGACGGAAGGTCCCCTCCTTGTGCTGGCCGGACCAGGATCAGGCAAAACTCTCGTTCTGACCCTTAGGGCTGCCCGTTTACTCCAGAAGGATGCCGACGCGAGCGTGCTGGCACTTACATTCACAACGAAGGCTGCCGATGAAATGCGGGAACGACTGAACGGTCTGATGGGCGGTCGTGCTGACAGAGCGCACCTATGCACCTTTCATTCATTTGCCGGTGATATCCTACGGCAGCACGGAAGCCACGTCGGCGTAAAACCTGACTTTTCTCTCCTCACGCTGGATGACGACCGTATCGCGTTGGTTGAAAAAGTGATCGCCACAATGCAAGGGGATACGTCGGCTGTTCCGCCGGACCGGAAGAACCTGCTTGTGCTCTTGGATCGGCTTTTTGCGGAATCCTACGATGGAGAAGTGGAAGCGGCCGGCTTGGTAAACACGCCTCCTTGGATTCCGGAGCTTTTCAGGCGGTATTGTGAATTGCTCCAACAAGGCAATCGCCTTGACTATGGCAGCCTTCTCTATTTCGCGCGGAAATTGCTCGCAGACAATGCAGGTGTCTCTCGCCTGACACGATTGGCATGGCAGTTCATCTGCGTGGACGAGTTTCAGGACACAAATCGAGCGCAATATGATCTGTTGCGCCTACTTGTCGCCGGAGAGAACCCAAACCTCTTCGTGGTCGCTGACGACGACCAAATCATCTACCAATGGAACGGCGCAAGTCCAGAGAGGCTTCAGGCGTTGAAGAATGATTTCATGATGTCGGTCGTTCAGTTGCCCGAGAACTTCAGGTGTCCGCCAGTCATCATCCAGCTAGCAAACAGTCTGATCACCCACAACAAGGCACGCACTTCTGGCAAGCAGCCGCTTGTAGCCCACAAGCCTGCTCTGGAGTCCCCCGCCGTGAAGGCCTTCATATTCTCTGACGAATCGGCCGAAGTCGCAGCCATCCCGAAAGCGATCAGCGAGGCGGGATGGGCTGCTGGAGATTGTGCCGTCTTGGGACGCTCTACCAAACTCCTTGAGCGTGCCGCTGAGGAACTAAGCAGGAACGGGCTCAGTCCATACTTGGCGCAGCGGAAGAATGAGTTCGAATGCGCGTCAGTGCGTTGGCTCCACGCTGCACTGCGTCTTGCCAACGCCAGGCACGACCGAGAGTTTTTGCGTCGGCTCTGCGTCGCGTGGCAGGAGTTCACAGATGTCACGCTGGAGGTCAACGAGGTCGAAGGGGCGGCATCCCTAGCCGGCGGCGACTTTATGCGGGCTTGGGTCGAAGAAGCCGCCGCAAGGGATGTTTCCCAAAAACTCGATCCTTTCCTGAAGCAAATGCAAAGCGATTTGGTAGAAAGGCTCGCTTTTATACCACTGCTGGATTTGTTTTGGTCGAAACAATGGTTGGATGATCCCCTCGAACAGGAGGAAATGAAAACGTGGCAGGAACTGCACGGGGCCTTGATGCGCGAGCACGCTCCAGAAAACCTCACGCTGCACCTCTATTTGCAGGAGATGGACCTCAAATCGAAAGCTGCGGCCAGGGTGCCCGGTTCGATTCCTTGCCTCACCGTGCATGGAGCAAAAGGGTTGGAGTTCAAACATGTCTTTCTGATCGGGATGGCAGAGGAGGTGTTCCCGTCCTACCAGGCAGTAAAGAAAGGCCCTGACAGTCGTGAGATGGAGGAGGAACGGAGGAACTGTTTCGTGGCGATCACTCGCGTGCAAGAAAGCCTGCACATAAGCTGGGCTAGGAGCTACAATGGTTACGGCAAGAAACCGTCGCGTTTCATCGAAGAAATGGGGTTTACCATCCGAAACAAGTAATCACTCATAACCATGCCAATTCTTAAGCTCAGACCGATCCAACGCTAACTGCATGTCCCTGTCCCTAAAAGAATCACGGGCTGCCACTGAAATGGCAAAGGTGCTCTATACCTTCCTGCCAGGCTCGGGTTCGGTGGGTTGGAAAGGGCACGTGACCTTTGCGACGGTCGCACAGAACGCGGGCATCGGGAACTTCTGGACAGCCGGCAGCAAAGAACCCGCGATTGCCAGGCTGTTGGAACTGACCTTGGAAAAGCGGCGTGACTGTTTTGAGCCCCTCGTTCTGACCATCGTAAAGGAAGGCCTGAAATATCGCCAGAGGAACGGCGACCCCGTCAGGGAAAGCGAGATCCTGACTCTCAATGGCCTCATCAAGGACGTTGGCTTCAAATTCCCTGCCTTGTGGGATCCGGAGTTCCTCGGTTCCCTCCGAACAGACGGTGCCACACGTGCGGCGCAAATTGTGGAGCAGGAGAAGGAGGCAGCCAATCTACGCGTTTCCGAGAAATCCAAACGCGCCCAGGACCTCGAAGACATCAAGTCCAGCTTCTACGCGCTGGCCAAAGCGACAAATCGCCAAAACGCTGGATTGGAGTTTGAACGGGTGCTCAACCGCCTGTTTGCCTTGTTCGGGCTCAAGCCACGCCTGTCCTACCGAATCACCGGAGAGCAGATTGATGGGTCGTTCGAGCTGGACAGCGAGATATATCTCGTGGAAGCAAAGTGGGAAGCAACTTCGCTGAGCGAGGCTCCCCTCCTGGTCTTTCGAGGCAAGATCGAGGCGAAGTCCTCATTTACCCGTGGCGTGTTCATCGCCGCCAACGGCTTCACGCCTGACGCCATCAAGGCCATCACGCAGGGCAAACAACCCAATTTCTTTTTGATTGATGGTTACGACCTGACGGTGGTCTTGGAAGGGCATTTGGACTTGATCCACCTGCTGCGCGAAAAGCAGCGGCACTTGGCCGAGAAAGGCGCTGTCTTTGTTAGCGCAAAGGAACTTATGCGGTGAGTTATGGACATCGAGACTTCAAACGCCATAAAACTCTTCTTCCCGAATCCTTCGTTGGTGCAGGTCTTTTTCGAAGCCCTAGTGTAGTGTCTTTCAAATAACTATACATACGCCGAGGCACAATGTGGCCTAAAAAGGCCGAAAAGCGAAGATTTCGAATGTATAGACATTTCGGAGACACTACACTAGCCAACTCTCTGGACGCGGGTGCAAAAGAGATTTCTATTCACGTCGAGATTCAAAGTTTTTCGGCACCTGAAAGTCTTAAAATCTCAATCACAGACGATGGGCATGGCTTCACCGCAGAGAGCTTCGAGCGTTTTGCTCGACTGCTCAAGACGCAAGACTCTTTCCATAAGGGACTCGGCCGACTGGTATTCCTGAATTACTTTGGACGGGTCGCGGTTGACAGCACTTGGGGTGCGAATCGTCGCACGTTTATTTTCTCTGAGTCCTTTCACGGCAAAAGCAACGTTGAAAAACTCGCGTCGGAACACCCCAATAAAACCACGTTGGTCTTCACCAATTTCATCGGCGAGCGCATCAAATCGTATGACGATCTCAAGCCGGGTGCCTTGAGGGCGCGAATCATCGAACAGTTTTTGCCGACCCTGCTCGAACGCCGTCGCAGCAAGCGGGACTTCACGATAAAAATTGATCTTCACGCTATAGAGAGCAACGTCCAGAAAGATTTCTTTTCTTCCGCTGAGGTCATCATCTCGGGTGATTTGCCACAGCTCGACTCGGTCTTCATCAAAGACCCCCTCTTGGATGCTTATGATGGCATCGAGATGCTTTACCGGATCAAAGAGGGCATGGGAGAACACACCCTCTTGATTGCGGCCAGCATTGACGGGCGGACGATCCAGATCGATTTGCTTCAACCGAGTTCCGTGCCGCTCAATCACTCGGTCATATTCTTATTCTTTTCCAAGCTCTTCGAAGGCAAGGCGGACACCTCCCGGCAAAAGCTGGTTCTCCCGGAGACGATCTCGGAAGCCGAACTTTTGCGCCTGCTGCGACGCGAGGCTGGAAAAGTGCTCGCGGAAAAAATACCCCAGATCGGCGAGAAGAACACTCAAGCCAAGGAACAATTCGAGGAACACTTCCCTCATTTGTTGGGATTTTTCGAGGAAACCACCGTCGGTCTCATTGACAAGGACGAGGCGCTCGTCATCGCGCAGCGCAAATTCTTCAAAGCGCAGAAGCAGGTCTTGCAGTGCGAAAAACTGGACGACTGCTCCTTCGAGAAGTCGCTGGAGCTCTCCTCACGAACACTGACTGAATACATCCTTTATCGGAATCTTATTATTCGCAAGATGAAGGACATGACCGCCAACAACTCCGAGGCGGATATTCACAACCTGATTGTCCCCCGATACCACGAGTTCAAAGGCGGCAACCTCGTAGATGGCGTTTACCGCAACAATGCTTGGTTGCTGGACGATAAGTTTATGAGTTTTCAGACCATCCTGAGCGAGACTCGGATGAACGACGTAATCAAAGCGATCACGCTCAGCGAAGACACTGTTGGCGAGGATGGCCGTCCGGACATCGCGATGATCTTTTCCGGCGACCCTGACGTCACCCTTCATGTTGATGTCGTCGTCGTCGAGATTAAGAAGAAGACCGACGACGAGAAGGAGAACATATTCGACATCAACCAACTGCTGGATCGGGCGCAGAAGCTCGTGAATCACTGCCCCAACATCCAGCGCGTCTGGTATTATGCCGTTCTCCAGATCAATGAGATTCTGGCGGCACGGTTACGGCAAATGAAGTGGGCGCCGCTTTTTTCTACCGGAAAGGTCTTCTACCAGGACTTCGAAACCGGCGTCCAGATGGCATCATCGTTCCCACGCCGACATTAGTGCTCTCCTTCGATGCCCTCATCGGCGACGCCGAAAGCCGCAACCTCACTTTTTTGGAGATCCTCAAGTCGGGCATGAAATCCCTGGTGCATGCCGAGTCATCTGATTCCGCCCATGCGAGCACTCCCTTAACAACTCCGCCTCCAGCTTCTTAACCCCATGAGCCAATCTTCACTCAATCTCCAACACAAAGCTGCTGGCCCGGTGGAATGTCTCGGCCAGAAGTTTCCCAGCGAGGAAGCACGGCGCGAACACTATCTGAAACTGCTCGCGCAGAAATTGAAAGACCCGGAGTTCCGCAAAATCGAGGGTTTTCCAATCGGCAAGGATGAGGACATTCTGGCCTTGTCCGATCCACCGTATTACACGGCCTGCCCAAATCCGTGGTTGGGCGAGTTCATCGAATGCTACGGTACACCCTACGACCCGAAGCAACCTTATCACCGCGAACCGTTCGCGGCGGACGTGAGCGAAGGCAAGAACCATCCTCTCTATAACGTCCATGCCTACCACACCAAAGTCCCGCACCG
>JAQBVM010000134.1 GCA_027623095.1 Verrucomicrobiota bacterium
GGCTCAAAGCCGCTTTTCTGCTGGAATTCACCCACTCGAGTACACGAAGAGCCTCATTATCTTAATCGTTGGCTTGGTTTTGGTGATCAAAGGAGGAGATCTCTTCGTCTCCTCCAGCGTGCGGATCGCCGAATTCCTTCGTCTGCCGCACGTCGTGATTGGCTCGACGTTGGTGAGCCTGGCGACGACGTCGCCAGAACTCGTTGTTTCAATCATGTCCGGGATTAAGGGAGAGTCGGGTTTGGCGGTGGGGAATGCGGTGGGGTCTTGTATTTGCAATTTGGGTTTGATCCTCGGGTTGATGGCGGCTATGAAACAGATCAACGTGCATCCGAAATCGTTGCGGACGCCTCTTCTCGCGATGTGCCTTTCCGGTTTTCTTCTCCTGCTGATGACCTTGGATCTTGGGCTTTCGCGGACTCAGGGATTTGTCCTGCTGTTTCTTGGTATCGCGTATTTCATTTTCGACTTTCGGAAAAGCATGAAAGACGTGAAGAAGAGAGACATTGAGGAGGCGGAGACGATTGAGGAAGCGATTGTTTCGGGGCACCGTTGGTTGGACACACGATGGGGAACAGCGGTTCAGTTCGTGTTTGGCGCTTTGTTAGTGGTTCTGGGGAGCGGATTGCTGGTCGAATCCGCTGTCAATCTGGCAACTGCCTTGGGTATTCCGAGCATCGTCATCGGGCTCTCGGTTGTTGCAGTGGGCACCTCGTTGCCGGAGTTGGTGACAGCCGTTGCGTCGTCGCGCAAAAACGTTTCGGATTTGGCGGTCGGCAATGTCCTCGGGGCGAACGTCGCCAATCTGACACTGATCGTCGGCTCCGCTGCATCGATTAACGAAGTATCCATGAGCCGTGCGACGCAGCTCTTCAATTTTCCAGCATTGCTCCTGTGCATGTTCCTGGTTCTTTATATGATCATGCGAGGAAAAAAAATCTCTCGGAAACAAGGGGTTTGCCTTGTGGCCTTTTACGGCATCTACATTTCAACACTCGTGCTTCTGACCGTGCTTAAGAGAGTCTAGAGTGAATAGACAGAATGCAACAGTGTGCGTAGAGTAGGGCGGTCGAACGGGCCGTTTTGAATTCCGTTTGATGGATAAATTTGGAAACGCGTGGAATTATGCCTGCATCGAATCTTGTTCAATTGTCAGACTCCGATGGGAGTCTCGCCGTCATCGCGCCTGAGTTGGGCGGGTGGCTACTGCGCTACGCTCGGACCATGCCCAACCACGGACTTGTCGAAGCGCTGCATTTCTCTCAAACGGTGGTGGATCGATATCCAAAGGAAATGTATGCGGGAAGTCCTATTCTTTTTCCGCTAGTCAGCTTTAACCATGCGCAAGGCAAGGATCATCACTACCAATGGAATGAAAAGCTGTACGCATTGCCACAGCACGGTTTTGCGCGCCGGACGAAATGGACTGTCGTCGATCAGTCCGACGCGTCCGTCACCCTGGAGCTTCGCGATTCCGATGCGACCCGTGGAGGCTATCCGTTTTCTTTCGTGCATCGCGTGAATTACCGGCTGAACGCGGGCCGGTTGCATTGGGAACAGGTTGTGAAGAATCAGTCTTCCGAGGCCATGCCGTTTTGCACCGGTTTTCATCCCTATTTCGCTGTTCCGTTGACGCCGAAAAGCGAGCGCTCGACCTGTTTCGTCGAGATTCCGGATTCGAAGCGAATGATCATGCACGATCGCGGCGCGTCGTTCACCCAGAAAGCCTTTCCATCACAGAACTGGAGTGTGCAGGAGGACGTCTCGGACACGCTGTTCCTTGGAGGGTTGAAGAAACATGAGTTTGTCCTGGTGGATCCCGGGAGCGAGCTCGAGGTCATCTTCAACTTTGAGGAGGCGCCGCAGCACCGGTTCGCCGCTCTGTGGGCGAAGACTCCCAATGAACCATATTTCTGCGTTGAACCGTGGACAGCGCTCCCCAATTCTTTCTCGCGAACAAAAGACCGGGAGCTGATATTGTTGGAACCTCAACGCAGTTTCCGGGCAGCGATGTGGATGGAGCTTCGTGGAATGGCGTAGGGTGTTGAATCAAACCATCGGCATCGGCAACTCGACGGAAGCCCCTTCGCGCGCGGCCTCGACGCGCGTGGTCCCACCCAATAGCGAAACCAGCTCGCGGGCTCGAACTTCGAACTTCGAGATTCGAGCATCATCGTGATCCGGGTCGTGGTGAAACAGGTAGAGCTGCTTGACACCCGCGCTGACAGCGAGCGCCACGGAATCATCCAGGCAACTGTGCCCCCAGCCGATGCGTTTAAGATACTCTGCTTCGTCGTATTGAGAGTCTAGAATGAGGATGTCGGCCCCTTTCATGAAATCGATCAGTTTTTGATCTTGGTGTTTCGCGAACGACTGCGCTTCGGGAAAGTTTTCGACGGACCGGGGTGTTCCTTGTTCCTTCAACCGCTGGAACAGCTCGTTGTCCGGCATGTACACTATGGAACCGTGCCGTGTCACAAGGCGGTATCCCACGCAGATTCCAGGATGGTTCGCGAACGCAGCCTCGATCTGTACGCTGCCAATATTGAACGACATCGCTTTCAGCTCTTGAATTGCAATGTTCCCGGGCATCTGATGGAGGCTAATGGGAAAGTACGGGCTCTCCATTTGGCTTGAGAGTGTCGCTTCCAGACCTTTTCGCGCTCCCTCATATGCAAATACGCGAACCGTGTTCTTCGGGTTATAGGCAGGAGCAAAAAACGGGAAACCTTGAATATGATCCCAGTGTGTGTGTGTGAGCAGAAGCGTCAATTGGATCGGCTTGCCATTCGATTCGGCTGCGAGTGCGCCGCCAAGAGGGCGGATTCCGGTTCCTGCATCCAACACGATGATCTGGTCGTCAGAGCGGACCTCGACGCAGGAAGTATTTCCGCCAAAGTGAACCGTGCCCGGTCCGGGTGTGGGAACCGAGCCGCGTACTCCCCAAAACTTGACCAAAGTGGTCGCTGAGCGAATATCGCCATCTTCCGCGCCCGCTGGCTTGCCGGTTTCGGCGCCCGAGGAGAAATTATCCAGCAGGTGGAATAGTTCCGATGCGATCAACGGTTTTACCAAGTAACCGTCCGCCCCGGCCGCAAGCGCCGTGTCTCGGTCCGTTCCGTAAGGGCTCGCCGTCGTGACGATGATCCGTGTCTTTCCGAACGCTCCGCCGGTTTCACGAATGCTCCGAATCACCTTATAGCCATTTCCGTGTGGCATGAGCAAATCAGACACGACAACCGCGGGGCGATGCTCAAGTGCTATCTCGAGTCCGCGATCGCCTCCGTCGGCCTCCAATACATTCCAGCCCTTGTCGGCAAGAATTCGGCAGACCGTGCTCCTGAAGACCCGATCATCGTCAATTACCAAGACAGTCTTCACATTTATCGGGCTAGATTGAAATTCGGCTCTGTGCCGATTCACGCGATCAGGCCCGGAATGAGATTCCCTTCGACATCAGTCAGTCGAAAATCACGGCCCTGAAAACGAAAAGTCAACGCGGTATGTTCCAAACCAAGCAAGTGCAGAATGGTTGCGTGAATGTCGTGAACGTGGCAACGATCTTTCGAGGGAGAAAACCCGAGTTCATCGGTCTGGCCGATGATCGCGCCTGGGTTTGTGCCGCCTCCCGCGAACCACATCGTGAACGCGTCGATATGATGGTTGCGTCCCGTTTTCTCACGATTCTCACCCATCGGTGTCCGGCCGAATTCGCCGCCCCAAATAACGAGCGTGTCATCGAGTAGTCCGCGCGCCTTAAGATCTTTCACAAGCGCCGCGCTGCCCTGGTCCACTTCCCGGCAGACTTTCGGAAGATCGTCTTCGAGGTTTTCACCCGGCCCTCCATGGCTGTCCCAGTTCGCGTGGTACAACTGCACGAACCGCACGCCGCGCTCCACGAGCCGCCGGGCGAGCAGGCAGTTGCTGGCATAAGACGGTTTGCCGCGTTCCGCGCCGTAAAGCTTCAGGGTGGCCTCTGATTCGCCGGAGAGATCGATGAGTTCCGGCGCACTGCTCTGCATCTTAAAGGCCATCTCATACGAGGCGATTCGCGTCGTAATCTCCGGGTCTCCCGTATCCACCAGGCGCTTCAGGTTCAAATCCCGAATTGTGTCAAGAGTCCGCCTTTGCCGTGCTGCATCGATCGTTTCCGGTGACGTCAGATTCAGAATCGGTTCACCGGTGCCGCGAAAGGGAACTCCTTGAAACGTGGTGGGTAGAAAACCGCTTCCCCAGTTCACGGAACCTCCCCTTGGACCGCGCGGGCCGGATTGAAGCACCACAAAGCCCGGAAGATCGTTTGCCTCGCTGCCAATCCCGTAGGTCACCCAGGCGCCCATGCTCGGACGCCCAAACAAACCCGATCCCGTGTTCATGAACAGCTTCGCGGGCGCGTGATTGAACAGATTCGTTGCGCAGGTCATGACGAATGCCGCGTCGTCGGTGACAGTCGCAATGTTCGGAAACAGATCGCTTACCCACATGCCGTTTTGGCCATGCTGTTTGAAGGAACGGCGGGAGCCCAGGAGTTTTATTCCGTGCGAGCTGTCCATGAACGCGAACCGCTTTCCTTCGATAAAACTCTGCGGAATCGGCTGCCCGTTCAGCTCCGCCAGTTTCGGCTTGTAATCGAACAACTCCAGTTGCGAAGGGCCTCCGGCCATGAACATGTAAATGATGTTCTTGGCCTTCGGCGCTAAATGCGGCTGCCTCGGAGCGAGCGGATTCTGGAATCGAGGATCGGGCGCGGCGTTAAGTCTGTTTTCTGAAAGCAGAGACGCCAATGCGATCGAACCGAGTCCCATGCCGCATCGGCCAAAAAACTGGCGGCGGGTTTGATCCTGGAGAGGATTTGAATTCTGCGGTGTCATTCTTCAAAGAACCTTCGGTGTCCCACTATTCTCGAGTTATGGTTTCATCCAGATTGAGCAACACTCGCGCGATGGTGAGCCAACAACCTTTGTTTCCGGAATTCATGCCAAGTTCCTCCCTTTCGGTATCGAGAAGCGTTTGAAGCGAGGTCAGCTCATCCGGCTGGGGTGGGCGGCTCAGGCAAAGTCTGAATGCGTGCTTCAATCGATCGCTGTCGGTGCCCGGCGCCTCGCGAAGAACTCGATCCGCCAATCCTTGTGCGAATTCGAAGAAAGCTTCGTCGTTCAACAGTGTCAGCGATTGAAGCGGGGTGTTCGAGCGAAGACGACGACTGCAGGCGCTGAATGAATCCGGAGCGTCAAACACCGCCAGAGCCGGGTGCGGCGTCGCGCGGAAGAAAAAAGTGTACATCCCGCGCCGGTACCGATTCTCCGTTGCGTCCGCTTTCCACTCCCGTTTCACTTGTCCGAGAGACATGACGCCGTCCGGCTGCGGGGGATGCACACTGGGACCGCCGATCGCATCCGTCAGCAATCCGCTCGCGCGCAACGCGACATCCCGAACAAGCTCGGCGTCGAGGCGCAGCCGATTTTGCCGGGCAAGTTGACTGTTGCTCGGATCTTTGGACGCAAGGTCGGGCCGTGCCGCGGATGACTGGCGATAGGTGGATGAGCCTACGATCAGGCGATGGAGGTCCTTTAGCGACCAGCCGTTCTCCATGAATTCGACCGCCAGCCAATCGAGCAGTTCCGGATGGCTGGGCGGCAGCCCTTGGGTGCCAAAGTCGTTTTCGGTCTGCACGATTCCCTTGCCGAAGTATTGTTGCCACACACGGTTCACTATTACCCGCGCGAGAAGGGGGTTTTCAGGGCTCGCAATCCATCGGGCAAAATCGAGTCGATTCAAACCGCTATCCGGGGAAACGGATCTATCAAGGGCTTGACCTGCTTTCTCATCCGGGGATTGGCTTGTGGTTTCGGCTCTGGTTGGTCGAATGGGATGCAAGGCCGCCGGTACTCCCGGTGTGACCTTGTCGCCATTGCGGGTAAAGTCGCCTTTGATGTGAACATGCGTCTCGCGCGGCTCCTTGCGTTCCTCCATCACAAGCGTCGAAATCAATCGTGCCGTCCCGTTCTCAACCTCGCTCAAGCGTTCCTCCTTCGCTTTGAACTCCTGGTCGTTTCCGCCCAGGGCGAGATAGACCACACGGCGCTGCTTGAATGTGCGCTTATCCGACTGCACTTTGAGCGCCTCCTTTACTGGCCGGCTTTGCCGCTCGATCGCCCCGGGTGTTAATCCGTTCTCTTCCTTTTCGATTCGCGCCGCAGCATCATTCAAGTGCTCCTTGAGCTCAAGGGTCAGGGCGTCCCGCTCCGCGTCCAGCGCGGCGTGATCCAGTTTAGGATTCGCCATCTCCAGCCTCGGCTCATCCTGATTGTTAAAGAACGCGAACAGCCGATAATACTCTTTTTGCGCGATCGGATCAAACTTGTGATCGTGACATTGCGCGCAAGCGATCGTCAGTCCCAGAAAGGCGGTTCCTGTTGTTGCTAGCCGGTCCACGACCGATTCCACTCGAAACTGCTCCCCATCAATGCCGCCCTCCTGATTGATTTGCGTGTTCCTGTGAAACCCGGTTGCAATCTTCTGCTCGGCGGTTGCGTTTGGAAGCATATCCCCTGCGAGCTGCTCGATCACAAATTGATCGAATGGCAGGTCACGATTCATCGCGTGAATGACCCAATCGCGGTACAGCCAGATCGCGCGCGGCGCGTCGATGCTGTACCCGTTCGAATCGGCATAGCGCGCGACATCCAGCCACCACCGAGCCCAGCGTTCACCGTGCCGCGGTGAATCCAGAAGCCTTTCAACAAGCAAGGCATACGCGTCCGGACGGGAATCGTTCACGAACGCTTCCACTTCCGCGATGGATGGCGGCAATCCGGTAAGATCGAGCGAAACACGACGGATCAATGTATAATGATCGGCCTCGGGTGAAGGTAACAGTCCTTCTTGTTGCATCCGCGCGAGAATAAAGGCGTCAATTGGATTCACGATCTGAGATGCATGATGGGGCATCGTTGGCAAAGCGGGCCGGACCGGTCCTTTAAACGCCCAATGACCGCCGACTCCGTCCGGCGGGGCGGCCGAATGGATGCTGGCGGCTCCAACGAGCGCAAGGATAAGGGTGCGAAGGAGACACATAGCGACGGCGACTATCTTTTACCGCGAGGATTCCACGGGTCAAAGCAAATCTGCCACTGTTCGCTGGCTGGGGCGCAGATTGATACTGTCTCGATGAACTTGATATTGCTGCGGGTCACAGACCCGCGCTCCGGAGCGCGCCTCTGTGAGGCGCAGCAGCTAAGGGGTTCAAAGCGCGAAAGATTTCGCGGAAATCTTCCCATGAACGTGTCGTGCGGACCGCGGTGTTCACGCCGCTTCAGTGCTCCACAGAGTGTCGCCCCACCCCAAGAGGTTCAAGGCAGCAATACGTGTGCGAAGCAGATACTGCCCTTGAACCGCAGGCCGTCCTTGCCGCATCAACTAAGCATCGCTTGCCGGATCACTCGGTACACGTCGGTTGAATCAATTTGAGATTCCGGAACGAGGGATCGATTCCCTGAAATCAAAACTGGGTATTCGCCGGGATCGGAAGGCCGTTTTCCATGTGAACCTCTGACAAGCGACGCATCGAGCGGAATCACATCCATGAGCATTCGGAATCCAAGCTTCTTCTGAAGCAGACGCCAGACGATCTTCAGTTTTGCAAACCTGGCTTTCGGATCCAGAAACAGCTCCACCGGATCGTATCCCGGTTTCCGGTGAATATCCACGCAACGAGCAAAGTCCGGTGCCATCTGGTCGTCCATCCAATAGTAATATGTGAACCATGCGCGATCCGAGGCGACGGCGATCAGGTCGCCGGAACGGGCGTGGTCCAGTCCAATTTCCGCCTTTTCAGACTCACCGAGCACTCGATCCACTCCCGGCTGTTTCTGCACGAAATCGCGAACTCTGTCTTTGAGTGACGGATCGTTAAGATAGATATGCGCAACCTGATGATCGGCGACCGCAAACACTTTGCTCGCTCCGCAATCCAACAGCTCCAGACCCAGTTCCTCCTTAATCGTAATCCATCCCTGAGTCCGGAAAGAGCGGTTGAGATGCACCGGCGTATCGACTTGCGAAATACCGTATTCAGAGAGCAAAACGACTTGAACAGAACGTTTCTGGAAAAAGGAGATTAGATCGCCGGCGATCGCATCGATTCGTCCAAGGTCTCGCGGGATATCCGGATGCCGTGGCCCGAGGCGTTGCAAGTTGTAGTCGAGATGTGGCAAATAGATTAGAGACAAGGTCGGGTGATGCCTTTCCTCGGTCCATTCGGCCGCTTCCGCAATCCAGCGCGAAACACCATCGGGAGGTCCTTGCGGAGAATCGATTCCGGCCGCTGGCCCCCAGAAACAGGGGAACGGGAATTCGCCCAAATTCTTTTTCACCTCGTCTCGAATCGACATCGGCTTTGTGTAAATGTCGAAGACCTTCCTGCCATCCGCGGGATACATTGGGCGCGGCGTCATCGAAATGTCAGCGGTCGAATACATGTTGTACCACCAAAAAAGCTTGGCGCAGGTGAAGTCGGGTGACTCTTTGCGAAGATCTTCCCAGATCTTTGGCGCACGCACCAAGTGATTCGATTGTTTCCAGAACTGGACTTCAGCAAGATCGCGGTTGTACCAGCCGTTGGCGACAATCCCATGGCGGCGCGGACGCCCTCCGGTCAAATAGTTCGACTGGGCTGTGCATGTGACCGCGGGAAACGCGGGCACGATCGCGGTGGATGAACCCGCTTCCAAAAACCTCTGAATTCTTGGAGTAAACGGGCCGATCAATGAACGGCTTAGACCGACAACGTTAATGACAGCCGTTCGCTTCATGTCGCCGGAATAAACCTCTGAAAGACCAGCGCCATTCCGAAGAATAGCGCGAACAGGAGCCCCACTTGCAGCGGCTCCACGGCAACGGCAAGCCAATCAACAATCACGATTCCAGCGAGCAATCCGGAAACGGTTCGGCCGATATTGCGTTGCGGCGCCCAAAACGCGTGGCGCAAGCAATACAGCATCCAAGCCGCAAGCAATCCAGAATACACAATCGCCTGCGTGAGGTTCCCACCGGCGTTGACCAACGAGGCCAGAACAACCGGAACAACGAGGAAGGAGCACGGCCAGTACTTGAGCGGTCCGTGCACGGACTCCTTTCGTGCGATGTAACTCAAGCCGACAATATAAGCGGAAAGAGCCAGAGCGCTCCAAATCACAAGCCCGGTGATGCCGTGTGGTGCGGCCGATGCCACCGAGAGATACAGCCAGAACCGGCACGCGGCCATCAAGACCGGCGAAAAAGTGATCGCCTTGTGGACGGCATCGTAGAGGATAATCGAGAGGGCAAGAATAACCACAATCACGGCGGGTGTCTTTCCCTGTGAACTGATTAATGCGACGCCCGATCCCAACCAAAAGAATCCCCAAAACCATACAGTCGCGACCGGAATCGCTCCTGACGGAATGGGGCGTTCCCGTCGATGTTGCCGGTCAAAACCGGAATCAAATGCATCATTTAGAAACATTCCGCCCGTGTAAAGTAACGTGGCTCCTATGCAGATTTGAAGCAGTTCCCAATTGAAATCGCCGCCCGCAATCAACCATGCCGCAACGCAATTCGACCAGACGGTCGGAAGATTCGAGACACGCCCCAAGATCAGAAGCGCGCCCAACGTCCGAAACGGGTCATTCTTTTCGTTTTTCATGCCCTGGGCACAATCACGGTGCGGTTCTGATCTTCGACATTTGTGTCAACGGTCAGACTGAGCGAGGCCCCGCTGTTCAAGCTCGCTCAAGCACCATCGGTATTCGGCAACCAATTGATCGACGACACTCCGGTTTTTGAATTCCGCGGGCATCACCTCCCATGTGTAGGTCTCGATTTCCAGATGCGAACAGAGGGATGGGTTTTCTCGCAACAAATCCATGACGCCGAGAATGTGATCCGCCGTGTTTTCGAACAGTTCCGTCGCTGGACTGTGCAGGGGAATGTGAAAATGAATGCGCCACTCGCTCGCCGGCGAATCGATGTCCGCAAGCGCCACGTCCAGATCCCGATAGCGAACGAGTTCTGAATTGGCATTAAGGCAGACAACTTGATGGAGATAAACGTCGTCCGTGAACGCCGTTAGCGCCTTCCGTGTTTCCGGAGTCGCCACCACCTTGAGCGCGGAACTGAAATGAAGCTTGCTGATGCGCACTCCGTTCGCTTGAAACCGCGCCACGGCCTCATCGGGCTTTTCGAACTCTACCGCAAGGTGGCAAGTGTCATAGTTTACCCCCAAGTGCCGGTTGACGCTCGAATCGCTCGGGCGGTCCGCCCGCATCGCATCCATAAACCGCACCATCTCCGAACTGGTTTCGAGATAACAGAGCGGC
The DNA here is from genome assembly GCA_027623095.1 of Verrucomicrobiota bacterium. Classification (GTDB taxonomy): domain Bacteria; phylum Verrucomicrobiota; class Verrucomicrobiia; order Limisphaerales; family SIBE01; genus JAIPJX01. The sequence continues at coordinate 10,359 of JAQBVM010000134.1, forward strand.
TCCGGTTCGAGCCCCAAGTGAAGAAATTTTCCAGACGCTTCGCTTAGTCTGGCGATGTGATCCACACAATCCCAGAGGTTGCTCCGCATCCGGGCAACCTGATCGTCCGATCGGATGAATTCCTTGAATGAACACGGAACGGTACTCACGCTCCCGTCCACGCCGTCCGGAACAATCTCGGCCAATATGTCGAACAGACGGTTCGTATAATCCACGCGCTCCCGCGTCGTCCAATCGGGAACATAGACCTGCTCTTTAACGCGGCCACCGTGGAAACGTCCGTAAGGAAATCCGTTGATCGTGAAAACGTAGCATTGGTTTTCGTCCAGCCATCGTTTGAATTCGGCTAATGTTTTGGGCGCCGAGAGTTCCCTTGAGGCGAGATCGCTCAGCCGAAGCCCGATGGCGTAGGGCGCATCTGGACAGACTTCGTGCCGCACTTTCAGCGAATACTTTTGGAGCCCGTCGAACGTCTCGGTCCAGCTTTCACCCCGGTGGATATTGGTCGAATACGCGAGGTGAAGATTGTGATTCAGTTGCATTGAGTTGAATGCTTAACTTGAGAGAGATGGGAGCGCGCTCCTCGTTTTATTTGGGAGGGTGAGACTTCCGTCGAACCCATTCATAAGAAGAGAGTGGTTCCCGATCACAGCTCAGGTTGCAGCCGGCAGCTTAAACTTCGGGCACTGGCTGAGGAACCGGACCGGATTCTGATAAATCAGCTTGTCGATGGCGTCGGGACGATGTTCGCGCCGGCGCATTTCAAGCGCGGTGCGGGGAACCGCCAAGGGCACGCTGACTCCCCAATCGCACGCGCTGTTCATCCAGAGCCGTTCGTTTCCGTACATTTCCACCAGATCAATCGCCCGCGGCGCAGTGCATTTGGATTCCGGATACAGCGTCATGCCGGCCCAAAAACCCGCGTCGAGAGCAATGCGGATCGTATGCTCCTCGACGTGATCGATGATGACTCGTTCCGGACGGATTCGAGATTCGCTCTTGATCGCATCGACGATGAGACGCGTTCCCTTCCGCTTATCCTCCAAGTGCGGAGTATGCACCAGAATGAGTTGATCCGTCCGAGCGGCCAAATCGATGTGTTGTTCCAGGACTTTCAATTCGTTCCGAGTGTTCTTGTTGAGGCCGATCTCTCCGATCCCCAAAACGGTTGGGCGCTCCAGAAACTGCGGAATGATGGCCAGCACTTCCTCCGCCAGTTTCACATTCTCGGATTCCTTCGGATTGATGCAGAGCCACGTGAAATGGGGCAACCCGAACTTCGCCGCGCGTTTCGGCTCGTGTTCCGTGAGCTGGCAGAAGTAATCGTAAAAACCCTGGGCTGAACTGCGGTCGAAACCCGCCCAAAAAGCCGGCTCACAAACAGCCTCGCAACCGGCCGTGACCATGTCGATATAATCATCGGTCACGCGGCTGACCATATGACCGTGCGGTTCGACGAATCTCATACGCTACGCGGTTTCAGGCCAGGCGCCGCACGCGGCCTTGGTGCTGGCGCTTGGCGCCGGTTCACTTGTCGGATCGCTAAAAGCGAGCAACACACTTTCCGCGCGATCCGGCTTCTCCCGATTCAATTCGGACAGCGCCTTCCGAAACGCCCCGAGGCGAAAGTCCGGCTCGCCGTCCGCCCGATCCACACGGTCCAAAAACGCCGCCAGATCGATTAATTTCGAACGGGCGTCCATAAAATAGAGGTCCAAAATTTGTTGCCGTTTCATCATTTTCACCTGCATCGCGTCTAGCCAACGCCGGAGCGTATTGGCGCTTGAAGGAATGCCGTTCCGCCGAATCCCATCGTCAATGCCACGATCGAGCCGGCCAGAATGGAAAAGAAACCATATACTGGGCCTCGCTAAAAACACAATCAGGATTACGAATTGCCTTTTCATTTGGTTGTTTGCTATTTCAATACCGGTCAACTTATGGGTGAACATAAAGAACCGGAGAATCCACAGCGGCGCGATTTCATGAAGAAGGCGAGCGCCGTTCTTTTGGGCGGTCTCGCCACTGCGGCTCCCGTTGCCGCAAGTCTGACGGTATTCCTGGATCCCCTTCAGCGCAAAGCGGCCGCGGGTGGTTTTGTCAAAGTCGCCTCTGTCGAAGCGCTTCCCGATGACGGCATGCCGCGAAAGTTCTCAATCATAGCGGATCGGGTGGACGCATGGAACAAGGTGCCCAATGTGCCGATCGGTGCGGTGTATTTGCGAAAAAGCGCTCCCGACCAAGTGGAGGCATTGAATGTGGTGTGCCCTCACGCGGGCTGTTTTGTCGATTTCAGCAAGGAACGGAAACTCTTTGGCTGCCCCTGTCACAACAGCAGTTTTGCGCTGAACGGATCTGTTTCAGACCCCAAGAGCCCAAGTCCTCGAGGATTGGACTCGCTGGATGTGGAAATACGGAATAGCAGTGAAGTCTGGGTGCGTTTTCAGAATTTCGTGGCCGGGCATGGGGAGAAGATTCCTGTTTCATGAAGTTTCTTCTCGACTGGCTGGATCACCGCACTGGTTACAAGGATCTTGTCCGCCACGGGCTTTACGAGAATATCCCGGGAGGGGCGCGCTGGCGGTATGTCTGGGGAAGCACGCTCGTGTTTTGCCTGGTTGTGCAGTTTCTCACCGGATTCTGCCTTTGGATGTCCTACAACCCGAGCTCACAAACCGCGTGGGAAAGTGTTTATTACATCCAATACGAGATGACGGGCGGCTGGCTTCTGCGCGGCATCCACCATCACGCGGCCTCCGTCATGAACGTGCTGCTGGTGCTCCATCTGATGCAGGTGGTGATCGACGGCGCGTATCGGGCGCCGCGCGAAATGAACTTTTGGATCGGCCTGATCTTAATGCAGCTTGTGCTGGCGCTTTCGTTGACGGGCTATCTGCTGCCGTGGGACCAAAAGGGTTATTGGGCGACCAAAGTGGCAACGAACATCGCTGCCATTGTTCCAGTAGTCGGGCCCGCCATTCAGAAGCTGATTATTGGCGGCTCCGAGTACGGGCATCACACGTTGTCCCGTTTTTTCGCATTGCACGCGGGGATTCTCCCAGCGTCGGTTGTCGCGATGGTGACGCTGCATCTGCTTCTGTTCCGCCGCCACGGAATCACCGCGCGCGATCCCAAACGAAAACCGGACGCCTACTTTTGGCCTGACCAAGTCTTGAAAGACGCCGTTGCTTGCCTGGCTGTGATGGCAGCAATCCTGTTTCTGATCATTCGCCCCTGGCTTTTCGGCGGAGAAATCGGCGCCGAACTCGGGGCGCCCGCGGATCCATCGGAGCCTTACTCTGCGGCGCGTCCGGAATGGTATTTTCTTTTCCTGTTCGAATTCCTGAAATTCTTTCCCGGAGGGACTGAGATTTGGGGCGCCATTATAATTCCCGGAATCGTCATGGGGATTATTTTTTTGATGCCAATCGTCGGAAACTGGCAACTCGGACATCGCTTTAACATCGGCCTGCTGTTTTCGCTTCTCGGCGGGATTGGACTCCTGACCTATCTGGCAATTGCGCAAGACGGGCGAGACCCCGAATACCGAGCGGCTGTTCTATCGGCGGAACATAGTGCCAAACGCGTTAAACTCCTGGCAAAAGCGCCCACCGGAATCCCGGTCTCAGGAGCGGTGAATCTGCTTCGAAGCGATCCGCTGACGCGCGGACCAAAACTATTCGCCGAACACTGCGCCAGTTGCCATCGCTTTGACGGCCACAACGGTGAAGGCCTGGCTTCGAGCGAAGAACCATCCGCCAGCGACCTCAAAGGTTTCGCCTCCCGCGAGTGGCTGTCGGGATTGCTCAATCCCAGTCAGATTGATTCACCCCATTTCCTTGGCTCGACAAAGTTCAAGGATGGCAAGATGAGCCGGTTTGTGAAGAAGGACGTCGCCGCCTATTCGGACGAAGAGAAGGAATACCTCAAGAAGGTAGTTATGGCGGTCTCGGCTGAGGCCGAGCTCAAATCCCAGCGAGCTGCGGATCAGCGCGACGCAAGCCTGATTTCCGACGGGAGAAAGCTGGTTGCCGACGGAGATATTTCGTGCGCGGATTGCCATCAGTTCCGTTTTGCGGATGAAGACGCAACCGCACCGGATCTGACTGGATACGGTTCGCGCGAGTGGCTTTTGGGTTTCATTAGCGATCCGGCGCACGGGCGGTTTTACGGAAAGCGAAACGATCGAATGCCTTCATTCGGCAAGGACGGAATCCTGAATCCTGTGGAAATCGGTTTGCTGGCGGACTGGCTGCGAGGCGACTGGCTCGAATTGGAAGAGTGAATCTCGAGTTTTGGTAGCCTGTGTTGCGGAAGCTGTTATAGTTCCGCAGCAATTTAATGCCTGCAATATCTCCAAGCTTTGGGCCGGAACACTTCATCAATCGCGAGCTGAGCTGGCTCGAGTTCAACCAGCGCGTGCTCGACGAAGCGCTTGACCGCGGAAATCCCTTGCTGGAACGGGTCAAGTTCTTCTGCATCGTCTCCTCGAATCTGGACGAGTTCTTCGAGGTGCGCGTCGCCGGACTGAAACAGAAGATCGAAAGCGAAGTGGTGGGGCGAACGGTCGATGGTTTGACCGCGACGGAAACCTTTCGCGCTGTGACTCATCGCATCCGACAATTGGTGGAACAGCAATATGCCTGCTGGCGAAATGATCTGGTTCCAGCGCTCGCGGAAAACGGAATCCGCCTTCTCGGTTGCCGCGAGCTGGATCCGAATGATTTGGAATGGGTGCGGCAGCATTACAATTCTCAAGTTCGACCAGTCCTCACGCCGCTCGCCATCGATCCGGCCCACCCGTTCCCGCAATTGCTCAACAAATCGCTGAATGTCATTGTCCATTTGGAGACGAAAGTTTCGGGAGAAGACCGCCATCGACTCGCCGTCGTTCAAGTTCCTCGAGTCTTGCCTCGCTTGGTTAAGCTGCCAAGGAGCGATTCCCGGCAGGACTATGTGTACCTGGGCCGGATTATTTGCCATCATCTGGCCGATTTGTTTTCGGGAATGAAAATCCTGGGCCACTGGATGTTTCGGGTCACCCGAAACAGCGAGTTGTATATCGACGTTGAGGAAGAGGTGAATCTGCTCAAAGCGGTCGAAAAAGAGCTTCACAATCGGCGCAAGGGAGACGCCGTTCGCCTCGAGGTCGAGATAGACTGTCCCGTCGAAATCCGCCAGCGTCTGTTGGCCACTTTGGAGCTCACCGAAGACGATCTGTACATAATCGATGGCCCTCTAAATCCAACGCGAATCATGACGATCTACGAGGGAGATCATTCGCCCGAAATTCGGGATGTGCCGTTTTCGGCCTCCGTGACCTCAGTGCTGCGCGAGAAGAAAGACCTGTTCGCCGCGATTCGCGAGAACGATATTCTTCTTCATCATCCCTTTGAAAGCTTTCGCACCGTGATCGATTTCCTCGAGCAAGCCTCCGAAGATCCGAATGTGCTCGCGATCAAACAGACGCTCTACCGAACAGGGGGAGATCCGCGCATTGTTGGCGCCCTCATGAACGCGGTGCGAAACGGAAAGCAAGTCACCGCCGTTGTGGAACTGAAAGCGCGCTTCGATGAAGCGAACAATATTCTCTGGTCGCGGCGCCTCGAAGAAGCCGGCGTGCATGTGGTTTATGGGTTGGTTGGCTACAAGATTCACTGCAAGATGACGCTCGCTGTCCGGAGAGATCCGGATGCGATCCGGCGTTACCTCCATCTTAGCACCGGCAATTACAATCCCAGCACCGCGCGTCTCTACACCGATATCGGACTTCTGACTTGCCGCGAAGAAATGGGTGAGGATTCCACGAATCTGTTCAATCTGCTGACGGGCCTTTGCCAATTTCAAGGCATGCGCCAGTTTCTGGTGGCTCCATTCGAACTGCACAGCCGAATGCTTGTGTTCATCCAGCGCGAAACCGCAAACGCGACAGAAGGCTTGCCCGCCCGCATTATCGCCAAGATGAACGCTCTGGTTGATCAGCAGATCATCGAAGCACTTTACAGAGCCTCTCAAGCGGGCGTCAAAATCGACCTCATCGTCCGGGGAATTTGCTGTTTGCGACCGGGCATTAAGGGAGTTAGCGAAAACATTTCCGTCCGCAGCATTGTCGATCGTTTTCTCGAACACAGCCGGATTTTCTACTTTGAAAACGCCTGCCAGCCCCAGGTCTATGTTGGCAGCGCTGATTGGATGCCGCGCAACTTCTTTGGCCGGATCGAAGTGGTCTTCCCTATTCTGGATGGCAACCTCCGCGAGCGGATCACAAGCGAGCTTTTATCGATTTCTCTTGCCGACACTGAAAGAGCCCGGATTCTCCAAAGGGACGGCAAATACGAACGCGCGACCAAGAAGCGCGGCGGAGTTTCTCATCGGAGCCAAACCGAATTCATGGAGCTCGCGACGGGAAAAACACGCAGCGGAAAGAAGTCGGCCGCGGCATCCCGGTTTCCAAGAGTCAAGCTTGCAGCCAATCCGCACGAGCCAGAACACACCAAACCATAACGCTTGGTTCGAGGCCTTTCACTTCACATACCCGTTGGTTCGGAACCACTCAACGGCGTCGCTCAATGCTTGTTTCGGCGGCGTTTGAGGCAGTCCAAGTTCCCGAACGGCTTTTGAAGGATTGAAAAACATTTTCGATCTTGCCATGCGCACTCCGGAAAGGGGCGCCCTCGGGGCGCGTCCCGTGAATGCCGCAATCGCCTCATCCGCATACGCAACAGCCAATACAAGATGGTAGGGCAAACGCAACCTCGGCGCGGGAACGCCACTGATCTTCTCCAAAACCGCGAACGTTTCCTGCATCGTCAAGTTGCCATCAGAGTTCCCAAGAATGTAACGCTCGCCCGGGCGCCCCTTCTCCGCCGCGAGAATATGGCCAATGGCAACATCGCGAACATGAACCCAATTCAATCCGCTGTCCAAATAGGCGGGCATTTGCCGGTTGAGAAAATCAACGATGACTTTACCGGTGGGTGTCGGTTTGACATCGCGAGGACCGACAGGCGCGCTGGGATTGACAATCACCACTGGCAACCCTTCTTTGGCCATTTGCAAGGCGACCTGTTCCGCTTCCCATTTGGAACGTTTGTAATGGCCGGACAGATGTTCGACATCGACGGGACATTCCTCGTCTGACGGTGTAATTGTGCCGTTCCGAGCTTTGGGATAACCGATGCAGCCAACCGTGCTTGTATAGACAATCCGCTCGCACCCGGCTTTGGCCGCTGCCGAGAGTACATTGCGGGTCCCATCCACATTCGCCGCGTACATTGGAGCGTAGTCGCGAAGCCAAAGGTGATAGCTGGCTGCGGCGTGAAAACACCAATCGCACCCCTTCATCGCATCCACGAGCAGACCCACGTTGCTCAAGTCGCCCTCCACACGTTCGAATTTCGCTCCCGCCAAGCCGCGGCAATCGCCTCCGGGGCGAATCAATGCTTTCACCGCGTGACCGCGGGAGCATAACTCATGGACAAGGTTGCACCCGACAAATCCGGTAGCTCCGGTAACAAAAGAGGTCATTCGATTCTAGAGTCGCTATTGAGCGGAAGCCCGAATCTGCCCGAACCAGATTCTTCGGGCAAGCGGGTTGACGAGAATGCGCTTGTGTTTTTCCGGAAACCAATCAGAAATTGAGTCAACCGGATCGATCAACAGGAAACATTGGTTCAAGCTGCGATGTTCCACGGACGCTTCCGGTCTTAGGAAGTTGGATTTCAAATCCAAACGCGTCGGTAGCTCAATTGGATAGAGCTTCTGACTTCGGATCAGATGGTTGGGGGTTCGAGTCCCTCCCGACGCACCATTCTTAATCAAGGAGTTACAGCTAGATCAACGGAATAAAGTTTTTTGTCTGTCCGGTTTCTGTCCGGTATTTCAGGTTTTGAGGCGGTTCAGATTCTCTTTCCTTCGAAGCATCGGAAGCGTGCTCTCCGTTCGTTCAAAGGCGGAGAGAAGGCCGTCCGACCGATAAACGTCGCTCTCCGGTGAATGCTGTAAGCAAGGCGGGGCATCGTGGCGCGGCCTGTCGAGCGGCAGTTTCCCGGACAAGGAATCCCTTTTTTTCGCGGCCAGCCAGAAAACGAGACCAGGCACCCCTCTTTTCGGCCACACGTCCCTTTGTAATCTGTGCCGTGA
>JAQBVM010000538.1 GCA_027623095.1 Verrucomicrobiota bacterium
AATGAACCGCCGAATCGGACACGTCATCCGTCTCATCACATGTCCTGCCTGACTTTAGAGCAGCCCTGCTGCGGCACCGAATAACAGCAATTTCGATTGCGTTCCGCAACTCCCGAACGTTTCCAGGCCATGCGAAGGACATGAGCAATGCGTAAGCGTCGTCACTGACAGACCCAACAGGCTTTCCAATCGTGGACCGCATTTGTCTCAAGAAAAGGTCCACCAACAACGGAATATCTTCGCGCCTTTCTCGCAATGGAGGAAGGCCAATTCGGGCGACCCGAAGCCGGTACAGCAGATCTTTCCGGAATGAGCCTTCCTCCGCCATCTTGCCAAGGTCCCGATTTGTGGCGCTGATAATCCGGATATCGACCTTGCGAGTGGTGGCCTCCCCCACGCGGCTGATTTCACGGTTTTCAAGAATGCGAAGAAGATTTCCCTGCACGATCAGCGGGATCTCCCCAATCTCATCCAGAAAGACCGTTCCACCCTCACCCGCCTCGAAGACCCCTTTGTGATCACGAATGGCCCCCGTGAACGCTCCCTTTATATGTCCAAACAACTGGCTCGCAATCAGCGATTCAGTCAATCCGGCGCAGTTCAAAGCGACAAACGGCCGCTTTCGACGGAAACTCGAAAAATGAACCGCTCGCGCGACGAGTTCCTTTCCTGTTCCAGTTTCTCCTTCGATCAGAACGGTGGCTTCCAATGGCGAGAGATCTTGAATGAGCTGATAAATGCCCCGCATCTTGGGGTTTTTCCCAACGATATCGTGAAAGGAGGCCCTCTCGTCCAATTGCAGTCGAAGATCATGCACCTCGGAAACATCGTAAAGAAAGAAGATTTTTCGTTTTGGATTCCTCGGATCGTCTCCCACCTCGACCTCAATTCGGAACGCTTTGCTTTCAGTGTTGCTGGAGACAACAAGCTGCTTGGAACGTTTCTCCGGCGGCTCCGCAGCACTCTTGCCAATCGCCTTTTTCTGTTCGTCAGAGAACGGAAAGGCAATGCGCCACGGTTTTCCAAGCGCCGACGCATCCGAGACTCCGAGCAGTTCGGATGCCGCCTTGCTAAGGAAGGTCACGACACCGTTCTCCTCTGTCAGGACGGTCCCAATCCTTAGACCACTTAAAATGGAGAGCAGATCGGCATGGCTATGTTCCAACTGTTTGAACGTCTTCTCGAGCTCCTGTTCCGCCTCCTTGCGCCTCATCAAACTGTCCACCTGTTGCCGGGCGATTCGCAATCGCACCTTCAACAATTCGAAATCCACCGGTTTCGGAATGTAATCATCGACTCCCGCCTCGAGCACCTTATCGAGATCGCCCGCGTCGTCTCTCGAGGTGATCATCAATACGAAGCTGAGGGAACCGCTCGGCAACAGCCGAATCCGGCGGCACAATTCCAAACCCGATATCCCCGGGAGCATCCAGTCGAGGATCACCAACGGAAAGGGCTCCTTGCAAATTGCTTCCCAGGAAGACTCGGCGCTTTCAAACGCGCTCGTGTCAAAACCTTGGGTCTCCAATACTTTTTCGAGCATCCGGCGGGTGATTGCATCGTCTTCAACGAGTAGTGCTTTCATTAGAATCCTGCCGAGAATACAATGGCCGACTCCGGATTGAATCGAAAAACTGAAAAAAGTTTGGAGAACAGAAGAAAGGAATCTGCGAACGGAAATCAGGTAACAAGACCGTTAGCGAACTGATCGACCTCCTGCCTGAGTTCGTACATTTCAGCGCTCATCAGCAGGAACTCGTCGGAACTTTGCGCCAGATTCGTTCGAATCGTCTCCGAAACAAGCTGGCGTTTTTCGCCGCTCAGAAGATCGATCGTCAAAACCGCGAACAGATTCCCCAAACAGACTACGCGGGCGGCCGGCGCACTCGAAATCCACTCAGCTTGCCGTTGCATGTCCGCCAGAGTGTGATAACGGCAGGCGTCTTTAACGGACCGAGGGAGTGACCAATGGCCGGCAAGAAGTTCACCCAGATGAGAACTGGCCGGCAACGCAAGCTCTTGTTCGGCCTCGCTAAACATGCACTCGTTCTCGACACACATTTCTCGCAGCGCCTTATGGTGATCGGGAAAAAACCTCAAATAAACCAGCTTGCCTATATCGTGAAGCATGGCTGCGGACCAAATCTCCTCGGGTGGCAAAAGCGGTTCGAACTTGCGCGCCATGTACTTGGAGCAAACGGCGGTGTAAAAGGAATGGTACCAGAACCGGCTCAGCTCCTTTTTGTCCGCAATTCGAAGTGTGTTGATCACCGAGAGCGCAAGAACCATTCGAGCAATCTCGTCCAGCCCAAGAAATGCAACGGCGAAGTGCGCGTCCGTCACTTCCCTTGGCAATCCATAATATGCCGAGTTGACGATCTTGAGCACTTGCGCGAGCAAAGCCGGATCACCCCGCACCAGCTTCGCGATATCCTCAATGCCAGCGTTTGGATCGTTTTTGAGGCGCTGAATCTTGACAGCGATCTCGGGAAGCGGCGGCAGTGCGCATCGCTCTTTAAAAAACGACTTCGGCTCTATTGAGATTGATGTCAGCACAACTTTCCCTGTCTTCCCTCAGCGGCAAGACGTATATCTACCATAATGAACGCGAGCAAGCAATGAGTTGTTTCGAACCTGCCCGGTTGTTTCTGGATACCATTCAAACCAAGGTGCCCATAAAAAACTGCGCTATCCGTGATTTATTTGCCTGCGGGAACTCTGCTTCAACCAGCCGCAGCTGCCGCCTGCTTGGCGACCCGGCGTTTTGCGTCGGTTCCCGCAAGTCTCCCAAGCGTCTTCTTCACGCCACGGTCTTTTTATTTGGAGCGGTGCTTGACGAGGGCTTGGAAAGGGATTTGGGGATTGTGCTGAC
>JAQBVM010000135.1 GCA_027623095.1 Verrucomicrobiota bacterium
CTCCCCTCCTTGGAGGGGCTGGGGGTGGGTTCATGGGCACCGAGCGCGCTCAAAACAGGGTCGGACCTACCCATGAACTCCGGTGGGGCGAGACTCTGTCGAGCCCTGACATTCTCTGGCGCTTCAATTAAGTCAGGGCTCCACGGAGTGTCGCCCCACCGCCGATTGGTTCAGGGGTTCAAAGCGCGAAAACTCTTGGGGAAATCTCTCCCCGGCCCTCCTCCATTGAATGGAGAAGGGAGAGATTCAGTTGTGTCCTCATTCGGAGCACCCGCCACCGGAGTTAACCTAAGTTCCGGACACGCAAAACAGTATTGGATTGTTATTGCGATCTCGCGCCATACACTGCCGTCCACATGATTACGGCTCTAAAGCTTGTTTTTTCGCCTTTTCCGACTTGGCAGAAGATTGCCGCCGCCCGCCGAAGCGTTGGCGCGATTATTCTGTCGTTCTTGCTTCCTTTATTCCTTGCCGGTCTGCTTACGGAAACGTTTTCGCTAACTTACTGGGGAGAACGCCGCGAAGATCTTGTATCGAGGGTGAATGTTTCACAAGAGACTGCGGTTCGCTATGCGGGGACACATCTGGGACTCCTCCTGGCGAGCATATTTGTCTCGGCGCAGGTGTTGATGTGGATAGCGCATAGTTCGCAAGTCCAGTCCGGGTTCACGCAATGTTTTACGTTGATGGCCTATGGCTTTAGTCCAATCATTCTAGTACGGCTTCTTGATGCGATGCCAGGATTCAATACGTGGCTCTGTTGGGGGCTTGGCGCCTTGGCCTCGCTATCAGTCCTTTATCACGGAGTCGGACTGGCCTTGAAACCGGACCAGACCAAGGGTTTTGGGCTGTATCTGATCAGCATTCTCCTGGTTCTTTTTTCGAGCTTTCTCTCACACTTGATGGCGGTGTTTGTGCTGCGCGGCAAATTGATAGGCTGAATTCCGATCCTCAATGCGCCACAATCGAGACCGCAAGAATCAAATCCGCCGTCCACGACCCCGCGCGAGTTTTCCGAGGGCCAATTTGATGACCCATTTTGATTTTTCGAGCGCCGACCGCGCGCTTTGGTGGTCGCAGCCAGTGAGTTCTTGAAGAATTCGAACGGCGCGATCTTTCAGTTTCTTGTTAGACGGATTCAGATCGATCATCAAATTCCCCGCGACTTTCCCCATTCGAACCATGGAAAGCGTGGTTAGCATATTGAGAATCAGTTTTGTGGCCGTTCCCGCTTTGAGACGAGTGGAACCGGTCAGCACCTCAGGACCCACGTCCGGGGCGATCACGAGATCCGGCGCAATCCCCGGTGGGAACTCGGCTTTCGAATTGAAGCAGATCAGTATTGTTGCTGCCTTGCGCCGCAACGCTTCTTCAAGAGCTCCCCAAACGAATGGCGTGCGTCCGCTGGCCGCGATGCCAACAACGACGTCTTTGCCGCGGACACCTCGAAATTGAATAACGTTCGCTCCCATGCTCGGATCATCCTCCGCTCCCTCGATACTGCGCCAGAGAGCCTGCTGCCCCCCGGCAATGATCCCCTGGACTTGATCCGGAGGCGTCCGAAACGTGGGGGGACATTCACTGGCGTCCAGCACCCCGAGTCTCCCGCTCGTGCCAGCTCCCACATAGAACAACCTTCCATCATTCTGAAATGCGCGAACGATCATGCGGATCGCCTTTTCAATTTCGGCTCGTTTTGAGAGAAGCGCCCTTGGAACCTGCGCCTCTTCCTCAATCATGAGCGTAATTGCGTCATTGAAAGACAGCCGGTCCAACTTGTTGGACCGGGGATTTCGGCGTTCGGTTTGGGAGGTCGCTCCGGCGGTCGAAAGAACCAACTCCGGCGGGAATGAAGGTACCAAACTAGGATCGGCGGTTTTAGCGGTGCCGCGTCGCTTTTCGCCCTCAGTTAAACGCACCGGTTGCGCATCGGAAATCCTGTGTTGTTCGAAATGAATGCGCGCCCGTTCCGCCGCGCCCCACGCGCCTTCAGCCTTCAGAACCGCAGTTTTAGCCGAACTCCAGTTTTCGCGCAGCTTGCGCGAGGTTAATCTCACAAATCTCGGCTGTTTAAGGAAAACACTTCCCGTGAAAACGAATTCGACCGAAGTTCCATTCGAGACGAGCCTTCGGGCGCAGGCCGCCGCGTCTTTTGCCAAACTGGCCGCCGCGCCTTCGAGAATGTCCCGAGCGATCTTATCATGCCCTTCCCACGCTGCGAACACCTCCACTGCGAGCGCGGCAATCTCCCTTTTTCCGGCTTGCAGCGCCCAATCAATCAAATCGTTTGGCACATTTAATTGGAGACTTCTCAAGATTCGCTGACCCAAACGAGGCCATATTCCATCGCGATCGTAATAATAGACCGCCGCCTTCATCGCCCGCAGTCCGATTTCATAGCCGCTGCCTTTGTCACCGATCATGTGGCCCCATCCACCAACTTTCGCGATCACTCCGGATGCGGATCGTCCGTAGCAGCACGAACCGGTTCCGCTCAAAACAATGACACGCGCGCCGGCGGAAACTTTGGCGGCGCATTCCGCGGCGCAAAGGGCTGTCTCCAGATCGTGCGATACGAGGCACGCGATTGCGGGCCAAATCTTCCCGGACGCCAGCAGGATTCGGCCATGGTCATCCTCATCCCGCACGCCCGCCATTCCAATTCCGATCGCGGACGGTCGCGGAAAGCTTTGGGCTACGCTCGCGAAATGGCGCCTCATATCCAAATCGCTCACCAGCCTCAAGTTGGCCGGGCCGAATTCCGACCGACGAAGTACTTCGCCGGCGTGATTGGTCAACACCGCGACCGTTCTTGTCCCGCCGCATTCAATTCCCAGGAAAACCGGTTTCTGACCCGTTGGATGTTTTTTTTCCATAGCTCTGTAATCCAGTATTTTCGGTGCTGACAGTTTTTCAACGATAATCCGGACCTCGACAACAGATGCTTGGATTCCGCATTTGCGTGTGTATCGTTTGCAGCATGACCGAAGCGGAACAGAATCTCTTGACGGCGCTTGATGAACTCGACCACACGGCGCGCGCGATGCCAACGGCAAATCCAAAACCAAGCCTGCTGCCTCTTTTCGAAAGAATCGACGCTCTTGCGAAACTTCTTCCTGACGGAACAGATCCGGCGCTCACGCACTACGTTCAGCGCAAGAGCTATGAAAAAGCCCGCTTGTTTCTTCTAGGCCGCGAAAGTGAGAACCGCGCGGGCACCTGCGGAACATCATAAACGAGTTCTTTTATTTTCTAACACTACGGTCGCGGTCAACGAGCTGAACTCACGGTGCATCCGGTTGGGAATCGACTGCCAGTGAGAATTCGCAAACCAAACCCTGACCGGCGTTTTCCAAACTGCCGGCCCGATTGACCCAAAATCCGAACTCGACGCCCATGATCGAAGACACGATTGCAGCGATATCCACGCCGTTGGGCGAAGGTGGCCTAGCTGTAGTTCGGCTGTCGGGCGCGCGGGCCTTCGAGATAGCCGACCGATGTTTTGTTCCAGAAGGCAAGTCATCAAGCAAGCCTTCGATGAGCCTTTCGCACACTGTGCACTACGGAAAATTTGCGCGTAATGGAAAGACTGTGGATGAAGTCATGGTCGCGGTTTTCCAAGCTCCCCGCACATTTACACGCGAGCACACCGTTGAAATCTCCTGCCATGGCGGCTTGCTGCCCGTGAAGCTTGTTCTAGAGACGTTGCTGGAGAATGGAGCCCGTCTTGCCGAGCCGGGAGAATTCACCAAAAGAGCATTCCTAAACGGTCGAATCGATCTCTCACAAGCCGAAGCCGTCGCGGATGTGATTCGCTCCCGCACCGAGCTGGCTCTCGAGGCGGCCAACGAACAACTGGCCGGAAAACTCTCCCATCGCGTCAATGTCGTTCGAGATCAGTTGATGTCGATTCTGGCGCACGTTGAGGCGCATATCGATTTTCCCGACGAGGACATTGAGCCCGACCAGTTGGAAGTGCTGATCCAGCGGCTTGAGAATGCCTTGCAGTTCATGGACGAGTTGCTTCGAACCGCCAATGAGGGGCGGATCTTGCGGCGCGGCATCCGGGCAGCGATTGTTGGGCGGCCAAACGTTGGGAAATCAAGCCTGTTGAATCAACTGCTGGGGCAGGACCGCGCGATCGTCTCGCCAATTGCCGGAACCACCCGGGACACGATCGAAGAGACAGCAAATATTCGTGGGCTCCCCATCGTGTTCATCGATACAGCAGGATTGCGCGAATCTCGAGATGCGATTGAAATTGAGGGCATACGGCGCACTCGCGAAGCGCTGGCACAAGTCGAATTAGTGCTCCACGTATTCGACGCATCCGAGTCATGGACACCGCAAGACGACGCCTATCTGGCGGAGTATCAGGGCAAAAAGCGAATCTTGATTCGAAACAAAATCGATTTGCCGATTCGCCTTCAAGTTCCAGACGGCGCAGTGGAGGAACTCTTCGACGTTTGCAGCCTATCAGGCGACGGAATTGAGACGTTAAAGGACGCTATTAAGAACACAATCTGGCGAGGGGAGATTCGGGCGGAGATGCTTCCTGTGATGATTAATTCCCGCCATCAGGTTGCCCTGCACCGAGCACGAGGCGCGACAGACCAGACAATTAAGGCCCTCAACGACGGCGTGACCCTCGATTTAGTGGCAGTCGATCTCCGAATTGCCACAAATTCGATTGGCGAAATTGTCGGAAAGACTGCGACAGAGGACCTGCTTGACTCAATTTTCAGCCAGTTCTGTATCGGAAAATAGTAACCGTGTGCCGCCTGTTATCAACCGCTGGAGAGCACGGGCCAATTGAGCAACGGCTTTGGATCGCCTCATTACAAGCTCTTTACGCGCAACAAAAGAATCGATAAGAATGACGCCAGCTTTTCCGAGACACCGAGACATGTTCTTGATGTCCCCTTAAGAGGCGTGGAATTGCTTACACAACCGAATGAGTAGCGACGCTGATTTCTTCATCACGGGTGGCACGTTGCGTTCGAGCGCGCCGTGTTACGTCGAACGAAAGGCTGACCGAGAGCTTTTCGACGGACTTCGTGCCGGAGAATTCTGTTATGTTCTGACCGCCCGCCAGATGGGAAAATCATCGTTGATGGTGCGAACCACAGCCCGGCTCCGCGATCATGGAGTCAACGTTGTGGCCCTGGACCTGACGGCAATCGGCCAAAACGTCACACCTGACCAGTGGTACAATGGGTTGATCGTTCGAGCTGGCCGGCAGTTGGGATTGGAGGACGAACTTGACGAGTTTTGGCTCACGCAGGCCCGTGTCAGCCCCGTTCAAAGGTTCATGAGCGCGATCCGGGATGTGGTCATGATCCGCCGTCCCGGCCCGCTGATCGTCTTTGTGGACGAGGTCGATTCGGTTCGCAGTCTTCCATTTTCTTCGGACGAGTTTTTTGGCGCGATCCGGGAGTGCTACAACCGCCGTGTTGAAGATCCGTGTTTCGAGAAACTGACGTTCTGCCTTCTTGGCGTGGCGACCCCGGCGGATTTGATGCGCGACACTCGAAATACCCCCTTCAACATCGGGAACCGCATCGAGTTGACCGATTTCACCCGCGAAGAAGCGGAGCCTCTCGCTCGGGGACTGAACCTCCCGCGAGCGGAAAATGTTTTGGATCGGGTCCTTTTTTGGACAAATGGCCACCCTTACCTTACCCAGCGCCACTGCCAGATAATATCGAACGGAATGAGCGTTAACGAGCCGGAAGAAGTGGATCGTGTCTGCTCGGACTTGTTTCTCTCCAGTCGGGCGCGCGAACAAGATGACAACCTGCTTTACGTCCGTGACCGGCTCCTTCGAAGTGAGACAGATCTCGCCAGCCTGCTGGAAACCTACGCGCATATCCACAATGGAGAACCCGTGCGGGACGATGAAAGCGACCCGGTCCTGGATGTCCTGCGTTTGTCCGGCATCACACAGGTTGTAAATGGTTCTCATCAGATTCGAAACAGGATTTACTCCAGAGTGTTCGACCGAGAGTGGGTATCCGCGCACAAACCGCCCAGGGCACGGTCAAAACCACAATCCATCGCGGTCCTTCCATTTTCCAACCTGAGTTCGGATCGCGAAAACGAGTATTTAAGTGATGGCATTACCGAAGACCTGATCACGGCGCTAGCTCAAGTTAGCGGCCTGCGCGTTCTATCGAGGACTACAACGTTCTCATTCAAAGGACAAGGTGGAGACATCCAACGGATTGGGAAACAGTTGAATGTCGCGCACATTCTCGAAGGCAGCGTCCGAAAGGCTGGGCAAAAACTTCGAATCTCGGCTCAACTCTTCAAAACCTCAGACGGATCTCAGATTTGGGCCGAACGCTTTGACCGGCAGATGACCGATGTCTTTGCAATCCAAGACGAAATTTCCCAGGCAATTGTTGAATCGTTGAAGGTGAAACTAATAGGAGAAACAGGAGGGCCGCGTGTGAAACGCTACACGAATAACACCGAGGCATACCAGCTCTACCTAAAAGGCCGTTACTATTACTTTAAATGGACCACCGAAGGATTCACCCGATCCATCGAATATTTTGAGCAAGCAATTGCGATGGAACCAAACTATGCGCTCGCTTACGCGGGAGTGGCTGATTCGTGCTGCGCACTCTGGTATTTCGGCGATTTCTCCACGATAAACCGAATGGAAAAGGCGAAGGAGGCGGCCTTTGGCGCTTTGGAAATCGACGATGAATTGGCCGAAGCCCACAGTGCGATGGCGCGTGTCCTCTGTTTTCACGATTGGGACTGGACGGGGGCGGAGTCTGAATTCAAACGCGCAATTCAGCTAGACCCGCGTTATGTCACCGCGCGAGAGCAATATGCGTTCTATTTGACGGCGGTGAGCCGCTTTCAAGAGGCTGTTGCCGAGGCCCGAAAAGCGCAGGAACTGGATCCTCTCTCACTGGTCATCAATCTAAGCCTGGGTTGGGTTTTGTGGTTTGCCGGACAATACGACGAGGCAGTCGTTCTCGCTCAGAAAATGATCGAGTTCGAGCCTAAGTTTTTCGGAACCCATTGGATTTTAGGCGCGGTGCATATGGCCATGAGGCGCTACGACCTGGCTGTCCGGGAAATCGAGAAAGCGGCCGAACTGGGAGGAGGCGCGCTGGTCCTGGCCCGGTTGGGCCAAGCGTGCGGATTGGCCGGCGATCAAGAGAAAGCAATGCAATTGCTCAAGCGGATTCAGGAAACTGGAAACACGACTTTCGTTCCCGCCTTCGGGCGAGCGATTGTCTATGCCGGGATGGGCGACAACGACAACGCCTTCGCATGTTTCGATGAAGCCCGTCGCGAGAGAAACGCAAACCTCGTTTATCTGAACGTAGATCCGACACTCGAGAATCTACGGTCAGACCCTCGATTTGGCCGATTGCTTCAGAAAGTGGGCCTTCGTCCCTAATGGGCTTGTTTTGAAACCCATTCCGCAAACGATACGTCCTCTGAGTCGGATTCTATACACAATCCTTTTCACAAGTTCTTTCGTTGCATGAAGCGAGTTCGCACGCTCCGAATCTTGATTGTGGCCTTGCTGTTGGGGGCTCTTCTGGGAGCCGGAACGTTCGTAGTGCTGCGTTCGCCGCAAAAAGTAAGGACCAAGCTTGCGGACGGAACGGTCTTGGTTCTGGAACGCGCCGCCCCTGGAAAAGAGAATTCATCGTATCAAGGCAAGTTCGGTTTTCAAAAGTACCGCGAATTCGTGGCAGCGCTCTTGTCGCGTCCATCGTTTCAACGCTTCACGAAGCCAGGGTCTCTGGTTTTCTGGATCTCACACCGAGAATCCGATTCGGGCGCTTATCTGAATCTTGACTGGTTCTCCCACGCCAGGATCGTGGATGAACATGGATGCGAGTTCGACTCCGGTAATCTTCGGGTGGAGGCAAACGGTTGGTCGGGCAGCGGGCAGTCGCTACCCAAAGCACCGGCTGGTTCGAAATACATCTTTGCATCGGGAATGTTTGAGACTTTTCCGCGAAGATCGGTGGAATTGCGACTCAAGGTCTATGATCAATCGAATCAACTCGTAGCCGAACTCCTTTTCCCGAACCCCGTCAAGGGTCCCGTCCAAGAGTGGAAACCCACATCCCTCCCCAAAGCTCAAACCGTCGGCGGGACTACGTTTACCCTTTTGACGATGACGAACCATCTGCAGGTCTTCACGCAGAACGGAATTCAAATTGAAAAACCGGTCTTGTCATCAGATTACCAAGTTCACGAGAACGGGGTTCTCGTGGCGAACTGGTCTCTGGGAGAAACCGTTCTCCAAGACGCCACAGGAAATCAGACGACTTCTTCCGGCTATTCACTCTGCACAAACGAAAGTGCTTGGAAACTGGAGGCTGTGTTCTTTCGAACACCGGATTCCCAGTTTGAGCCGAATGAGATCTGGACACTCACGAACATCGCGATTCCAAAATCCGGATCCACCAGCACACTGAATCGTTCGAATACGATTCAAGGCGTGCTTGTTCGCCTGTGCGCGGTGGCGGGCGCCGGGAATGTTACCTATTCAAATGGCATTCCCGTCAGAGCAACCGCGTCTAATCAACGCCCAGGATCAACCTCTATGAGCGGTTCATCGCGAGGACCGATCATTGAGATCAATGCGGAGACGGGAGCACCTCAGGCCGTCGTTGAGATTCAAGGGCTGGAGCAGGATCAAAAATTCGATTTTTGGGCCACAGATTCCACCGGGAACCGATTCTTCTTAGAACGCGGATCATCGGGAAATTATCGGCTTTTCGCCTCGGAGTCTGAGCCGGTTACCCCAACGATGGATTTCCATTTTGTCGTACAGACAAAACGCCAGGTTGCCTTCATGGTCCGACCACCCGCTTATCCAGCTCCGGACGACGGACTCTCCGAAGTGGAACTGGAGCAGGCACGGCTGCGCGCGCCGAAACGCGGTGTGAACGTTGATCCACGCTGCATCGACCTGACGAAGTATTACACCACCACGCTCACCAGCAACGATTGGATTCGAGCCAGCGGCCCCATTCCGAACGGCTCCGCCTCAAGATCGTTCAGACGTTCTTTCCTGCCGAGCGGCCTTCAGGTTCTCGCCGGCGTGCCATTCGACGTGCGAGGCGCGGTGCAACTCGGCGGTCTGGCGGTCAAACAGAGAGGGCATCGGTTTCCCCGAGAGTTTCTTGGGATCCCGGTCGGGACGAACTGCCGGAAGATTAACTTCCTGCACGGCGCGATTTGGACTGTGGCCGAAGGAACCGCAATCGGCGCTTTTGAAATCCAGTACGACGACGGCAAATCCGAATCCGCCCCCATTGTCTATGGGCGTGACGTGCGCGATTGGGCTCTCCAGAGAAACGAGCTCCCGGAAGTGTCGAGAGGCGGGATTGCTTGGCAACGATCGGGTCCCGGTCCAGACGCGAACTGGGGGAATGGGGTTCTTTACCTAACGGCATGGAACAACCCGAGGCCGTCGGCAAAAGTAAAGGAGATCCACTTTCGTTCAACGATGACATCCGCCGCGCCATTTCTCGTCGGGCTAACCGTGGAATGATCCCTGCCTATCCGATTTATTGGCATTCACATTAATAGGACGCGCTTCGCCTCACAGAGGCGCGCTCCGGAGCGCGGGTCTGTGACCCGCAGCATTAGAAAAATATCAGCAAACCGGAACGTCATGGAATTATCGATTCTGCGGGAAGAAATACGCTAATTGGAAAAACGTGGGACCGGAGGTTCCTTCGACAGCTTCAGCCCCGCCGCTTCAAGCCTCAACCCTCCAGCCCTTTGGGCGAAGCTAGAATAAAAGAGGCTACAAAGGCCTGACGAACGGTCCGGGGCGTTCGCAACATGTCAACAGCTGACGCGATCTCCCGAGATCTGGACTTCCGGATCACCGCGCCTGGCTGAACCAACTTGGCTCCCGCCCGCCTGGAATCCTTCAGATGATGCAGCGCAGCTCTTTGGAGTTCGTTCGCTCTCTTGGCAACACTTCCAGACTGCTGCAGGTGCGTATCGAGCGCCTGCGCATGGCCAGTAACAGACACTGGTACTGGAGCCGTTTGATTAACCCTATGAACACGAACCGGGGGTGCGGGGCGCGGAGTCTCCGCTAAAACTACCGGCGGCGCCTTAGGAGAAGTTTCGCCCTGCATCCAGCGACGAAGTTGCGCTTCCAGGTCTCCGGCAACTGTTTCAACTTGTTGGGCAACAGACTGACGACGGGGTTCCGCTCGTTCCGGCGGGCTCGCCGGATCCTGATCGCGGCGCTCTTTCGCAGCCGCGTCTTGAGCTTTTTTCTGCATCCAGCCGGATATTCCGGTGATTGCAAAAACAACTATCATGATAAGGAGCGAATCCATTTGCTATTTCGAAAGTACCGAACGCGCCACGATGGTTCTACTTGCCCGGTGACTTTTGAGGACTATCAGAGCCCCCTTCACCCGCTATGCTTTGTCGCATACCCGTATCGGCCTGAACATTCTTCATGCGAAGATAATCCATTACTCCAAGATTGCCGCTGCGGAATGCGTCGGCCATTGCCAATGGCACCTGAGCCTCCGCCTCGACCACTCGAGCCCGCATTTCTTCTACGCGGGCGGACATCTCCTGCTCGAGCGCGACGGCCGCGGCGCGGCGCACTTCGGCCTGCGCCTGAGCAATCAATTTGTTCGCCTCGGCCTGGTCCGCTTGAAGTTTTGCCCCCACATTCTCGCCAACGTCAACATCCGCAATGTCGATGGACAGAATTTCAAACGCCGTGTTGCTGTCAAGCGCCTTGCCGAGCACCGTCTTCGAGATTCGATCCGGATTCTCGAGGACCTCTTTGTAAGTATTTGCAGAACCGATTGTGGAGACAATGCCTTCTCCCACGCGAGCGATGATGGTCTCCTCTGTAGCACCCCCGACAAAACGATCCAGGTTGGTGCGCACCGTGACGCGCGCCTTAGCCCGAATCGCAATTCCGTCCTTGGCGATCGCATCGACAGTCGTCTTTCCACCTCGCGGATCTGGGCAATCGATCACTTTCGGATTCACAGAGGTTTTCACTGCCTCGAGGACGGTTTTCCCGGTGCCTTTTGTCGCCAAATCAATCGCGCAGGCACGGTCAAAATCCAGCCGAATCGAGGCTTTCCGAGCGGCTATCAACGCCAGCACAACCATTTCGACACTGCCTCCAGCCAGATAATGCGTTGATAAATCATCAATTGTCACGTCGAGTCCGGATTTCACCGCGGTGATTCGGCTATCCACAACCTTTCCGACCGGCACATTCCTCAACCGCAAAGCGATCAGCTCAGTGAACGCAACTCTGGCTCCGGAAAAGAGCGCGCGAATCCACACGCTGAAGAAATTGATAATCACGAGCACCACAACCAGTGCGGCAATCAATAAGGCACCGACAAGAATGAGTTTCCACCCGTTTAGATCGATGTCACCAATCGTGAGAGCAAAGAGACCAGACACAGTGTTCATATCTTCGTTATTCCATGTTTATAGAGGAGGTATTCGGCGAAATTGCGCGAACAACCACCCGAATTCCTTCTAGTGCCACGACTTTGACGGGAGTGCCCCGTTCAATTAACGGACCCTCAGTTACCACATCAATTCGCTGGCCGTTGATGATCGCCATCCCCGAGGGGTGCAAGTCCGTCTGAGCAGCACCGGTTTGCCCGAGGAGTTCCGGTTTCTCAACACCCAGATCTCCAATGACGCCCTTTGAGACAAACACACTCGCAGCGCGGCTTCCCGGAAAATAACGGATCCAGCAGAACGTGCCAATCACCAAACCAATTACGACTCCCACCAGGATCAAGTTGCCCGTTTGCAAGCCAAAGTTCGTGTAGCCCATGATTACGGCCGCCACGAGGCAAACAACTCCCAGAAGCCCCGCGACCATGCCTGGTAGAATGGTTTCAAGCAATATTAAAACCCCGCCCACCAGGATTAGCGTGACGATCATATCTATCGGCTCAATTCCCGAAATCGCCCCAAGGATGAAAAGTGAAATGACAGAATCCATTATTACGCCGGATGCAATTTGAGCCATAGTAATCCATACCTTCCATGCTGCAAGCCGAATTGCCTTAAATGCGGAGGCGAGCAAATCGCTGCGGTTGATAGACCTAAGCAGGCGTTCATTCGTTATCGGCGCATTTTTGTGTCGCGCTGCAGCGCGGAATTATGTGTGAACCCGGTATTGACCTCTCGCGGATCGGTGCATCAAACTCAGGACATCATGATTTCCACTGTTCCGTTCCCCAGGCTCAATTTACGGCCGCTGGCGTTTCGATTTTTCGTTGGCGCGCTTATCCTGTGGCCCAAGTTGTTTTGTTGCCCAATCGAGGCCGCTGAGAGGCCGCTCAACGTCATCCTGATCGTAACCGATGACATGGGCTACGCCGACATGAGCTGCCAGGGCGCAACAGATATCCACACGCCGAACCTAGATCGCATGGCCGCCGAGGGAACGCGCTTCACAAACTTTTACGTCGCGCAGGCGGTTTGCACGGCGAGCCGGGCAAGTTTCATGAGCGGTTGTTACGCAAATCGCGTTGGACTCCAGGGCGCGCTCAATCACACGAGTAAGAACGGGATTCATCCGAACGAATGGTTGCTGCCGGAAATGTTCAAGGATCGCGGTTATGCAACGTCAGGCATGGGCAAGTGGCATCTGGGAACGGTTCCGGAATTCGGCCCGCTGCGGAATGGTTTTGACGAGTGGCTCGGCATTCCATACTCGAACGATAACAGCAAGTATCACCCGGTGCTCGCCGCCGAGATGCCGCCGCTCCCGTTTTATGATGGCAAGAAGGTGATCGAACTGGACCCCGATCAAAGCGGGTTCACCAAACGATTCACCGAGCGAGCCGTGTCCTTTATCGAGCGCAATGCCAACACCCCATTCTTTCTCTACATGCCGCACGTCATGCCGCACGTGCCAATCTTTGCGTCGGAAAACTTCAGGGGCCGCTCGAAGCATGGCATCTATGGTGACGTCATTGAGGAACTCGACTGGTCCGTGGGTGAGATCCTCGGTACCCTCAAGCGCCTCGGCATCGACGATCGGACACTGGTGATTTTCTTTTCCGACAATGGCCCCTGGTTGAGTTATGGCGAACACGCGGGTTCCGCAACGCCCTTGCGCGAAGGCAAACTCACCACATTCGAAGGCGGGGTGCGCGTGCCATGCATCATGCGCTGGCCGGGAAACGTGCCAGCCCATCGTGTCTCTGACGCCCCGTTCATGTCGATCGACTTGCTGCCGACGCTGACCGCGCTGGCCGGTGGGAAGGAATCCAGACTCAAAATAGACGGTTTGAGTGTGAAACCGCTGCTGATGGGCGAGCCGGGTGCAAAGTCGCCGCACGAGGCCCTTTTCTTCTTCGCCGGGAGCGAACTGCATGCCCTCCGCAGCGGAAAGTGGAAACTGCATTTCGCGCATCCGTATATCACCACAGCCGGAGAACCCGGCAAAGGAGGCAAACCCTCTAACTGGGGCAAATCTAAGTCGCAATCCATCACTCAGAGTGGAATTGACGGCATCGCCAGCCGCCACGGTGGGCGGGTTGAACATCTGGAATTATCCTTGTTTGACCTCGAAACCGACCCGGGCGAATCCAAAAATGTCGCCGCGCAACACCCCGATATCGTTGCGCGTCTCACCCGCCTCGCTGAACCCGTCCGCGCCGAACTGGGCGACGCGCTAACCGGCGTGAAAGGCACCTCGATTCGTCAATCTGGAGTTACTCGGGAGCGTTGATTCGCCAGACCTTCGTCAGGAGCGCAAATCGCAGAGATTTTCTTACGAAGACAACGCCGCTTGCAACATGGCCTTTGTGTAAGCAACGTTGTAGATCTCACCCACGAACCCGCCCCCGCCCGGATACTGGTTCCGAATGCCTCGCTCACGATCAATGTCAAGCGCGCGCGGGTGCTCGGGATAGAGCCCGCGTGGATATTTCTGACGGACCAATTCCTTCATCACCGCGAACATATCGACCTGCCCTTCATCAATGAATACTTCCGTGTAATCCACATACGGTTTTCGGACAATGACATTCCGAAAATGCACGTGATTGATGACATCCCGATCACCCAGCATGCGGCACACGGCCACCGGATCCGCCCCTGTTTCGCGTGTTACGCCACAATCAAAGGTCATTCCGTTGTACGGGCTTTTCACCAAATCCAAATATTCTTTCCAATGTTCAACTGTATCCATGATCTGCTCGGAACCGCGACTCATCGGAACTGGCGGATCGTTCGGATGAAGCGCAAACCTTACATTGGCCTTTTCCGCCTCCGGGACGATTGCCTCCAGAAAATATCTCGCTCTCTTCAACTGATCGGCCCGAGTGTGAGTTCCGACGCCCTCGCGCGGCGGCAGATCCTTTGACAATTCGTAATCATAAGCCGTGTAACCGGCGCCCGCTCGACCGATCTCCTCCTTGTATCCCTCTGTAAGGCGGTGCGCGTAGAAATTATACTCGATGACCGGCAAACCCGCTTTGCCGGCCGCGCGAATCGACTTAACGATGTTTTCAATCTCACGATCGCGGTTTGGTCCGCCATGAATGATGTCGTTCATCCCTCCAATCATCATGTTAATCACGGAAATGCCACCGGCTTTGTATTGATCCATCGTTTGACGAAGGCTTTCCTCCGTCCAAGGCACCCTTCCTCCTCCCATCAAAACGTGATCGACACCCACCTGCTTCAACTGGCGCATTCTGGCCTCATCCGCTTGTCCGCTTCCTAAACAGATTTTTGGCGTGCCTGTTCCTAGTGCGGGCGGCCATTGAACCGAAGGATTTGAAGCCTCCGCCGCTAACGCGGTCGGCGAAAGAGCCGCCAACGCTCCAATCTGCAACATTTCTCGACGAGTAAAGCGATTGTTCATAATGAGTCTCCTGGTAAGGGCCGTTGATCTTACGTTCTTTTAGCTTGAACGAAAGATACGTCTCCAAAGGTCAAGGAAACAATGAAAAAACCCAGTCTTGGAGCGGTTCCCAACCCATGAATCCCCCGTCCAAAAAGGACACCGCTTCGGATGAAAACATCGATCGAACCGCGTTCCTCGTTTTCTGCGGGAGGGTGAGACTCCTGTCGAACCCAGTCATTTCAGAATTCCAGGGTTTGGCGGGAGCCTCACCCTCCCATTTTCTGGGTAACCACCGAGAAATCACTCGCATTTCCGACACTGCGAGCTTAGGTTTTCCACCACCTTGAGAGGGGGGAAAGCCCGATTGAGAATGGCCCACCTTTTCATTACTGGCATGATTTGACCAATGGCGCGCGAATCGAGGATTTCTGTGTTGATTGTCGAGGCAGAGGTCGCGGTCCATCACTCCGTGGAACCGATTCTCAGCGATCGGCGGGGGCAGTGGAACGTCACCTTCGCAAAATCTGCGGCGGCGGCGATTGACTTGATCGCAAGCAAATCGTTCGACGTCGTCATTTCCGATCTGCATCTGTCCGGCAAGCGAAACGGCGTCGAGTTACTCATGGAGACGCGGGCGCGACTCCCGCACAGTGCTCGGATTCTTTTCTCCAGTTACAGCGATCAACGCTCGGCTCTTCAACATGCCGGACTCGTCCACCAGTTCTTGCCCAAACCATGCCCGCCCGAGTGGATTCAATCGTCGATTGAGCGGATCGCGATGATCCACTCCCTTTTGCCCGACCCCGCCGTTCGCCGCGCCATTTCGAGTCTGGAACGAGTCGTAAGTTTGCCGTCGCTCTACCTTCAGCTTCTCCGTCAAATTCAATCGGTCGAAACCGCAATCGATGACATCGCCGAAACGGTTTCACAGGATGTAGGAATGACAGCGCAAGTGTTGAAGCTCGTCAATTCCGCGTTCTTCGGTCTGCCGCAACCCACTTCCGATATGGCGCAGGCCGTCAGTTTCCTCGGAATCGACACGCTGAAGTATCTCGTCCTTGCGCTTGGAGTTTTTGCTCAGTTTGAAGACCGAGAACTTGGAGGACTGACGCTGGAGGCTCTTTGGAGTCACAGCGTTCGCACGGCGCACGCGGCAAAGTTTATTGCTAAACAGCAAGGCGCCAAACGAGAGGTCGTTGAAGATGCCATGGCGGCCGGGTTGCTTCACGATCTTGGCAAGCTGGTTCTGGCCAGCCATTTCCCGGACAAATGCGAACAGGCAAAGGCGAATGCGATCGAACACGAAGCCGAATGGCTCGTCGAAGAACGAGCGCTCTTTGGCTTTGATCACGCCGATGTCGCCGGCTACCTTCTCGGGCTTTGGGGATTGCCGCTTGGCGTTTTGCAGGCCGTTGCTTTCCATCATCTGCCCGGGAATAGCGGCACGGACGATTTCACCGCGTTGACTGCGGTGCATGCGGCGAACGTGATCGTTCAATCTCGCGGCCGCGCGAATGGTGGCATTCCTCCGCCGCAAGCCGATGGTGCTTATCTATCGAAAATCGGATTGGTTTCCGCCCTTGAGCTCTGGACCGAAGCTCTCGAACTCGCACCAAGCGTCTAGAAACCCGGAATTCCGACCCAACACACCGCAGACTTAGACCTCAATGAGAACCTTAAGCACACCATTCAGAGTGTGGATGATCTTCATCCTGTCCGCTCTTTCTTCGCTGCCTCTCCTTTCTCAAACGACGCCTCTCGGCGAGTTTACCGGTCACAGCGACGTCGGAGCGCCGAAGATTTCCGGAACCGCAACCTACAATGCCGTCAATCAGGAATACATGATTACCGCTTCCGGTTCGAACATGTGGGCGCAGAGGGATGAATTCCATTTTGTTTCGAAGAAGATGAACGGTGATTTCATCCTTCAAGCGCAAATTGAGTTGATTGGAAAAGGTGTGGATCCTCACAGGAAACTGGGCTGGATGATTAGAAAAACATTCGACTTTGATTCACCGTATGCCGATGTCGCCGTGCATGGCGACGGTCTCACGTCTCTCCAATTTCGCCGCGCGAAAGGTGGCATTACGGAACAAGTTACGTCGGAGGCGACGGGTCCGGACGTGATTCAGTTCGAGCGTAAAGGAAACACTTACACTTTTTCAGCAGCCCGCTTCGGCGAGCCTTTTCAAACGTGCCAGCTAAAGGATTTTGAACTGGGTGACGATGTGTATGTCGGCTTGTTCTTATGTTCCCACAACCCGGAGGTGACCGAAAAAGCGACCTTCCGAAATGTGCGAATGATTCGACCGGCAAAAGATGGTTTTGCCCCGTACCGGGACTATATCGGAAGCAACTTGGAGATCCTGGACGTTGAGAGCGGGCGCCGCCAAATCATTCACACTTCCGCCATTCCGTTCGAAGCGCCTAACTGGTCCGTGGATGGAAATTCCCTGATCTACAATTCAAGCGGCAGAGATCCTGAGACGCGAGGCCGTCTCTATCGTTTTGACCTCGCAACCCGGCAGTCCACTCAGATCGATACTGGGTTCGCTAACAGGCTAAACAACGACCACGTGATTTCTTTTGCGGGAAACATGATCGGGATCAGTGATCAAAGCGCCATTCACGGAGGCCGCTCCGCCGTATTCACGCTCCCAGTTACCGGAGGAACTCCCAAACGGATCACTCCTCGCACTCCCTCGTACCTGCACGGATGGTCTCCTGATGGAAAATGGCTAGTCTATACCGGAGGCCGGAACGGCGAGTTCGACATTTACAAGACCGCGTCCGATGGAAGTGGTGAGGAGATTCAGCTTACCGAGTCAAAAGGATTGGATGACGGGCCGGAATACTCACCCGATGGCAAATATATTTATTTCAACTCGACCCGGACAGGAACCATGCAGATCTGGAGGATGAAAACCGACGGTTCGGAAGAAGAACAAGTCAGCGATGACACCATGAACAATTGGTTTCCCCACATCTCGCCGGACGGCAAATGGATCGTATTTATCAGTTTCTCGAACGAGATTGATCCGGCCGATCACCCCTACTACAAGCAGGTTTATCTGCGGCTGACACGCATCGACAAATACGAACCGAAAGTCATCGCTCATCCGTAGAGGTGCGCGACCTTGGATCGGCGTTTACTCTGAGGGGTCTGTCAATGAAGCAGATCAAGAGCTCTTGCGCGATTGAACAGTTCCGCCTATTTATTTCACTCATTCTCACGGGTGCAATGGCCACACCCAGAGAATAACCGGGGTCGCCACAACCACGATCAGAATCACCAAGACCACTACGGGAGAAAAACCCTGCGCGATTCGAACAATGTTTTCCGCCATCAAGGTCGTCGCCTGTAATCACCTTCTGATCCTTCTGAGGGCGCACGTACTCCAACCCCAGCTCTCCGACGAGCTTGTCAAGTCCTTTCGGCCTTGACTCCAGGACAAGACACGGTAATTTTGTTTAAATTTATGAAGGGTTGCTGTTGTTGAGGTTGGAGAAAGTGCTTGCCAATCC
>JAQBVM010000136.1 GCA_027623095.1 Verrucomicrobiota bacterium
AGCCCGGAAAACGTTCCGACGAGGCCCAAAACGCCCTGCTGAAAAACTCCACCCTTTTCAGTCAAATCATTACCAAGACCTGACCCCTTTATGACAACTCTCCTCCTGTTGGCTCTCGTGGTTGGATTGAATTTTGGGGGTGAAACGCTGCTACACCAGACTTGAGTTCTAGCAAATCTACTTACTCAAAATCT
Organism: Verrucomicrobiota bacterium; assembly: GCA_027623095.1. Taxonomy (GTDB): domain Bacteria; phylum Verrucomicrobiota; class Verrucomicrobiia; order Limisphaerales; family SIBE01; genus JAIPJX01. Next base: position 195 of record JAQBVM010000136.1, read on the forward strand.
CGGCGATTTACAAACCGTATTGTCAACATTCCGACCCGTTTATTGCCTCCTACGATCGCGCCGGATTGCCAGTTGACACATTGTTGCCGGGAATTATCGTGAGGCCATGAACATCGCCTTGCCGCGAAATCTTGAGGACTATGTTGCCGAGCTGGTCCAAACCGCCGGCTACCAGGGGTCGGACGAAGTGGTTTCGGAAGCGTTACGCGAGCATCAAGCCCGCCGCCAAGGCATGGAAGTCGTGATGACGCCGGAGCTTGAACGGCTGTTGGACGAAGGACTGGAAAACCTGGATCAATCCAAGACCACGGACGAGTTGCGCCGTCAGTCATGATCCAGGCCAGGTTCAGTCCAAGAGCCGGGCGAGATTTGGACGAACACTGCGGGCACATCGCAGCCGACAATCCAGAAGCGGCGGAGCGCGTCCGACAGACCATCCTCAAAACCGCCGACTTTCTTGCCCAGCATCGCGAACTTGGACCGCGCATCCGCAAGACCGCATCGCGTCACACACAAATCCGCTGGTTCGTTGTGCCAAAGTTCTCCAACTACCTGATCTTTTATCAGCCGTTTCAGGACACCATCATGGTCGTGCGCGTGTTGCACGCGGCGCAAGATTGGACGCGCTGCTTTCCCACCTCGGAAAACCCGCCTGTGTAGGTTGATTGACTACGCTCCTGTTTCAAGCCACCGCCAGTTTCAAAGGTCGAAGGCAGAAGCCGGAGGGCAGAGGACAGAAGTCAGTTCCGATGTCTGACATCTGAATCAAGGGCCAATGCGACGCCCGGCGGCGTACCTGGGCAAATGAAGGGCGTTTATCCGGATTCACGAGAGTTCCGCGCCGCCTGGCGAGCGGAAGGACCTTGCACTCCCTAACCAATCGACAAAAGAGTCCGTGCATTTCGCACGGAAAACTTCGGCCGACCGCGCTGGCCATCGCGATCTTAAAAGGGGTCGCCCATAGTCTTGGCCGAATGAGAGGCGCTTTCTCCCTGTTGCTTTGTCCATCGGTGCAGCTTGGCGTCAGCACTCTTGCGCTGCTCTCTCTGCCCCAAGAAAATGAGATCCAGCCGTCCGCGAAGTCGCGGATGTCCTGCGAACGGATTACTCCAACAAGCCGCGTCGTTTCGTGCAACCCGAGCGAAACGAAAACGGTCTGTGCTTGCGACACTTTTAGAAGAGCCGGCGAGATTCAGGGCGTCTGTCGCGGCGGGTTCCGACGGCTGGAATGAATCGAAACGATTTGTGAAGCCGAAGCATCCGCTCGTGATGCAACGAGAGTTGTCAACAGTCGGAACCAACACGGTCCTGGCGACGCAGGATAACGTGCTTTGCAATTCAACCTGATTGATGCATCATCGTGCCATGAAACTTACCCCCAGAGTTGGTCGAAATGAGCTTTGTCCTTGCGGCAGCGGACGGAAGATTAAGGTTTGTTGCCGGGGCAAAGCCGGCGCGTCCTCAACAACCCGACGCTCCCCCGCGCTTTACTTGGCGCTTGGTGTCGCCGGAGTTGTGTTGGCGGTAGTCGTCGGCCAGACTTTCTTTGCGCCCGCATCCTCAAATCGTTCAGAGATAGCTCCAAACAACGTTTCCGCGCCGATGTACACCCCGCTGCCTCTGCCTGCGGCGGGAGGAAGTGGGGGGCGTCCAAGTGGTCCGATGTCACAACCATCCGGCCCTGCTCCGGAAGGCAAAGTCTGGTCGCCCGAGCATGGCCACTGGCATGACCTTGCGGCAACGACTGGACAAGATATCAACCCGGGCGTGAACTCCACTCCGACGCCGGCTGGACTCGCGAGCCTCACACCGCAGCCGCCAGGTCCGGTGCCCGATGGCAAAGTTTGGTCACCCGAGCATGGCCACTGGCATGATGTCACACCTACGCCGACAGCCAATCCGTCACCAAATTCCCCCGATCTCTAACTGCGATTATTCGTTCCACGCGGACTGACTCAGCAAGTAGCAGGGAGTCGAGCGCGTTTACAGTTTGTGGTCGGACCACGAGAACTATTTGAACGGCGATATCTTAGCCTGATCGTGCGCCTCTAACGACTCTATGGGCTGATGTTTAGCTTCTAAAATCTCGCCGATGTAGGGGTCAAACCATAGTTTTGGCCCAACGCGAATTGCCTTCGCCGTGTTTCTTCCGTTGGTCTTCTGCCACGCCTCCGCCAGTGTTGCGAGGAGAACTTGCCAGTCCTCGACATCCTTGAATATGGCTGGTCACCGATGTCTGACAATTCTCGTCCTGTTGGCTCTCGTGGTTGGATTGAATTGTGGGGGTGAAACGCTGCGACACTAGACTCGAGTCTGAGCAAGTCTGCTCACTCAAAAACTCGGCGGCTCACAAACCGTGTTGTCAACATTCGGACCCGTTTACGAGCGGCCGCGCTTGGGGCAATCGCCGGGATGATCCTGCCGCGCGTTGGGGTGCATCGGGCATGTGTAAATGGGTTTGCCCGCTGCCGGCGCAACCCATGCCGGATTCTGTTCCAGCGCCATCCCGCATTCCGAGCAATCACCAGGCTTATAGGACTTCACCGTCATGCCGCAATTCGGATCTTTGGCCAGGTCAAATGTTGCCTAAGTGTTCAATCGAAACACACGGACGGTACCGCTGACGAATTCGCTGACCTTGCCGCCAACACACAGGGAAATCGGTGGGGCCGCACCATCACGTCCGCGGATCGTTAGCGAGTCGCGCGTCAGCCGCAGATCGAGTGAATGCCCGCGGTAGCGGATGCGCATGTCGAGGCGCTCGATGTCCCCCGGCAATTCCGGACTGAGCCGCAGGACGTCGCCCTTGACCTCGATGCCGGTCCATACCCGCTGCACCAGATCGACTGTTCCGGCCATCGCCCCGAGGTGTACACCCTCCGCCGTGGTGCCCTGCTGGATGTCGGCCACGTCGCTTTGCAGCGCGTCCGCGAAGAACTGCATCGAGCGCGGACGGTCAGAACGCGCCAGAACCCAGGCATGCACCACACGGCACAACGTGGAGCCGTGGGATGAGCGGCCGGTATAGTAGGTGATATTTCGCGGAATGGTTTCGTATTCGAATGGATAGTCCAGACGCTGGAACAATTCGCCGATTTCCTCGGCTGAAAACAGGTAAAACAACATTAGCACGTCGGCCTGTTTCGAGAGCTTGTAAAAGTTGGCGCTGCCGTTCTCTCCCTCGAGGATCAGATCGAGACGCTGAATATTGCCGTACCGGGTCCGGTAGTCCTTCCAATCGAGCTCACGCAGTTTCTCGTAGCCCTCGAACTGACTGATAATCCCGTCTTCATGGAACGGGACAAACATCCTGCGACTGATATCGCCCCAGCGCGCGATCTCCTCCGCTGACAAGCCGAGCCGCGTCGTGAGCTCGGCACGACGCCGATCAGACAGGAGATCGAGCACCTCCAGCGCCCGGCAAAGCACCCACACGGCCATGATGTTCGTATAGGCGTTATTGTTGAGGCCGGGCGTCGCGGAATCCGGATAGCCGTCGTGAAATTCGTCAGGGCCCATCACGCCGCGGATCTCGTAGCGCCCGCGGTCGTCATCAAAGCTCGCGATGCTCGACCAGAAGCACGCGATATCGAGGATCATCTCCGCGCCGTAGGAATGCAAAAACTCGACATCGTGGGTGACCTGGAAGTACTGCCAGACATTACGAGCAACGGCACTGCCGACGTGGCGCTGCAAGTAGGAGTTGTCGGGCACCCAGCGCTGCGAGCGCGGATTCAGATTGACCGCCTGGGTCTCCTCCTGACCATCACTTCCGCTCTGCCAGGGGAACATCGCTCCCTTGTAACCGGCAGCGGCAGCGGCGGCGCGCGCCTCGCCCAGTCGCCGGTAGCGGTACATCAAAAGTGATCGGGTGATTTCAGGCATTCGATAATTGAAAAACGGGAAGATAAACAGTTCATCCCAGAATACATGGCCCTGATACGCCTCCCCGGTCCACCCGCGCGCGGGCACACCGATATCGAGGCCGATGGAATTGGGCGATACGGCTTGCAGCAGGTGAAACATGTTCAACCGAAGCAGCATCAGGACGTTCATCTTGAACCCGGGATCGCCCGCCTGGATATGCACATCGAAGTGGCGCCACAGGTGCTTCCAGGCACGCACATGGTCCGCCATCACGGCATCGAAACGCCCCGCGCGCGCGATCGCCTTGCGAGCCTCCAGTCCGCACTCCGAAATGGCGTGGTCGCGCGAGGTATAAAAAGAAGCAAGCTTCTCCAGCACCAGCGTCTTGCCTTGCTTGACGTTTACTTTGAATTCCTGCCCGATGTATCCCGGTTCCTCGATGAGCCGGCGCCGGACTTCGAGAAGCTGTCCGTCGAGGAACCCCTGCGTTCGCGCCATCTGCGCGACGTGAATTCTCGACTGGCAGGTGCGCACCTTCAGATACACTCCGTCTTCGCCAACGGCCTCGCCTGCCAGCGGCTCCAGGTGCTTGTTGTTGAACTTGCGGTACAGCTTCGCGCCCGCGTTGACGATCCGCCCGTCAATCGCGGAACGCACCGTGACGCCTGCCGACCAGTTGTCGGCGGTCAACGTCAGCTCCATCGCGCCGAGATGCATGCCGTCCATCGAAACCAGCCGTCGCTCCTTGAGCGTGCTGCGCCGCCCCTGGCCATCCTCGAAGCTTACGCTCCGCAAGAGTACGCCTCGCCGCAGATCGAGTTCCTGGCGGTAGGACAGGAGCTTGACGGCTCGCGCATCGAACCAGTCCTGCTCGGCGATGCGGAATTCGAGCGCGAGCCAGTTGGGGAAATTCACGAGATCCTCGTTCTCGACCACGCGGCCGGCGATGTCGGTGCGCAACCGGTTATAGCCGCCGGCGAGGTAGGTTCCCGGATAGTGAATGTCATCCGCCACGGCCCCGGCGGCGGCGCCGCGCGTCGCGGAATACCCATTTCCCAGCGTGCATAGGGTTTCGCGAATGCCCTCTTGCGCCGGGTCGAAGCCCTCGAACACCAGCGACCACGCAGAAGGAGGTTCCACGGCCACCCCCACTTGCGCCAAATCGGTTACCACGACATCGGCGCCGGCATCGTGCAGCGCCTTCGTGTGCCCGCGGTGATCGACGCCGATTACACAGCCGAACTGGCCGGAGTGCCCGGCCTGCACACCGGCGATCGCGTCCTCCACGACAACCGCGCGCGAAGGTTCCACCCCCAGGCGCCGCGCCGCCTCCAGGAAAGCATCCGGGGCCGGCTTGCCCTTGAGCTCAAGACGGGTGACCTCCTTCCCGTCCACTCGCGCTTCGAACAGTTGCGCGATACCCGCTGCATCGAGCACCGCCGCGCAGTTGTTGCTGGAGGAAACGACGGCGGTCTTGATTTCCTCAGCCCGGAGTTTGCGCACCAGCGCAATCGCCGTTTCATAGGGCTCGATGCCGTGCTGCTCCAGGTGTTCCAGGAAATACCGGTCCTTCAGTTTGCCCAGAGAGCGCACGCTTTCGGTGTCGGCGCCGTCTTCGAATGTGCCCGGAGGCAATTCGATTCCGCGCGACTCGAGGAAGGATTTTACGCCATCGTAACGCGGCTTGCCATCAACGTAGCGCGCGTAGTCGGTGGCAATATCAAAGGGCACAAACGGTACGCCTGCTTGGGCGGCACGCGGATCGAGAAAGCCGTCGAACAGCTTTTTCCAAGCCCAGGCGTGTACGCTCGCTGACTTAGTCAACACGCCGTCCAGATCGAACAGCACCGCGTCGTAGTCCCGCGGGGAAAGTGTGATGACGACCTTCACCTTAGTCCGTTTAGTTCCCGTCCATCCCCACAAACGGCGGGATCGGGCAATCCAGTGTGTCGGCGATGGCACGGAGCAATTCGGCTTCGCGTTCTTGGATCAGGCCATCCGCGCCAACGACCTGCACGGAGGCTTCGATCAAACTCTTTTTGATCTGTGGCGCTGCCAACGCGAGGCGGTCGAGCGCGGTATCCAGTTGTTCCAGCCCACATTCTTTGCGCGGCAGCAGTTGCAGGCCGTCGGCCTTCACCCCCAGATAGGGCGCGCCCGTGCGGAATGCCTTTTCGACTTCTCCGGTTTTGCGGCTGCTGACGTTCGCCAGCGCCGAGAGCACGACGCTGCAATCCCGCACGAGCGGTTTGAATGTGTCGTATTGAACGAAAGGCGGGCGGGTTCCACCCGACTGCGACGCGAGGTGGCGGCGGACAATCTTCTGAAGGACGAATTCAAAGATTTCTATCTGCCCGTCGCTTTCAATGAGCCATTGCAATGCCCGACTGAATTGCTCGAACTCGTCGGAAACGGGAATCGTGATGACGCTGGTTTCGCCGCCTTGCGTGAAGATTTTGCTTCAACCGCGGAGACGCTGGCGGTCTTGAATCCCGTCCCAGCCCGGATCTATGGCGCGGATGCGCTTGCCAAGCGGCGGGTGCGTTGCCAGCGCGCCGAGGAACGGTTTGCCCAAGCCGTTTCCAAAAAACATGTGACTGGCTTCGCCGGGGTGCTCGGATTCGACCTTCGAGCCAGCCCCGCCGATTTTTCCCGAGCGACAGTCCGATGCCCAAGGCCAGAATCAGCGCGATGACGAGATGTAATTCCGTGCTCGGATTCCCTTCACGCTTTCCAAGTGCCAACTCTTGCGCAAACAACTGGCCGAAAAGCCGCCCGTCTTCGCCACGGCAACGACCCCGGCTACAAACGAACGGATGATACAAGCCGCCGCCGCGTGATTATTCCGAATTGCCGCCGCATCCGGCCTGCCAAAAACCTGTTTGAAATGTCCAAACTCCAGGGATGCTGCGGGTCTGTGACCCGCAGCATCTGCAAAATGTCACTGAACGCAAGGTTCCGAGGTCAGTCCAGATCCAACAAAAGCAGATAGTTGTTCAGTTCGGTTTGCCGCGTCGCCTCTTTCGTTTTGAGTCCCTCGATCTCACGTCGCAGTGTATCCAACTCCGTTTCCTGCTCGTCGAGCTTCTTGATATAGCGCACGGAGAGTTCCGAACTGGAATCCAGCCGCGCCATATTTTCCCGGATTCTCGCCTGTTCATTCGAGATTTCAGCGATTCGCTGCTCGCGGCGAGTTCGTTCCGCGGTGGTCTCGGTTATTTGTTGGCGCATCGCAACAATTCGCTCTAAAGCCGCCTTGAATCTTGAACCCAACTCTCGCGACTTTAGGTAAAAACCGATCGCATCATCGTTGAGACTCAGCAACCGAATGCTCTCGGAAATCTGCCGTTCCTCTTCCACATTCAGCTTGCCGGTCTTATCGGGCTCGACCGTCACTGCGAATCGGTAAACGTCGCGTGTTCTTTCTTCAACCATTTTTGGCTGCACCAAATCCCATCCGGAACGCAGTGGATGCTCAATCAAAACAAATCGTGGTTTGGAATCGCGATTCCGAATCGAATAGGTCTTTCGGTCGATGGCCTTGCGAACGAGAGTCATCACGCCTTTCTGAATTCTTGCCGTTAGCAGCTCCTGCGTTCCCGCGCCGGGTTGCGGTTCGATTTCCACCCCCAGATCCATTGCATAGCTTATCAGACGATCCTGACCGGGCGCCAAGTCGTCAATCCTCGCGTCGCCCGCATAGGCGTCACCATCGAATACGGTAATGGGTCCCTGCATTAAGTGCAGCGACGTGGAATTCTTAAGGCGAAATCCGTGCAAAGGACGTTTCGCATTGACGGTTTCGTTGTAGATCGAAACCTTTCGCCCTCCGACATTCTCGCTGACAATGGGCAACATGGCAGATTGCTGCCGGGCAAGCGTCACAGGGGCCGTGATGTTATACTGAAAAAGCTCGCCCGACTCCGCGCCTTCCGCTGTCGCACTAATCCCCTCCTGCAGACCGAGCGCATTGAAGCGAGGCGCGGTCCCGCCCTGTACTCCCACACTGGCAGATTCCAAACCCGCCTTCCGCAAAGCGAGGCTGCGTCCTCCTCTCGAAAGGGACCGATCGGCCGCACTGAGACCAAACGAATCCGCCATCATCGGCGCAGCGGGCAGCGCCAACGCCAGATTTGCATCCTGCATTTCCATAGCCTCACCGTACAGTTGCGGACGAAGGGAAGAGTATAGCTCGGGTTCCACTACGGGCCGCTGCGCGTAAAGCGGCTGATAAAGATCCATCGTGAACGAGATCGGACGCCCGGAAACAAGCGCAAGCCGAACATCCTGCCAGTCCTCGTCCGAAGTGTTTTCCACGATCGCCCATCCCTGCAAATACGGCGCCTCATTTTCATTCAACACAAGCCGGTAGCTGGTTTTCCACACGGGCGTTTGGGTGATATAGGCAACGCCGACGTTCCGTTTTCCGTTGCCGTCAAATCGTATTGTCACTGATTTCTTCTGTGTATCATGGCTGCTTGCGAGCAGTTCCAGCGCCTGCGTCAGTTCGCGATCGACCCGCCGGTTTAAGAGTCGAATCCGTTGAATCTGCGACAATTCGATCGTTTGCAGCCCCTCGGACGTGAACAGATTCAAGAATTCGACATCCACAGGCCCACCTTCGCGCGTTGGCTGCTGTTTTCGTTCCACTCCAAGGATTGTGCCCCGAACAGGACCCGGCCTCATGATTTCCACAGGTTCTCCACGCACCTGATTCAGGAGCTGCCCCAGGCTCGGATTCTCAGTGAGATCGATCGAAAAACTTTTCAGTGATTTCGAAAGAGGATCCCGCGAACCGTAAGAAACCGAGGCAACGGTTCCTCCGCTGAAGTCCTGAACCACCATACTCTTCAGCAAATCGTTGATATCGTCCGCCTTAAATCGCAGCTCCACACTGGCGTTACCTTCAACCGAGCCGGCGCGCTTAAAAAAGCCGACCCCGCTCGAATACAAAACCACCTCGGACAACGGCAATGACACCGAATCAGAAACGGACGTTCGCTCAAGAACCTCAGCCGATTTGGTATCGCCGCGTTCCATCGCGAATAATCCGGCCACAACCATCAGTCTAAAAATCGCTCTCATGTTTTCGTGCTCCATCTTGTTATACCAATCTTTCCGGTTAGTTTGACGTATTGAAGCCGAAAAAGCTCCAGAGTTTTTTCAAAACAGCCCGCAGTCGATTTTCGTTTCGGACCGCGGGTTGTCTCAAACCGCTGCGCCCCCGAATTTGCCAGAACCTTTGGATTTTGTTCCACACTCTCTGCTCATCCGACGTGCTGCGGGCTGAGACAGTCCGCGGTCCGACGACTGTTCCAGTAAGTCGGAGATGCACCGGTCTAAAAACAGAGTTCAACGCCGCCGTTGACTTGTCGATCGGCTGAAATATACTGCAACGATGCCGGTCGCCGAGACACAGTCTGCGAAACAGAAATTCATGGAATTTCTGGCGCAAAAGGGCTTGCGCATTACTTCCCAACGGCAAGCCATCATCGATACAGTCTTCGGCACCGACAAACACTTCACGGCGGATCAATTGCTCGAATGGTCGCGCGCCCGCGATCGCTCTGTATCCCGGGCAACCGTCTATCGAACCCTTCCTCTCTTAACAGAAAGCGGTTTGGTGCGTGAGATGGATTTTGGGAAAGACTATAAGTTCTACGATCCCAATTACGCCGAGCATCCGAATCACAGCCATATTATCTGCCAGGATTGTGAAAAAATCGTCGAGTTCGAAAGTGAGAAGATCTCGATGCTCGAAGATGAGATCAGCCACGAACTTGGTTTCTCGGTAGCCACCCAGAAACTGCAAATCACGGGAACGTGCGAAGAGCTTAAGAAGCTAGGCGCCTGCAAGAATCGGAGCTGCTGAAGCTAAATCCGGCAGTTGAAGGAGTAGCAACCTCGGAAAACATTGACCCGTGGATGCAAATCATACGAAACCGTTATTCTTGAGGAATTCCGATCTTGTAGAAGCGGTGCGGGTTGAGAGGCCGATCCGGATCGCTAAAGTTCACTTTTCCGCCTGTGATGGCATAGCTGCCCAGGATCGTCCAAGTCGTGAGATCCGTTGTTGTGGCAACTACCACTGTGAAGCCCTCCGGTCCATCAGTATCGATTGAGTATTGCCCGGAAACCGATTGGCTGATGAGACGAATCTCGGGAGCCGCCGGGGCCACTTTGTAAAAGCGCCAATCACTCTGGCCCGCTTCGGAATCCAAGTATTCGTGCAGGCTGCTTAAGAACGTGAAGCTGCCCAGTGGCTCCCAGTTTTTCAGGTCCTGCGATCTATGCAAAATGCCGGTGAGTCCCACCGGGCCGCAGATCAGCACCTGTGCCGTCATGCCGTCCTCTAGCAATCGCGCCGACATGATTCTCACAGTCTCCTCATCCGTTCGCACACAGAGAAACATTTCCGGGCTCGTGAGTTTCTTCTCCGAGTTCACCATGCGCACGCGATAACTTCCGGCGTCGCTCATGGTCGCGCCCTCGATCGAAAGCACCTCGTTCGTGGCCCCCGGAACGTCGATGCCATTATGGCTCCATTGGTAGGTGATCGGTTCGGTGCCCTCGGTTTCGACCCAAACGGTCGTCGCGGTCCCGGCGGGCACCGCCTGATGACCGGATCGTTTGATGATGCGAACCGGTTCCCGGGGGGACACTTTGTAAAACCGGTGATTAAACAGCCCCGCGTCTTCGTCGATATGTTGGTATCCGGTATCCGTGAATGTGAAGGGAGTCAAAACTCTCCAGGTTCGAAGGTTGGACGAAGCCTGAAGGATCGCGTTGGTCCCATTGGGGCCGCAAATCAGAACTCGGCTGGAGACGCCATCCAGTTGCATTTTCACTGAGACAATCTTGATTGGACTTTGAGGGGTGACCACACACATGTGGGCGGGTTCGCTGATAACGCTTCCGATCGGATTCGTGACTTTCACCCGATACCTCCCCTCCTGTGACAAATGCACCTCGCGCAGAAAATAGGTGGTGTTGGTCGCTCCGAGCAAAACGGCATCGCCGAAGTACCATTGGTAGAGGAGCTCGGGGGATCCTGAGGCCTGAACTCGGAACGTCGCGGTGCCTCCAACAGGAGCCACAACGTCATCGGGAGGCACCACAATTCGCGGCGGTTGGAGCACATCAAGAACTGCGGGATCGCTGACAACGGAGCCGATTCTGTTCTGCACGATCACACGGTAATCTCCAAGAGTGGATGAATCGGCGGTAAGAATTTCCAGCACGGTGTTGGTTGCGCCTGGGATAGCGACGCCCGTGCGGCTCCATTGATAGCGCAGAGGACCGGTTCCCTCCGCAGTGACCGAGAAGGTTGCCCGGGTCCGGGGTTTCACCGTTTGACTCACAGGTTGTTCGACGATTCTTGGGCCGATTCCTGTCATGAGTTGTGCTTCCCGGCTGGTGAGTGTTCCGGAACTGTCGCGAACCACCACTTGATAAACCGCCACGTCAGTTTCCGTGACACTGCTGAGAACCAGAGTGGGCGATATGGCTCCGGGAATATCCTGTCCATTTCGACGCCACTGATAAGCGAGAGGATCATTGCCGGAAGCAATTACCGAAAACGTTGCCGTGGCCCCGAATTCAGACGCCAGATCCGCAGGTTGTTGCAGGATGGCCAACGGGGTCGCGACCGCTAACGGGGCGGGGACGCTGGTCACTGAGCGAACGAGATTGCTCACCACCACGCTGTAGTTGCCTTCTTGGGTGGGTTGCACGTTCTCCAAGGTCAACAGTGGTTGCGTGGCGCCTTTCAGATTTACCCCGTTAAAGCGCCATTGATAACTTAACGGCGCTGTGCCGGTCGCCGAGACGGTGAATTGCGCAACGTCCCCTAAAGGAACAGTCCGGGGTTGCGGTTGGCTGACGATAATGGGCGCTTCGTTTACAGTGAGTGCGGCCTGACTGGATGCCGAACCGCTTGAGTTGGTCACTTCCACCGCGTATTGCCCTGCCGACGAAGGTTGCACGTTATCGAGTCTGAGCGTCGGACTGGATGCCCCCGCGATCGGTGCTCCGTTGTAGGTCCAGTGATACTCGAGTGGACCGGTTCCCTCGGCGATTACAGAAAACGTGGCTGATCCGCCTACATTTGCGGCACGGTCTTCAAGGGTCGCCAAGAGACTGACCGATCGTGTGAAATCCAAATGCACCGGGGCGCTCGTGACGCTGCCAGAAAAATTGCCCGCCACGACCTGATAATCGCCCGCGTCCCGGGCAGTGAGATTCTTTAATACAAGGGAACCCACATCAGCCCCTGGAATGTCGAGTCCGTTTAGGCGCCATTGATAAGTCAGATCCACAGGAGCCAGGACGTTATCGGCCTTGATGGTGAAGCGAACGCTGTCGCCGAGATGCAGCGTCGGGTCTTCGCCTGCGCCGATCGGCAGCTCGGTCACTGGATCGATCTTCCCCCATTTCGGCGCTTCTCCCACAAAGGGCGGCGCGGCAACTTCGTATTTGAACTGGACCAATCCTTTTGCCCCGTCGAATCCATCCATCGCAATGTAGTAGATCTGCCCTCTTTCAGTGGGGAACAGCAGGACACTGGATTTCCCATCCGTGCCGCTGTTGTCGTCGGAAGCGTATTCCACCAAGTCCACATAGGCGGAAGTCGCGCCGGTGTAAGCCGCCAGGACTGTATCGAAACTGCTGCCCTCGGTGCTGATTCGCACGGTTGAGTTCGTGACCCCCTCATACACGAACCAGGAAGAGGCCCCTCCGGTGTTGTTGGCATGATTCGGTTCCCCTGCATCTTTTGACGCCGTCTTGGTGCTGAAATATTTCCATCCCCGAAATCCACGCAGGAGGGACGTTGGGCGCCGCTGCAGGCTGCGAACCACAATCTGTTGGCCGGTTTCGCTCGTGGCTCCGAACTTGTCCTCGACCTCGAGTTGCGGCCCTTCGAATCCTGAGAGCAGCAAATTCACTTGGAGTACTGCGTCAAAACTCGCGACGGGCCGACTCCCCGATACGTTTCGGACTTCCACACGATAATTTCCGGCATTTTGTCCCTGGATATTATTGATCACCAGAATCGGATCGGTCGCACCTGGAATTGCGTCACCGTCGAAGAACCATTGATGGACAAGAGGGCTTCCGTCGCTGATGGTCGCGACCGCTGAAAGCGTGACATTGTCGCCCACCAAAACGGTCTGGCTTTGCGGATGGGTGATGACAACCGGCAGCACTTCGTTGGTGCCTTCCCAGTTGACACACATCTGAATGTTGCCCTGGGCGCCCTTAAACCCGTCAATCGCGATGTAATACGAAATGCCGGGCGCGGTGTTGAATGACACGGCGCTGGTGAGGAAACCTCCTCCGTCCTCGTCGGTGCTAATCTGGGTGAGACTGCCGGGTGTTCCCGTGTAAACAGCCATGATCGTGTCAAAGCTGCTGCCCCGAAGATTGATGCTTGCGATGCCAGTCCCGGGCGATTCCCACAAAAGCCAAACAGAGCTCGTTGCCGGTTTTCCTGAAACATGCGCTGGTTCGCCCGATTCCCTGGTCGCGCCAGCGTTGCTGCCCGTAAAGCATCCACCGGTGGCAGTCAGCGTCGAGGCACTCGCGATGTTGTCAGCGAATCCAAACGCCGGTGTGTCCACGATCACGGTGCTGGTGTTACTGGTCACCGCCCCGCCGGAATCCGTCACCACGACACTGTAGCCTCCACCGTCGGGGGGTTGCACATTGAGCACGGTATAGGTGTCATTCGTGGCTCCCGAGATAGTGACGCCATTGAGCAGCCATTGATATCGGAAGGGGGGTGTGCCATGGGCTACAGCTTGAAGGGTTAAGTTGTCCTTGGTTTGCTGGAGAACTACGATGCTAGGCAATGGTTCTACTGTCGGGGCCGCAACAACCGTTAGTTGCGCGGAGGAACTTTTAGCGGAACTGATAATATTGTTGACTGTCACTCCGTAGCCTCCGGCGGCTGAAGTTTTAACTCCCGGAAGCACCAGTGAAGGCCCCGTCGTGGTGCGGAATGGCACTCCATCAATTTCCCAGACATAACCAAACGGTCCGGTCCCGGTGACCTGAACGGTGAAGGTAGCGGTCTCCCCGAGTTTCACGGAGAGATCCTGTGGGTCTTGCACAATCACGACCGGATCAACAACCTGGAGGTTGATCACTGGGCCTTCGGCAGCTCCCAGTGAGTTTCGGACTACCACGGTGTACCGGCCGGTGTCCTGGATTTGGGGGTTGGTCAATACCAAGTCTGGACCTGTCCCTCCGGAAACCGGGGTTCCATCGAGAAACCATTGGTAAAGCAGGGGAGCCGTTCCCGTCGCGCTCACCGACAGTGTCACTGGTTCTCCCGATGGCACCATTAAATTCTTGGGTGTTGTATCCGCGATCAACACGGGGGTATTGAAACCGATCGTGGCGGTGGCGCTGGTGACGGCGCCGGCCGCGTTGCTGACGGTCACCTGGTAATCACCGGCTTGATCCGGGCGGATGCTTGAAAGACTGAGAGCCGGATCTGTTGCTCCCGGCATGTCCGCGCCGTTGAGTTTCCACTGGAATATCAGCGGCTCAGTGCCGCTCACCGTCACGCCGAGCGAAACGTCCGTTCCTTCCGTGACCATTTGCCCTTCGGGTTCCCGGGTAATCAAGGGAATGACCTCCACGACGAGGTTGGCTTCGCGACTCGAGACGGAACCAGTGGCGTTCGAGACTTCCACGGAATAGAGACCGGCGTCGCTCGGCTGAACATTTGCCATCGAGAGCGTGCTCGATGTTGCGCCCGAAATGATCTGGCCGTTGAACCGCCATTTGTACTGCAACGGTTCAAGGCCGCCCGCAGTAATTTGGAACGTAACGTCGGTTCCCGCGATCACGGTCTGATCCTGGAGGTCGTTCACGATCCCCAGGTTTTCGGCAACGGTGAGATTCAGGATGTTTCCCGAAGTGCTTCCCGCACTGTTCGAGACAGCCACGGAGTAAAGGCCTGATTCGGACGGTTGAACGTTTGTAAGATTTAGGGTCGGTCCGGTGGCTCCCGGAATCGGTGTGTCCTTAAATCGCCATTGATATTCCAGTGGCGCGGTTCCCGTTGCGCTCACTGTCAAAGCGACAACGTTGCCTGCCAAAACCGTTCGAGTTTCCAACGCGCTCAAGATCACCGGTCTCGCAGGCGTGACGGTGAGATTGAATGTCGTCTGCGCTGTCCCGCCATCGGGATCCGCGACGGTTAATGTGATCACGGATTCGCCAGCCTGACCGGGAGTCGGATGAATGCTCACGGTGCGGTCGCTGCCTTGGCCGCTCAGGGTGATGCCGCTCTCGGCGACAAGTGTTGGATTGGACGATCCGGCTGTGACTTGCAGTCCCGCGCCGTTTGTTTCGACATCGGCAACCGAGAAAACAATTGCCGCAATGTCCACCGAATCCACGGTCGTCTGATCCGCGATCGGTGAGATGGACGGAAGATCATTGACCGGAGTGATTTGGATGGAGACTTGTTTTGTGTCGGAGAGTGCTCCGCCGCCGCCGGTGTTTCCTTGATCATTCACGGATCCGGAAAGCGAAACCGAGCCGAAGAAATTCGTCTGACCGCGATAGGTGATGCTTTGCAGTGCGGCGTTGAGTTCGGATAGTTTTCCAGTCAATGCCATGGAACCGGAGCCGTTGCCGGAGACGGTCACTCCGGCGTCACCCCCGGAGATCGAGAGCTGACCGTTGCTGAGCGACAACGTGATTTGCAGGGTGCCAGCGCCGCTGTCGGCGTCTTGGATGCCAATGCCGCTGACCGCAAGAGGGGAGTCCTCCGCCACGGTCAAGCCGCTCGGCAGCGAGAGGATGGGCGCACTGTTGGCGGCGACTGCAATGACTGTGAACTGGGTTTCCGCGGTTTGAGGGGGGAGGCCATCGTCGGCTACCTGAACTGTGATCTGATTGGTGCTGCTTGCGATCAAGGTATCCGGTGTCCAAGAAAGTAGTCCAGTTGCTGAATTGATTGTGGCTCCCGAGGGAGCGCCAGCCCCAAGACTGAAAAGTAGTTTGTTGGCTGGTTGATCCGGGTCTGCGGCGGCAACGGTCAAGGTCAGGGTGTTTCCTTCCGCGACGGTTTGGTCAGGGATCGGCGTGATTGTGGGCGGTTGATTCACTTCCAAAACCGCTATGGTGAAGGTTTGGCTCGCGCTGGCGTTTGGTTTGCCATTGTCAGTCACCGTGACGGTGACTTCGTGCGTGCTTGGTCCGTCGTTTTCTGCTGGTGTCCAGGAAACCGTTCCGGTCGCGGGATCAATCGTCATTTCTTTCGGCGCGCCGGACGAGAGACTCCAAGTAAGAACGTTTGCGGGCGCATCCGGATCAATGGCCGAATGGGCCAGCGTGAACAGGGTCCCTTCGCTGGCGAGTTGACTGCGGATACCTGGCATGACAGGCGGTTGGTTCACTTCGTTCACGATCACCGTGAAGCGTGTGGCGCTTTCACTGGGCGGAGTTCCGGAGTCCACGACCCGCACCTCGATGATGTTCGTGCTCGGTCCATCGGTTTCCGTCGTGGCCCATGTGAGCAGGCCGGTCGTTGGCTGGAGGGTCATTCCCGCTGGGTGGCCGACGCCGAGACTGAAGCTGAGTGTTTGACCGGGTAAGTCCGCATCCCGCGCGGTCAGCGTTAGGCTCAAGGTCTCTCCTTCCGAGACGGTTTGGTCGGAAACAGGATCGAAGATCGGAACCGATGAAAGCTCGCTAACCGCGACCTGGAAGGTTCTGCGAACGGTCAGACTCGGCGCTCCATTATCGGACACCGCCACGGTGATGGTGTAATTCCCCGGGCCCTGGCTTTCACTCGGGATCCATCGAAACACTCCCGTGGCCGAGTCAATACTCGCGCCTGCAGGTGCGCCTGAAGAGAGACTGAATGTCAGCGAATCGCCATCCACGTCACCGGCGCTGGCGCTAAACTCCAATACGCTGCCCTCAACCACGGTATAATCGCTTATCGGCGATAGGACCGGTTCGTCATTCGAGGCGTTGACCTGGATTGTGAAACTCCGTGTTAAAGAGCTCGCCCCTCCATTCGCGGTTCCGCCGTCATCATGGACGGTCAGGGTGATTGTCGATAGTCCATTTCCATTCGCGACCGGCGTGTAGGTTAGGGAACCGGTGGGGTTGGGGCTGTTGTAACTAACGGTCGGCGTCGGGATCAAACTTGTGTTGCTCGAACTCGCGGTGATGGTGATGGCCTGGTTTTCGTTGGCTGGTCCGGCGCTGATTCTCGAGAGGGAGATAGTCTGCTGACCGGCATCCTCAAACACCGACTGATTCGAGACTGCGGCTAATATCGGCGCGTCGTTGACCGCAGTGACGGTGACCGTGAAACTCTTTGTTACGGACTGAATACCTCCGCTTCCGGTCCCACCATCATCGCTGACCACCACGGTGATGGTGGCGGTTCCATTCGCATTGGCTGCCGGCGTGTATGTCAAAGTGGCAGTCGCTTCCGGTGAAGTGTACGTGACAGTTGGATCTGGAACCAGAGCGGTGTCGCTGGATGTGGCAGTTACCGTCAACGTTTGAGTTTCGTTTGACGGTCCGGCGCTAATTCCGGTCAGGGAAACGGATTGCTGAGGCGCGTCTTCGAGAATGGCTGCGGGATCGGTGATTTCCGCCAATGTTGGCGCGTCGTTGACAGGGGTTACCGTCAGGTCAAATGTTGTGCTTGTAGAGAGGGTCTCTCCGTCGGACACGGTCACGGTCACGGTTAGGGTTCCGTTTTGGTTTGGAGTCGGCGTTATTGTCAGAGTCCGATCCGCGCCGACCCCGCCGAAAACGATCCCATTATCAGGAACGAGGGCAGTGTTGGAACTGTTTCCGGTGAGCGTCAAATCCGCGACTGCCGTCTCATGGTCGGCGAGGGAGAAAACAATTGCTCCGGTGGCTGCATCTTCGAGCGTCGTTTGATTGCTGATCGTTGTTATGGTTGGAGCGTCGTTGACTGCGGTGATGGCGATACTCCTCGTGGCGCTGCCGCTTTGCGCCCCGGCGCTGTCCGAGTTCGCATCAGTTACCCCAAATGTGATTGTCCGACTTGTCGCCGTAGCGGTGATATCTTCACTGGTTGAGCTGTAGGTGACGCTTTGGAGCACACCCTGGTAGTTGGCCAGCGTGTCCGTTCCGCTCAAACTCAACACACCGGTCGATAAATTGTAACTGGCCGTGACGCTGGTTCCGGTCGTCGTTGCGGCCAGGGTGTCTCCGGCTGTAAACCCGGTGCTCACGCTCACCGAACCGCTGGCGATCTCGGTGTCGTCCACGTCACTGACCCCCACAGCGCTGTCTATGTTTACC